>NZ_JBJMIE010000162.1:0-7065 GCF_045807065.1 Actinophytocola sp. | reverse complement strand
GGCGGCCGCCGCCGACACCAACTCCGGTGGGGACAGGGTCAGCGCGGACAGGTGCGCCACGGAGTACTCCCGGCCCGGCTGCCGGGGCGCCGGCGGTCGCGGGACGACGGCGGTCGCGACCAGGCGGCGCTGCCGGTGGGCGGTCATGCGCACCGGCGTGGCGCCCGCGTCCCCGTACCCGTGGTAACCGCCGACGCGCTGGACGACCTCGAAGAACACCCGCGAGCCGAGCATGTCCGTGCAGAAGTGCAGGTACTCGCCGTGCTCGTCGCGGTCGTACATGACCGAGTTCGCCCGCAGGTCGGCCAGCAGCCGCGGCGGCAGCTCGAGCCGGGCGTCCAGGTCGTCGTAGTAGTTGCCGGGGATCGGCAGCAGCGGGGCGCCCAGCGCACGCATGGCCTTCGCCGCCGCGATCGCGTCGTCGGTCCGGAACGCGATGTGCTGGGGTTCCGGCACCGCCGGCGCCCAGCTGCCCCGCCGGTACACCGCGGCGTTCAGGGTGATCCGCACGCGGTGCCGCGGATCCGTGGCGGCCCTGCTCCGGATGAGGCCGAACGGCGCCGCGAACTCCGTCGCCGTCTGGGCACGCAGGCCGAGCACGGTCCGGTAGAAGAGGGTGGACTGGTCGAAGTCGTCGAACGGCTCGGTCAGCGAGACGTGGTCGACGGCCGTGAGCAGCTCCCCGGGACGCGCGCCGGTCCGCGTGAAGTCCGCGAGCCAGTCGTTGCGCTCGTCGCCGGTGTGGCAGAAGAACACCGCCGTGCCGTCCGGGGCGGACACCGACGGCAGGTCGGCCTCCTGGGGTTGTCGCGAGCGGGGGAGGACCGGGGCCAGGAGCCGTTCCGCCCGTCCCGCCGACGCGGCGGGGTCCGGGCTCTCGAACGCGAGCGCGGTGATCTCGGCGGTGCCGGGCGCCGACGTGGCACGCGGGGTCGCGTTCAGCAACACCCGCGCGGCGCCCTGTTCCCACAGCCGCACGGGCTTGGACCGGTGCCGGCCGGTGTTGGCGAACCCGAGCGCGGCGAGGGTGCGGGCCAGCACCGGCCCGGACGCCTCGTCCACCGCCAGCTCCGTGAACGCGTGCCCGGTGAGCGCGGGCGCCGCGGTGCCGCCCACCAGCCCGTCCCGCACACCGATGAGCGAGCGCATCGCGTCGGTCGCCGTGCGCCGCGGGTCGGCCTGGCGGAACACGTCGTTGGTCACGTCGAGCGTCAGCGGACCCGAGTAGCCGGTGGCGAGCACCGTGCGGGTGAAGCCGACGAGGTCGAACGCGCCCTGGCCGGGGAAGAGCCGGTGGTGCGTGCTCCACCGCTCCAGGTCCATGTGCCGGGGCGGGGTGTCCGCGAGCTGCAGCGCGAACACCTTCTCCCCGGGGATGATCCGCAGACCGGTGAGGTCACCGCTCCTGCTGAGCACGTGGAAGCTGTCGACGCAGAGCCCGAGCGCGGGATGGCCCGCCCGGCGCACGATCCGCCACGCGTGTTCGACCGTGTCGACGAACCGGGCCCACGCCAGCGCCTCGTAGGCGATGCGCAGCCCGTGCTCGGCGGCCCGCGCGGCGAGGGTGCGCAGCTGCTCGGCCGCGAGCTCGTCGTCGTCGACGGCGTCCGCGGACAGTGTCGAGCCGACCACCAGCGTGCTCACGCCGAGCCGTGCCATCAGCTCGAACGTGCGCTCGGCGCGCCGCAGGTTGGTGCGCAGCACGTCCGGGGGGACCGCCTCGAAGTCGTGGAGCGCCTGGTAGAGGTCGATGCGCAGGCCCAGGTCCGCGCACCGCTGCCGCACCTGCTCCGGCGACAGCGGCGACGCGACCAGGTCGGCCCGCGCGAGCGCGACCGCGTCGAAACCGGTGGCCGCGGCCGCGGCGAGCTTGTCCTCGAGCGTGCCGGACAGGCAGACCGTCGCGATGCTGAGACCGGTCGCGGTTTCGGGTTGGGCGGTGCGCACGTCCTGGGCGGTGAGCACGTCCTACCTCCTCGCCAACGAGTCGAAGTGGTGGAGCATCCGGTCCGCGTCGGGTTCGCGGCCGGTGATGAGCCGGAAGGTGTCGGCCGCCTGGAACACGGCCATGCGGCCGCCGTCGAGCACCCGGCAGCCCCTTGCCCGGGCGGCGGCCAGCAGTTCGGTGGTCAGCGGGCGATACACGATGTCGGCGACCCACAGGTCGGGGTGCAGGCGGTCGGGGGGCAGCGGGAGGCCCGGGTGGCCCACCATGCCGGTGGGGGTCGCGTGGACCAGGCCGTCCGCGTCGGCCAGCACGGTGGGGTCGGCCGGTTCTCGCGCGGTGGCGCGGGTGCCGAGGCGGTCCGCCAGAGCGGTGGCGCGGGTCGGTTCCCGGTCGATCACGCGGAGGTCGGTCACGCCCAGGGACAGCAGGGCGTGTGCGATCGCGGCGCCCGCGCCGCCGGCGCCCAGGAGTACGACGGTGTTCAGGGCGGCGGTGGGGAGGCCGGTGGTCAGGGCGCGGGTGAAGCCCGTCGAGTCGGTGTTGTGGCCGGTGGTCCTCCCGTCGGTGAACGTGATGGTGTTGACGGCGCCGATCACGGTCGCTTCGGGGGAGAGCTGATCCAGGTGGGTCAGGACGAGTTGCTTCGCCGGGTGGGTGACGTTGAGGCCGTCGTAGCCGGTCAGCCGGGTGGCGGTGATGAGGTCGGCCGCGGTTGCCGCGGTGGAGTCGAGGTCGAGGACGCGGTAGAGGTAGCGGATGCCCAGGGCGTCCGCCTCCTGTTCGTGTAGCCGGGGGGTCAGCGAGGTGGCGATGCCCGAGCCGATCAGGCCTACCAGGTAGGCGGAGCTGTTCGGTGCTGTCATCGCCGCTCCTCGCTGGGGTACCGACCTAACAAACGAACTAGATAGTTACTTATACCGCCGGTCAGGTGATCCGGGGAAGGCGTCACGTCGCTCCGGGGCGCGCTAGCGGCAGAACGGCTCCACGCCCGCGGCCGAGCGGATGCCCCCGACCAGCAGCTTCTGGAACTCGGCGGCGCCGGGAGTGGTGGGCTTGGCGGCGAACGCGGTGGCGTCGTGGCCCAGGGTGGTCACCCAGGAACGGCCGCCGTCGTAGTACTGGCACCAGGTGACCGGGTGGTGGTCGCCGTGGCCCGGGTGGCCCATGGAGCCGCGTACGCCGCGGGGCAGGGTCGACTCGTCCACTTCGGCGAGGGTGCGGACCTCGCTCGGGTACGGCACCAGGTTGTACCACTCGTCCGCGAACGCCCACCGGCCCGGCAGGTCCTTCGTGGACACGTCGTGCCGGTCGACGGTGCGTACGGTGCCTGGTTGGTACGGGCCGTGGTCGTAGTAGTTGGCGCCGCCCAGCAGGCCCTCGTACCACGGCCAGTTGTACTCGGTGCCGAACGCGTTGTGGATGCCGACGAAACCGCCGCCGCCGCGGATGTACTGCCTCAGCGACGTCTGGGCGGCGTCGTCCAGCGTGTCCCTCGTCGTGCTCAGGAAGATGATCGCGTTGTAGCCGAACAGGCGGCTGGGGCTCGACAGCTGGGTCACGTCCTCGGTCCAGTCGGTCGTCCAGCCGTTCCGCTGGCCCAACCGCACGATGCCCTGCTGCGCCACGTTCGCGTCCGACAGTGGGGGATTCATGCCCGGTGCCAGCGCGGGGCCCAGGTTCGCGTGGCGTGGACCGGCGGTGCGCGAGTACACCAGCACGCGGATCCCCTGTGCCAGGTCGAAGTTGCCCCAGTCGTGGTAGCACTGCGGCCGCACCCCGCGGCACACCCCGTAGTCCGGCCGGCCCAGCTCCCGCGCGCCGGTGCGGTCGCGGTCGTTCGCCGCGGCCGGTGCGCCCAGGGCGAGCACGGTCATGGCCGCCGCGGCGGCCGCGCTCGTGATCGCGGTCATCAACGTCGATGCTCGTCGGTGCACGATGTCACTGCCTTTCGTGGTCCGTCACGTGGACCGGGTGATCCAGGTTGGGCTTGTTAACAGGAATGTGGCGAGCCTACGCTGAACCGTCACACAGTCCAAAGAGTCCGCTAGGCGGACCCAGTACCCGATGACGGAGGTACCGCGGCATGGCGGAGATCCAGCGCAGGGACTTGATGAAGGGGGCGGCCGCGGCGGCAGTCGGGGTCGCACTCACCGGCGCCGGCGGCGTCGCCGCGGCCGCGCCGGCAGGACATCGGGACCCACCGGTGGCGCTCACCCCGGGTGGCCAGGACTTCCCGAAGGTGGGCGGCAACCTCGGCAACCAGAACTACACCGCGCTCGACGGGATCCGGCGCGGCAACGTCCGCGGGCTCGGCGGCGCGTGGGTGAACCGGATCGAGGGCGGCCTCGCCGCCGGCAACAGCCAGAGCACGGCGGTCGCCGTCGACGGTGTGCTGTACATCGAGTCCGCGCTCGGCAACGTCTTCGCGGTCGACGGTGCCACCGGCACGACGAAGTGGGTGTACCGGCAGACCCGCGGCTCGCTCACCCGCCGCGGCGTGGCCGTCGGCGACGGCAAGGTCTTCACCCACGGCAAGGGGAACTGGATCATCGCGCTCGACCAGCAGACCGGCGCGGTCGCCTGGGAGAGGCAGATCACCGGGTACGGCACCATGGAGAAGGTCGCCATCACCTACCACGACGGGCAGCTGTTCTGCGGCACCGCAGACAGCGACCGCGCCGCCGGCCTGTCCCTCGACGCGAGCAACGGCGAGCTGCTCTGGCACTTCTGGGGCGCCCCGGGCACCGGCGAGATCGGCAACGACACCTGGGAGGGCGAGTCCTGGCGCACCGGCGGGTGCACGCCGTGGATGCATCCCGCGGTCGACCCCGACCTCGGCCTGGTCTACTGGGCGTTCGGCAACGCCCGCGGCAACCGGTCCTCACAGGACGGTTCGCAGCGCGGCGGCCAGAACCTGTTCTCCAGCTCGCTCGTCGCGATCGACATGCGGACCGGCGCCTACCGCTGGCACTTCCAGTCCATCCACCACGGCATCTGGGACATGGACAACACCATGGCGCCGGTGCTCGCCGACGTCCGCATCCACGGCCGGACCCGCAAGGTCGTGATCTACGGCAGCAAGTGCGGCATGTACTACATCCTCGACCGGGAGACAGGCGAGGCGCCGCTGGGCATCGACGAGGTGCCGGTGCCGCAGGACGCGCGCCAGAAGACCTGGCCGACACAGCCGTTCCCGCGCCAGGGGCCGTGGACGCGGACCCGGCCGGTGGACCAGCCGCTCGGCACCGCGGTCCCCGGCGACCCGGCCCGCGCGGTCCCCAACTACCGCCAGGGCGCGCTCTACACCCCGCACTGGGACGAGCCGGTGCTGTCCATCCCCGGCCACGGCGGCGGCGCGGACTGGGCCCACCAGTCCTTCAGCCACAGCACCGGGTGCGTCTACACGGGCTTCGGGTACGTCGCGGCGGCGCACTCCCTGACCGAGGCGAGCAACGGCCTGCGCCCGCCCGGCGAGTACCAGACCGGCGGGATCGTGGCGGTCGACGTGCGCACGAACCGGGTGCGGTGGAAGAAGAACATGCCCTACTCCCTCGCGCACGGCAACGGGATCCTGACCACCGCGGGCGACCTGCTGTTCATCGGCCAGCCCGACGGCAACCTGCTGTGCCTTGACGCGCGCGACGGCCACGAGCTGTGGCGGTTCCAGTGCGGCGCGGCGATCAGCAGCAGCCCCGTCATGTACGAGGTGGACGGCGTGCAGTACCTGGCCGTGTACGCCGGCGGCACGAGCATCCCCTACGGCGACTCCGCACCCCGCGGCGACTTCCTGTGGGCCTTCCGGATCGGTGGGCGCGTGCCGCCCGCCCCGACCCCCGCGCCCCCGGTCATCCGCAGGCCGGTCCAGGGCGCGCCGGTCGAGGGCAGCGCGGTCGCCAACACGGTCGTGATCGGCCGGACCTACGACCCCGCCACCGGCACGGTCGGCCCCACCGAGTCGACCGCCGTCAACGCCATGGCCCCGACCCACCTCCGCGTCCCCGCCGGCACCACGGTGACCTTCACCAACCACGCCGGCAACGCGGGCGTCCGCGGCGCCACCCAGTTCTTCGAGGGCCTGTTCGACGTGCGCCTCGCGCCGGGTGAGTCGTACGCGCACCGGTTCCGCGAGAAGGGCGAGTACTTCTTCAACGACCCGGCCAGCCCCCGGTCGACCGGCAAGATCGAGGTCTACTGACGCGAGCGGGCCGGGCGCCGCGTGCGCCCGGCCCGGTGGCCGCGAGAGAACCTAGAGACCCAGGTAGATCTGCCGCACCCGGGGGTCGCGGCTCAGGTCCGCGGAGGTGCCGGTCATGGCCACCTCACCGTTCTCCATGACGACACAGGTCTTCGTGGCCTCGAACGTGAGCTTCGCGTTCTGTTCGACCAGCAGCAGGGCGTGGCCGGCCTCGCTGAGGCGGTGGAGGACGGCGAGGATGTCCTCGATGAGCCTGGGGGACAGGCCCATCGAGGGCTCGTCGAGCAGGACCAGCCGTGGGTTCGACATCAGCGCGCGGCCGACCGCCAGCATCTGCTGCTGGCCGCCGGACAGCGCGCCGGCGAGGCGGTGGCGCATCTCGCCGAGCACCGGGAACAGCTCGTACACCTCCCGCAGCGTCCGGCGCGTGCGATCGTTCCACTTCTGGACGTACGCGCCGAGCAGCAGGTTCTTCTCGACGGTGAGGCCGCCGAACACGTGCCGGCCCTCCGGGACGTACCCGATGCCGTGCCGCACGACGTCGCGTGCCCTGACCTTCGTCAGGTCGTGGGAGCCGAAGCGGATCTCCGCCGCCGTGCGCGGAACCAGGCCCATCAACGCCTTCAGGGTCGAGGTCTTGCCCGCCCCGTTGGCGCCGATGATGCCGACGCACTGTCCGGACCCGACGGTGAAGCTCACCGACCGGACCGCGCGTACACCGCCGTAGTGCACGGACAGGTCCGACACCACCAACTCGTCCGCGGTCATGGGCCGACCTCCGCCGCCATGTCGGTATCCGATGGCTCACTCCTGTTCATGGAGTCGCCCAGGTACGCCTCGACGACCTTGGGCAGCACCGCGACCTCGGCCGGGGTGCCGTCGGCGATGACGCCGCCGCTGGCGAGCACGGTCACCCGGTCGC
>NZ_JBJMIE010000161.1:0-7544 GCF_045807065.1 Actinophytocola sp. | reverse complement strand
GCCGGGGCGGCCCGCCGACGTCTCGCGCAGGCTCAGGTACGACCAGATCGTGCCGGTGACGCTGATCGGCACGCTCACCCAGAACACCGCGCGCCAGTCGATGGTGGCCAGCAGCCCGCCCGCTAGCAGCCCGAGGAACTGGCCGGCCAGCGCGGTGATCTGGTTGACCCCCAACGCCATGCCGCGCTGCCGGGCGGGGAAGGCGTCGGTGAGGATCGCCGCCGAGTTCGCGGTCAGCATCGACCCGCCGACGGCCTGGACGACCCGGAGGCCGATGAGCCACAACGCGCCGGGGCCGCCGGTCAGGGGATCGACCGAGAGGAGGAGCGAGGAGACGGCGAAGATCGCGAAGCCCATGTTGTACATGCGGACCCGGCCGAACATGTCGCCGAGCCGGCCGAGTGCGACGACGAGCACCGCGGAGACGAGGATGTACCCCAGGATCATCCAGAGCAGGTAACCGATGTTGCCCGGGGCGAGCGGGTCGAGGCCGATGCCGCGGAAGATGGCGGGCAGCGAGATGATCACGATCGACCCGTCGACGGCCGAGATCAGCACGCCCATCGTCGTGTTCGACAGGGCGACCCACTTGTAGCGGCCGTTCGTCCCGGTTTCCGCGGCCGCCTGCCGCGTGGCGGTCACATCCGCTCCGCGAGCCGGTCGAGCAGGGGCAGCGTCGCGTGCAGGGTCGCGCGCTCCTCGGCGGTGAACTCCCGTTCCAGCGCGTCGGCCAGCCGCCGCACGGAGGCGGAGCGCCGGTCGGCCACCACCTGCCGGCCCGTCGTCGTGATCGCCATGACGGCGCGCCGGCCGTCGGTGGGGTCGGGGGTGCGGCTGACGAGGCCGCGCTCCTCCAGGGCGGCGAGGGTGGTCGCCATGGCCTGCGGGCGCACGCCCTCCAGCGTCGCCAGCGAGGTGGGGGAGTCGGACCCGTCACGGTCCAGGCGGGCCAGGACCGATCCCTCGGACAGCGTCACGTCCCCGACGGCGCTCTTCCCGTGCCGCAGCTTGCGCACGATGCGGCCCATGACGAGCCGGAGGGTCGCCGCCACCTCGGCCGGGTCGTCCACGGATGTCTCGACCACAGGTACTTACAATACATTAATTAACGAAGTGTAAGTACCTGGACCGGCGTTGCCGGTGATCGAGGTCGGCAGCCGGACGAACCGCGGTCGATCGGTTCGCGGCTTCACTTCGGAGGACGGGGATGAGAGGCTGCCGGCGGGAACACCGCCGTAGGAGGGGAAACTCCGTTGGTCGAGAAGAACATCACCGTCGGCGGTCAGGAGCTCGCGTACCGTGAGTCGGCCGGCGGCGGCCGGTCCGTCGTCCTGGTGCACGGCAACTCGTCGTCCAGTCGCACCTGGCACGCGCTCGTGGACGGTCCCTTCGGCGAGCGTTTCCGGTGTCTGGCCGTCGACCTGCCCGGGCACGGCGCCTCGGCGCCCGCCGCGGACGCGGAGGCCTACTCGCTGCCGGGCTACGCCGCCACCCTCGCCGGGTTCATGGCGGCCACCGGCGCGGCGGACGCCGTCGTGGTCGGGTGGAGCCTCGGCGGGCACATCGCGCTCGAGGCGGCGCCGCGGCTGCCGGCGGCCGCCGGGTTCGTGATCTTCGGGACGCCGCCGGTCAGCTCGCCTGCCCAGCTCGCCGACGCGTTCCTGCCGAACCCCGCCATCGGCGTGGGCTTCAGCGCCGAGGTGGACGGCGAGGCCGCACGTGCCTACGCCGAGAGCTTCGTCGCACCCGGCTCGACGCTCCCGCTGACCGAGTTCGTCGCCGACATCCTGGCCACCGACGGCGCCGCCCGCGCCGGCCTGCAGGCGAGCCTCGGGGCGGGCCGGTTCCTCGACGAGGTCGAGATCGTCGCCGGGCTCACCCGGCCGCTGGCGGTTCTGCAGGGCGAGGGTGAGCAGCTCATCAGCCTGGACCACCTGCGCACGATCCCGATGCCGACCCTCTGGCGCGGGGAGGTGCTCGTGTTGCCGGGCGCTGGGCACGCGCCCCAGGAGGAGGCACCCGAGGAGTTCGCCGCTGTGCTCGCGGAGTTCGTCGCCGACCTGCCCTGACGCACTACTCAATCGAACGCGAGTTCGGTACAGTGGTGGTATGAAGGGCGACCGGGTCGAGATCGTGGTCGACGCGGGCGACACGGCCCGCGTCTACGAGGTCGAGGCGACCCGGGCCGGCCGGCGCGTGGAGGTCAGCGTCGGCCGCGGGGTCGTCGAGGTCGTGGAGGTCACGCGCACCGGTGTCCCGGTCCGCACGGCACGGTTCATGGCCGGCAGGGTGCTCGCGCTCGTCGAGCACCCTGCGACCGCCGCACTTCTCGACGACGAACGCCCGGCCTGATCGCGACACTCGGCCTGGTCACACGGCGGCGCCCCCGGTGACGGGCAGCACCACGCCGGTCACGAAGGAGGCGCGGTCGCTCAGCAGCCAGGCGGCCGCCTCGGCGATCTCCTCCGGGCGGGCGGCGCGGCCGAGTGGCGTGCCCGCGACGATGCGGTCGATCACGCCGGGGTCGTGCTGGTTCCACTCCTCGACCATCTCGGTCATCGTCAGGCCCGGTGCGATCGCGTTGACCCGGATGCCGGCCGCCGCGTACGTCACGGCCGCCGACTCGGTGAGGCTGTTGACCGCGCGCTTGGCCGCCCCGTACGCCGGCAGCGCCGGGTTCCCGATCAGGCTGCCCACGCTGCTGGTGTTGACGATCGCCCCGCCTCCGCTCGCGGTCATCGCCTTGACCTCGGCGGACACGGCGTAGAAGACGCCCTTGAGGTTGACCCGCACGACGAGGTCGAAGTCATCCTCGGGGAAGTCGGCGATGGGGTGGGGCGGCACCCCGACCGCACCGTTGTTGAACGCGAGGTCCAGCCGGCCGTGCCGCTCGACGACGGTGGCCACCGCCCGCTCGACGCTCGCCACGTCACCGAGGTCGGTGACCACGTAGGAGGCGCCGGGGAGGTCCTCGGCGAGGGTCTTCAGCGCGCTCTCGGTGCGGGCCGCGAGGACGACGGTCGCACCCTCGGCCGTGAACAGGCGGGCCGCGGCGGCGCCGATGCCTCGGCTGGCCCCGGTGACGAGCGCGATCTTGTCGGACAACATTCCAGTCATGACTCCACCCTGCGGCGGCCCCGGCTCCCGTGACAGGCCCTGGCGGTACCTGGCTCGCCCCGCGCCCCGAGGGCATCCTGGAGGGGTGGACAAGCACGAGCTCGGCCGGTTCCTGCGGCACCACCGCGAGCGGCTGACCCCGGCGACCGTCGGTCTGCCGGCGGTCGGGCCGCGCCGCACCCCGGGACTGCGGCGCGAGGAGGTGGCCCAGCTGGCGCACATCTCGACGCAGTACTACACCCGGCTGGAGCAGGCCCGCGGCCCGCACCCGTCGCGGCACGTGCTGGCGGCCATCGGCCGGGCGCTGCGCCTCACCGACGCCGAGCGCGGGCTCCTGTACCTCCTCGGCGGGCAGCAGGCCGAGCCGCCGGGCCCGTCGCCGGACGTCCCCGACCGCATCCTCGACATGATCGAACGGCTGCCGCTCACCGCCGCGATCGTCCTCGACGCGAAGTACGACGTGCTGGCCTGGAACCCGCTCGCCGCGGCGCTGCTGGAGGACTTCTCGGCCCAACCGCGCCGCGAGCGGAACATGATCCGCCGGTACTTCCTGCACCCGGACCCGAGCCGCCGGCACTACGGCATCTCCGGCGGCGGCGACTTCGGGCAGTTCGCGGCCGGACACCTGCGCGCGGCCGCCGCCCGGTATCCCGACGACCGCGCCACCCAGGAGCTCGTCCGCGAGCTGCTGCGCCACAGCCCCGAGTTCGCCGCCCGGTGGCCCAACCCGGAGGTCTCCGACGAGCGCCACCTGCTCAAGACGGTCGACCATCCCGAGCTGGGGTCCGTCGAGCTGGTCTGCGACATCCTGTCGGTGCCCGAACGCGACCAGCACGTCGTGCTGTTCACCGCCGAACCCGGCACCCCAGCCCACGAGGCGCTGCGGCTGCTGTCGGTGATCGGGCTGCAGCGGATGAGCTGACGACGGGCTCGGGTCCGCGTGTGGGGAGGCGGGCTAGAAGTCGGCGGCGTGTTCGTGCGCCCACTCGCCGAACGACAACGCGGGGCGGCCGAGTACGCGCTCGACCGTGTCCGTGATCACCGACCTGCCGTCGTCCGACGCCGCGATGAACTGGATGATCGCGTCGATGGTCGCCGGCGCGGTGCCGAACTGGCCGAACCGGGCGCGTGCCTGGGTTTCCGACAGTTCCGTCACCGTGAGGTCCCTGCCCAGCGCGGTGCCGATCAGCTCGACCTGTTCGCGCTGGGACAGCAGCTGCGGTCCGGTGAGTATCCGGTCGGCGTACCCGTCGGAGCTGCCGGTGAGCGCCGCGACCGCGACCGCGGCGACGTCCCGTTCGTGGACCGGCGCCGACGTCCCGTTCGGACGGAACAGCGGCACCGTGCCGGTGGCGCGGATCGAGTCGGCCCAGGCGAGGTTGTTGGTGGCGAGCACGAGCGGGCGGATCGGTGTCCACGGCAGACCGGACTCGGTGAGCTGGTGCTCGACGGCGCGGTGTTCCTCGGCGATCGCGTTGCCCACGGCACCGGGCAGCAGGACGCTCCCGGACGACAGCAGCACCACGCGGTCGAGGTCGGCGTCGCTGGCCGCCTCGACGAAGGCACCCATGCCACCGGACGGCGCGTACAGGAAGACCTTCCGCACCCCGGTCAGCGCGGCCCGCACTGTGTCGGGTTTGGTCAGATCAGCGGCGACGACCGACACGTTCTCGGGCAACCCGGCGGCTTCCGGGTCACGCGCGGACGCGCGGACCTGCTCCCCGGCGGCCAGCAACTGGTCGACGACGTGGCGCCCGATGCTGCCGCGGGCTCCGATAACCAACGTGGTCACGACGGCTCTCCAAACGAGTTCCCTGTGCGCCACGGGAAGCACCGCGAGGGGGCACGCGGAGCGTTCCGACGCCGCACTCCACGCGCCTGTGACCCTAGCAGCTAGGGGGCGGGCGCCGTCGACTCCCGGTCGACCAGCGCGACGGCCAGCGTGACCGGGGCGTCCGGGCGGGTTCCGCCCTTCATGGCGCCGAGCAGCAGTGCCACGGCGTTCGCCGCCTTGGCCGCCATGTCCTGCGCCACGGTGGTCAACTTCGGGGTGACGTAGGCGCTGAGGTCGAGGTTGTCGAAGCCGACCACCGACAACCGGCCCGGCACGGGCACGCCCGCCTCCGCGAGACCGGCCATGACGCCGATCGCCAGGATGTCGGCCGTGGCGAAGACCGCGGTCGCCGCCGGGTGCTCGTCGAGCAGGCGGCGGCCGAGCGCCACGCCGTCCTCGTGGGTGGTGTTGACCGTCGCGACGGGACCGTCGGAACGGGACAGTCCGCCGTCGGCGAAGGCGGCCTGGAAGCCGCGGAAACGTTCCGCCACGACGCCGGCGTCGCCGAAGGCCGGTCCCGCGAAGACGATCTCGCGGTGGCCGAGGCCGATGAGGTGGGCGGTGGCCAGCCGGGCGCCGGTGAAGTCGTCCGAGCGCACGCCGGTGGCGAGCGGGTTGGCCGAGTAGCTGTCGATCGCCAGTACGGGCACGCGACCCAGCTCGGCGGCGCCGAGCCGGTCGATCTCCTCGTCGAGGAAGCCGAGCAGGATCGCGCCGTCCAGGCTCCACGACCGCAGTGCCTCGGGGATCTCGGCGGGATCGGCGATGCCGCGCAGCAGCAGGTGGTAGCCGCTCTTGCGCAGCGACCGCTCGACCTGGCCGAGGATCGCGGTGTTGTGCGGGCTGAGGGTGAGGCTGTCCTCGTCGGCGGCCGGCACGAGCAGGCCGACCAGGTGCGAGGTGCGGGCGGCGAGACTGCGTGCCGACGCGCTGGGCACGTAACCCAGCTCGTCGACGATCCGCCGCACCTTCGCGACGGTCGCGGGGGAGACCCGGGCGTGGTTGCCGTTGACCACGTTCGACACCGTCATCATGCTCACGCCCGCCGCCGTGGCGATGTCCTTGAGCGTCACGCGCATACGCGTTCCTTCCCCATGCGCCAGAGCCTAGGACCGTTGACACCCCGGTGCCGCCGGTCTACCGTCACCTACCACGCAAGTGTAGCGCTAAACCTAGCTCAACCAGGAGCGACGATGACGTCTGCCGTGGGGCGGAAGCACAGCGGAGGAGGTCGCGGATGAGCGCGGCGACCCGGTCAACGCAGTGGTGGCGGAACGCGGTGATCTACCAGATCTACCCGCGCAGCTTCGCCGACGGGAACGGTGACGGCGTCGGCGATCTCGCGGGTGTGCGGTCCCGCCTGCCGTACCTGGCCGACCTCGGCGTGGACGCCGTCTGGTTCACCCCCTGGTACGCCTCGCCGCAGGCCGACGGCGGCTACGACGTGGCCGACTACCGCGCGCTCGACCCCGCCTTCGGCACGCTCGCCGACGCGGAGGCGCTGATCGCCGAGGCCGCGGCGCTCGGCATCCGCACGATCGTCGACGTCGTGCCCAACCACGTCTCCGACGAGCACCCGTGGTTCCGCGCCGCGCTCGCGGCCGGTCCCGGCTCGCCGGCTCGCGAGCGGTTCTGGTTCCGCGACGGCAGCGCGACCGGTGGGCCACCGACGGCCTGGACCTCCGCGTTCTCCGGCGGCACCTGGACCCGCGTCCCGGATGGACAGTGGTACCTGCACCTGTTCGACTCGCGGCAGCCGGACCTGAACTGGAACCACCCGGACGTGCGGCGCGAGCACGAGGACGTGTTGCGGTTCTGGTTCGACCGCGGGGTCGCGGGCATCCGCATCGACTCGGCCACGATGCCGGTCAAGGACCCGGCGCTGCCCGAGGTGCCCGACTCCTACGCGGCGGGGGAGCACCCCTTCCTGGACCGCGACGAGCTGCACGACATCTACCGGGGCTGGCGAGCGGTGGCCGACTCCTACGCGGGGGAACGGATCCTGGTCGGCGAGATCTGGCTCGACGACCCGCACCGCTTCGCCCGCTACCTGCGCGGCGACGAGATGCACTCGGCGTTCAACTTCGACTTCATGATGCGACCGTGGGAACCCAAGCAGCTCCGTGAGGCGATCCAGTCCACCCTGGACTCGCACGCCCCGGTCGGCGCGCCGCCGACGTGGGTGCTGTCCAACCACGACGTCACCCGCCCGGTGACCCGGTACGGGCGCGTGGACAGCTCGTTCGGCTTCACGGCCAAGCGGTTCGGCACGCCGACGGACCTGGCCCGCGGCGAGTACCGGGCGCGGGCGGCCGCGCTGCTCACCGCAGCGCTGCCCGGCACGCTGTACGTGTACCAGGGCGACGAGCTGGGGCTGCCCGAGGTCGAGGACCTGCCGCTCGACGCGTTGCGCGACCCCATGCACTTGCGGTCCGACGGCGTGGACCCCGGCCGGGACGGCTGCCGCGTGCCCATCCCGTGGACCCGCGACGGGGCGTCCTTCGGCTTCGGCGGTGCCACGCCGTGGCTGCCGCAGCCCGCCGGGTGGGGCTCGCTCTCCGTCGCGGCGCAGGACGGTGAGCCCGGCTCGATG
>NZ_JBJMIE010000160.1:0-3298 GCF_045807065.1 Actinophytocola sp. | reverse complement strand
CGCGGAGGTTGACGACGACCTGGTCGCCGACGGCATCGCCGCGCCGCCGGACGTCGTGACGCCGGAGTCGTTGGGCATGGCCGACGGGCTGACCGCCGAGCAGTACTGGGACGGGCTCGGTGACCCGGTCCCCGAGGACACGCGCGACTGCGGGTCGGGATGCGACGGGCGGACCCGTGGCTGGGACAGCGACCAGCCGGGTCTCGGCGAGGCCGAACGCCGACTCGTGGCCCGCGAGGTCGCCCGGGAGATCCGGGAGCGCCGTGGCGGCCGGGGGCACACCGCGGGCGGCTGGCAGCGGTGGGCGGACGAGGTGCTCGACCCGGTCGTGGACTGGCGGCGGGTGCTCGCCGCCGCGGTGCGCCGGGGCGTCGCCAACGCGGCGGGCCGGGTGGACTTCACCTACCGGCGACCGTCGCGGCGGGCACGCTCGGTGCCCGGTGTCGTGCTGCCCGCGCTGCACCAGCCGCTGCCGGTGGTGGCCCTGGTCCTCGACACGTCCGGCAGCATGACCGAGGCCGCGCTCGGCCGCGTGCTCAGCGAGGTGGGCGGGGTGCTGCGCGGCGTCGGCCTCGGCCGCCGGCACCTGCGGGTGCTGTGCTGCGACGTCGAGGCGTACGAGGCGCAGCGGGTGCTCGACGCGGGTGACGTGCGGTTGCTGGGCGGTGGCGGCACCGACCTCCAGGCCGGCGTCGCGGCGGCGACCGGGCTTCGGCCCCGACCGGACATCGTCGTCGTGTTCACCGACGGCCAGACGGCGTGGCCGGCGCGACCGCCCCCGGGCTGCCAGGTCGTGGTCGCGCTCACCGACAGGTCCGGCACCGCGCCCGACTGGGCGGTCGCGGTGCACATCGACGAGAGAGGACGGTGACCCGTGCCGACAGGCGGTGGCGAACCGGAGGAGCAGGCCGAGTGGCTGGCGGCGGGTTTCGCCGCGGAGGCGGCTCAGGACTGGCGGACGTGGGGGATGCGGATCGCGCAGGCCCGGGAGTGGCTCGCGGCCGGCGTGCCGGACGGGCGCACCGCGGCGGAGTGGGCGTTCGCCGGGGTCACACCGCAGACCGTGACCGGCTGGCTGGAGGCCGGCATCCCGCCCGCGGACGCCATCCGGTACCGGGAGTTCGGTGTGGGCCTGGCGGACGCCGCCGGGTACCACGCCCGTGGCATGCGCCCGGACCAGGTGTTCGCCCGGCAGCCGCCGCCCGGGCTGGCCGACGCGAGCCAGGACGAGGCCGTGCTGCGCTTCCACGAGGCCGGGGTGGGCGGTTTCCTGTTGCACGGCTACCTGGAGCGGCGCTGGCACGACGACACCGCCCTCGCGTGGGCCATCCGGGACGTCCCCGCCCCGGAAGCCCGGCTGTGGCACGAGCTCGGGGTGACCCCGGCCGAGGGCGCCGCGCTCGCCGCGGCGGGTGTCGACCCGGTGCGGGCGGTACGGGAGTGGTGGAGTGCGGGCATCCCGTTCGAGGAGGTCGCCGACTGGCTCGGTGCCGGGATGACCCCGGCCGAGGCGGCCCGGCAGCGCGCCGATGGTGTCACGGTGGAGCAGGCGGCGATGATGCGCATGCTGCGCCGGGACGAGGACCCGCACTGAGGTGCCGGGCTCATGGTGTGATCACGTTGTGCCGGATGTGCGGCGCGCACTCCGCGAGCGCACGACCGCGCCCCGCCACCAGGCTGAACCCGGTCGGCCGGGTGACCAGTTCGATCAACCGGGCCCGGTCCAGTGGGGCGAGGCCGGCCACCCGGTCGCGCACCGCCGGGTCACCGAACAGCTCCTCGACGCTGAGGAACAACTCCCGGTCGGCCCCCTCGGCCGCGAGGTCGACCAGCCTGCCGCCGCCGTCGGTGTTGATCCCGAACGCCGCGCACCAGTCCAGCCCGGAACCGGCGACCAGGCCGGGCACGTCGGTGAACCGCATCGGCCGGACGATCGGGTTGAGGTACGCGTCGGCGTCCATGACCGCCTGGTCCTGCTCGCTCGGCGCGCCGGCCGCCGCGCTCGCCCCGTATCGCGTGCTGCTCAGGGTCAGGCCCAGCGTCCGCACCACGGCCAGGTCCGGGTCGCCGTCCGCGGCGGCCAGCAGCCGGATCAGCTCCCGGTCGAGCATCCGGTCGTGCTCGCCGAGAGCGTTGTACAGCCACGCGTACACCAGCCCGTTGTCGGTCAGGTGCTCGGCCAGCCACGCCACGCCCGCGGCGGGGTCGGCCATGTGGTGCAGCACTCCGGAGCACACCGCAAGGTCGAACCGCATCGGCAGGAGCGTCTCGGGGATGCCGCCGCGGAAGAACTCGACGTTGCCGACGCCGTGCCGGGCCGCCAGAGCGCGCGCCACGTCCAGCGACCGCCCGGACGGGTCCACCCCGAGGAACCGGGCCTGGGGATAGCGCCGGGCGAGCGCGACCAACCGGTGCCCGGTGCCGCAGCCCGCGTCGAGCACCTGCCACCCGGCCAGGTCGTTGCCGGGCAACAGGAACCCGATGCCGGTCGCCATGTCGTGGATCAGCCGGTCCGCCGCGTCCGGTGAGGGGTAGGGGAACTTCTCGTACAGCCGCCGGACCTCCGCCGCCGCCGTCACCGCGTGGCCCTCCCCTCGTCGCCGTGCAGTTCGCGCCGGATCTTGCCGAGGCCGTTGGGGGGCAGGTCGTCGACGAAGTCGACGGCGACCGGCACCTTGAACGCGGCCAGCCGCTCCCGCGCGAACGCCAGCAGCTCGGCCTCGCTGACGTCGACGTCGTCGGACCGGATGACCGTGGCCGCGACGTCCTGGCCGAGGACCCGGTGGGCGCGGCCGTGCACCGCCGCCTCCCGGACGCCCGGGTGTGCCATCAGCACGGCCTCGACCTCGGCGGCGGAGATCTTCTCCGCGCCGCGGCTGATCACGTCGCCCGCCCGGCCCAGGATGGTCAGGTAGCCGTCCTCGTCGAACCGCCCCCGGTCCCCCGTGCACAGGAAGCCCGCGTGGAAGGGCTGCGCTTCGGCGGGCAGACCGTCGTAGCCCCGCATCAGGTTCGGCCCGCGGACCAGCACCTCGCCGACGACGCCCGGCTCAACGGTCAGGCCGTCCGGCGTCCGCAACACGATCTCGGTGTTCGCCGCCGTGCCGACGGTGCCCGGCTTGCGCACCCCGTGCAGCGGGTTGCTGGCGATCTGGCCCGGCGACTCGGTCAGTCCGTACGCCTCCACCACCGGCACGCCGAACGTCTCCTCCAGCTGACACAGCACCCGGGGCGGTAGGGCGGACGAGGTCGAACGCACCGCCCGCGGCCGGAACACCTCACGGACCTCGGGTGCGGT
>NZ_JBJMIE010000159.1:0-18058 GCF_045807065.1 Actinophytocola sp. | reverse complement strand
GGGCCTGCTCGCGCGACCTCCTGACCTCACCGGAGCGGCCGGTCGGTCCAGGTCGACTCGTCGGCAGGGTTCGGCACCAGCCGCACGGTCCGGCCGATGGCGAACAGGGTCTCGCCGTCGGCGGATCCTCGCGCACGGATGTCGAACCGGCCGATGACGTCGTAGATCGAGATCTCGTTGCCCGAGACACGCGCGAGGTGCCCGTCCACGGTCCGGTTCGAGTGGCCGGCCCCGGTGTCCATGCTCTCGTCGACGCCGACGATGATCCGCGTCTCCGTGGGCCTCGACGGAACGAGGTTGGGATAGGTCATCTCGTCCGGATGGGTGGGGTCGTCAGCGGCGAAGACCAGGTAGGTCCCCCTACGAGGATCGAGCATGAAGGATGTGTCGGTGCCGACGAACTTGCGGTGCTCGGGCCGCGGCATCGTGAACGGTGTGGTCACCGGTGAGCCGGCCGTGACCCGCACCGCGGACGCGACCCGCGCCATGGCGTCCCGGGCGGGAATGTAGGTCCCCTCGGCCGCGATGGAGAGGAACGCCCAGCCCCCGTCGGTCCACTGCCACGCGAGCGCGAAGTCGTCGTCCAACTTGATCCAGTAGGCAGGCCTGCCCTGCACGGGATCGGCCGGGGTGCCGGTCTTCGGGTCGATGGGGTGCCCGGCGTCGTCCACGAGTGGGCGACCCGGTGCGAACACCGTCAGGTCACCGACGCCCTCCTCCGTTGCCAGATAGGCCTGCTGCCAGTGCCGTGCGGTCTCGTAGCGGGTCATCGAGGCCACCGAACTGTCGAGCGTGATGACCCGACGCAGCGGGTCGAATTCCGCGCCGGGGGGCTGTGCCGTCTCGACGCCCGGGGTGCGGGCAAGTCCGACCACCGACACCACGGACAGCACCGCGACCACGAGTGCGCCCACGCTGAGCATGCGTCCGCGGACCCGGCGCCGCCCGGCACGCATGGCGCGCTCGATGTTTACCTCGGACGGCGGCAACGGGACATCGTCGCGCAGTATCTCAAAAAGCCGTTCCATGATCAGGCCTCCTTGGCCGTGAGTGGAGAAGGTGTACCGAGCCGCTGCCGCATCGACGTGAGTGCCCTGGCGGTCTGGCTCTTGACCGTGCCGGGGCTGCAGCCGAGCACGTGCGCTACATCGTCGACCGACATGTCGAACAGGAACCGCAGCACCAGCACCTCGCTCAGCCTGCGCGGCAGGTGTTTCAACGCCGCCCGGAGCGTGGCGCGGTCCTCGGCCCGTTGGTCCGGCTCGACGGCGACCTCCGGCGCGGCGGCGAACAGCGAGACCCCGGTCCAGCGCAGCCTGCGCTCGTCGAGGAACACCCGGACGAGAATCCGCTGGGTGTAGGCATCGGTGTTGTCGGCCCCCCGCACCCGCCGCCAGTTCACGTAGAGCTTGGTGATCGTCTGCTGCACGAGGTCGTCACCGCGGTGCGCGTCCCCGCACAGCCGGAACGCGGACTGGCGGAGCCAGGGCAGGGCGGCACGCACGTAGTCGACGTACTCCCGTTCCAGTGCTGCTTGCATCGTGTTCCTTCCGTGCCTCTGTACCCTCTCGACGGGTTCGGAGCCACGGCGCGTTCTGCGAGTTCTTGTCGACCTGCCGGGCGCCTGTTCGTATGAGCGGCATGGACGTACTACTCACCGGCCGCGGCCTGCTGGAATCCATCCGCTGGCACGACGGGCGGCTCTACGTGTCCGACTGGTCCGCGGGCGAGGTGCTCGCCGTGCCGGGCGGGGTGCTGGCGTCGGTGCGGTCGCTGCCGCTGTGCTTCGACTTCCTGCCGGACGGCTCCCTCGTCATCGTCGACTCGGCCGCGGGTCGCCTGCGAGGTCCCGACGTCGACCTCGGCCGGACGGGCTGGAACGACATCGCGGTCGACGGCCACGGGCACATCTACGTGAACCGGCCCGACTTCACGGCCCCGGCGGGCACCATCCACCTGGCCGGGTACGGCGAGGTCGCCGGGGACCTGGCGTTCCCGAACGGGATGGCGGTCACCGGGGACACGCTGATCGTCGCCGAGTCGCACGGCCACCGGTTGACCGCGTTCGACATCGCCTCGGACGGCACGCTGTCCGGCCGCC
The DNA here is from genome assembly GCF_045807065.1 of Actinophytocola sp. Taxonomy (GTDB): domain Bacteria; phylum Actinomycetota; class Actinomycetes; order Mycobacteriales; family Pseudonocardiaceae; genus Actinophytocola. The sequence continues at coordinate 15,957 of NZ_JBJMIE010000159.1, read as the reverse complement.
GGGTGTGGGCGGAGCTGGGTGCGGGCACGCCGGACGGCATCTGCGTCGACGACGACGGCGCGGTCTGGTACGCCGACGTGCCCAACCAGTGCTGTGTGCGGGTGGCGGCGGGCGGCGAGGTCCTGCGGACGGTCCAGCTCGACCGCGGCGGCTTCGACTGCGTGGTGGGTGGCGGCACCCTGTACGTCGCGGCGGCCGAGTGGCGCGGCATGGCGGAGGACGAGATGGTCACGCCCGGCAGCGGTCAGGTGCTCTCCGTACCGCTCTGAGGCAGCCCGCGCAGCAGGGCACGCAGTGCCGGGGCGTCCATCAGGGCCGGGTACGGACGTACCGGCCGCGAGTGGGTGGCGGGTGGGGTGTGGGGAGGCGGTGCATGAGGGTGTGGCTGGCGCGTTGGTCGGCTTCGTTCACCCAGGCGGTGTTGTAGCGCAGGGTGGTGCGGCCGTCGTCGGCGTGGCCGAGTCGGCCGGCGACGGTGCGCAGGTCGACGCCGCTGGTGATGAGTTCGGTGGCCGAGTAGTGGCGGGGTGGTGCGGATCCCGAGCTGGGTGACGAGGTGGTGGTAGTGGCGGCTGAGCGCGTCCGGCACGGGATGGGTGGTGGCGTCGGCGCGGGGGGAGAACACGAAGCCCTCGTCGATCAGGGTCGCGCCCGCCAGCGCCGCACGATGCCGGCGCGTCTGCTGGTAGGCGGCGAGCATCGCGGCCGTCCGCGGGTCGAGCGCGATGTGGCGGCGTTGGTGGAGTTTGGTGGCCTTCTCCCAGGTGTCGCTACCGGATCGGGCGATGCTGGTCCGGATCACCAGCACCCGGCGGGTCAGATCGACGTGGCGCCAGCGCAGCGCGCACAGCTCACCGCGGCGCGCTCCGGTGGCCATCGCCAACCACACCAGCGGCCCGAGATCGGGGTCGGCCCACGCGGCGGTCAGGATGCGGGCGGCCTCGGCGGGCGTCGGAGGGTGGGGTTCGGGGTGCGGGACGCGGGGTGGGGCGGCGTCGGCGGCGGGGTTGCGGTCGATCCAGCCCCAGCGGACCGCGCGCCGGTAGGCGCCGCTGACCAGGTAGTGGATCTTGCGAATGGTGCCGGGTTGCAGCGGCCGGCAGCGGTGTCCGTCCTCGGGCTGGCGTCCGTTTCGGCGGTTGTCGCAGTGGTCACGGCAGCGGCGCAGCACGGCATAGAGGTAGTCGAGGACCTCGGCTGTGACCGCGGAAAGGCGGAGATGGCCGAGCCGGGGTTGGAGGTGTTTGGTCACCGTGTGGCGGTAGGAGCGGCGGGTGGTGTCGGTGGCGTGCACCAGGTCGACGTGGCGGTCCAGCAGCTCGGTGACGGTGAGGTCGGAGCGGGGCCGGCGGCGGTCGCGGACCTGGTCGACGAGGCGGCGGCAGGCGGCTTCGGCGCCGGCGTGCGCGGTGGGGCCGTCGGGGACGGTGTGGCTGAGGTTGTGCTGGCGGCCGGTGACGGGATGGGTGCCGGCATAGACCCGTACTCGCAGCGATCCGCTGGGCAGCCGACTGATGGACCCTCGGGCACCCCGCCGGACCGGATGAACCCTGTGGTTCAGCGGAATGGTGGTCTTGTCACGAGCCATGCCACGCGATCCTTTCCAAGATCGCTGGTGACAGACCCCGCGGTCGCACCTCTTGGGCCTGGAAACCGCCGTCTACCTGCTGGTTTCCTGCCTCACGTCGCCTCAATGGCGGAGGGTGCTCCCAACGGGATTCGAACCCGCGCTGCCGCCTTGAAAGGGCGGAGTCCTAGGCCGCTAGACGATGGGAGCCCGGGTTGCCCACTTGGAGCATCGAAAGCGTATGACATGCGTCCGGGGGCCCGGCAAGCGGGTCTCTGGAAGCGGTCCTACCTCGACAAACCCGGGTTCCACCGACTGGCGCACGTTACCGTCGAACGGGCGGGATGCCGTCCTCCCCGGGCACGAGGCCCAGCATGTCCAGCAGCTCGCGGCAGTCCTCGATGCCGTTCGAGCCGGCGGCCACGGCGAGCTGCGCACGCCTGACCTGCTCGTCGGACACCCGTGAGGTCTCACCGTTGCGCTGTGTCGGTACACCGCCGGTACCAAAGTTGAGGGCGGTGTCCCGCGTGTCGTGTTGCAAGAGGAAATCGCGAACTTCGACCGGACCGCTCATGTCGCCTCCCCGACCATCAGGTTTCGGGGAAGGCTATGAGACCGGAGGGGCCCGCCACAGCCCCCCGAGGAGTGAATCGTGAGCGCACGCTTAGTAGTCAGCGCTTGCCGGTCGTCCACCCGGACGATCGACGGGGTACCGGTTGTGTGGGCGACGCTCACCCGAATGGGCGCATCCGCACACAGTGGACCTCACGGGACCCTCCCTGAGTGGTCCCCCTGATCGAGTACGCCCGCCGCAACCCGCGTGACCTGCGGTAACGCAACGTCGGCAATCCGACCCATGTGGGGGATCTTGCCTTCCCGACCAGGCGACGAAGCTCAGAAAGGAGGGACCGGAGAGGAAGGAAGTCGAGTTCAGTGCCCATGCACACGATCTACAACGTCTACCGGGTCGATGGCATGACCTGTGACCACTGCGCCAGCTCCGTGAGCGAGGAGCTGTCCGTGCTCGATCACGTCACCGATGTGGCGGTCAACCTGAAGACCGGCGCCGTGACCATCGCCAGCGCCGGCGAGCTGAGCCTGCCGCGGGTGCAGGCCGCACTGGCCATGACTGGCCACAGCCTGACCGAATGATGTCCGCACGGACTCTTCCGAGGTCCTGCCCGCGGCTCGTCGAGGTCCTGGCCGCGACGCACCCGTTCGGGCATCAGCCCTGGTCGAGGTCGAGCAGGGTGAAGAGTTGCGTGTCCGGTCCGACACTCTGTGAATAGTTACCTAGAAGTTTTCACCTTTGCCCCCTCGCGAGAGTCGCGTGCGCGTGCAACAATCGACTCGCTGACACACCCCCGGTCAGCGCCTGTGGAGATCCCCTCCGGCCCCCGCGTTCCTCCCCCTGGCGCGGGGGCCTCTCCATCCTCCGCGACGCATGTTCGCGGAACGCGCTCACCGTTTAGCGGATGTCGACCTTTTTTTGGGGGTGCTACCCCCAAACCCCGCCCGGGGGGCTTCGCCCCCGGACCCCCCTCGCTGTCGGCGGCTGGGCAGCTCACGGCGCTCACGGCGCTGTCGGCGGCTGGGCAGCTCACGGCGCTGTCGGCGGCTGGGCAGCTCACGGCGCTGTGGGCGGCTCGCGAGCTGACGGCTAGGGCCTCCTTCGGGCCTCTTTCTTCGGGCGTCTTTGGCGGGGCTTCCTAGAGCTGGGCACCTGGGCCGCTGCTCTTGTCACTTGCTCTTGCCACCTATGCCTTGCTGGTGGCCGCTCCTTCTGTGTTCGTGCTGGCGCCCACGGGGGCTCTGGCCTGCGCGTATACGGAAAGTGACGTGACACTCATGGGGGAAGTTGGTTGCCTTGCTGGTCACACCGCAACCTGTTCGTTATCCTCCTATGGTGATTTTCACCGGACGTAGTCGACCTAGCGCCAAGCCGGCGGCTGAGGCCGCTGATGTGGGGCGCCATCGCACCGAAGGCGAGCTTGTCGAGAACGACCACGAGCTCGAGTCGTACCTGGCCGCCCTTTCCCCCGAGGGTGACCCGGAGACGACCGGCTCCGGCCGCCGCTTCGGTGGGTCGCAGGTCTACCAGCTGCGACTGTCGCTGATGGCGAACGAGCAGCTGCGTGAGATCGCGGCGTACAACCAGACCTCGCCACTCGCGCTCGCCCAGGAGTGGGTCATGCAGCGCCTCGAGTGGGAGGCGCAGCAGCTTCCCCGCCGCTGAGACCCAGGAACCCCGACCCAGACACACAGACCCTGAAAAGAAGGGCCCCGGTCGCACCCGACCGGGGCCCTTCTCGCAGTGAGCTACCTACAGTGCGCGTACGTTCGTCGCCTGGGGGCCCTTTGTGCCCTGCCCGACCTCGAACTCGACGCGCTGGTTCTCTTCCAGAGTTCGGAAGCCCTTACCCTGGATCTCCGAGTAGTGCACGAAGACGTCGTCGCCGCCTTCGTCAACGGCGATGAAGCCGAAGCCCTTCTCGGAGTTGAACCACTTCACAGTGCCCTGTGCCATCCGCCTGCCTCCATCGCAGGATCAGCATGGGGTTACACCGTGCAACCCCGGCAGCCCCTCGGGCGTTGCCTCCGCCGACCTGCAACGGAAGTGCGGCACGCCCGCGTTTTCGTTCCGCGAGCGTGTAAAGCACGAACACAGAAACCACGGCCTGCGCGGCAGAGCGTAGCGCGTCCAGCACTCCGAGCACTACTACTTGCACACGGTTGATTACACCCGTGGTTCGATCTCCGCAGGCTGAGCGCGGGCGAACGATTGTGATCTGCCTCACACGCGTTTGAGCCAACGCGGATCCACTCAAAGGCGTCGAAACACATGTGAGTAAGGCGCGGCGGGTCTGTAGGGGGAACTGATGGGTGCAACGAGGTCACGGCTGCTGTCAAAGGCCCTGTTGACGGCCGGGATCGTGGCCGTCCTGGGGCTGACGGCCTGCACCTCCGGCGGCGACGGCGACGGCGCCGCCACAGGGGGCAAGGGCGCGGCGACCAGCCCGTCCGGTCAGGCGGCGCCGAAGCCGCCGGCGAAGATCACTCTCGATCCGGCGTCCGGGGCCGCGGACGTGTCACCGGCCGCGCCCGTGAAGGTCACCGTCGCCGACGGCAGGATCGAGGCGCTGACGCTGACCAACCCGGCCGGCAAGCAGGTCACCGGCGCGCTGTCGCCGGACGGGACGACCTGGACGGTGGGCGAGCCGCTCGGCTACGGCAAGACGTACACCTGGACGGGCACCGCGAAGGGCACCGACGGCAAGTCGGCGCCGATCACCGGCTCCTTCACGACCGTCACGCCCGCCCGGCAGATCAACGCGTCGCTGAACGTGGGCGACGGCAAGACCTACGGGGTCGGGATGCCGATCGCGATCACGTTCGACCGCGACGTCACCGACAAGGCGAGCGTGACGAAGGCGCTGACGGTCACGACGTCCGTGCCGACCGAGGGTGCCTGGGCGTGGCTGTCCAACCGGCAGGTGCACTGGCGGCCCAAGACGTACTGGGCGCCGGGCACGCAGGTGAGCCTGGTCGCGAAGCTGTACGGCACGCCGTTGGGGGACGGCAAGTACGGCGCCGAGGACCGCACGGCGAACTTCACGATCGGGCGGTCGCAGATCGTGCAGGGCAACACGCAGACGCACCGGCTCGTGATCATCCGGGACGGGCAGCAGGTCGCGGACTACCCGGCGAGCTACGGGCTGGACTCCGACCCGGGCCGGGTCACCAACAGCGGCACGCACGTCGTGATGTCGAAGCACGAGACCTACTCGATGTCGAACCCGAAGTACCACTACGAGAACGTCGTGGTGCCGTGGGCGGTGCGGATCTCCAACAACGGCGAGTTCATCCACGGGTACGGGCCGTCGGTCCCGGAGCAGGGCAGGCGCAACGTCTCGCACGGCTGCGCGAACCTGTCCCCGGCGAACGCCAAGGTCTACTTCGACAGCGCGATGGTCGGCGACCCGGTGGAGATCACCGGCAGCACGAACCAGCTCGGCCCCGAGGACGGCGACTACTACGACTGGGCGTTCACCTGGGACCAGTGGTTGGCGAAGGCGGCCTGATTTCCTAGGGTGTTGCCCCGGTGCGGGACGAGCATTGGGGCAACATGACTGATCTGGTCGTACGTGCGTCCGGGGCCAGCGCGGTGCGCACGGCGATCGACGCGCCGGCCGAACCGCCGCGCTCGCCGGCGCAGGTACAACTGTTGATGCGGGTCCCCCGGCCGGTGCCGGGGGTCCTGTCTTTTTCGGATTGTTCGCTGCGGGCCAGCCGCGGCGGGACGGTGTTGTTGACCGTCGCCACCGCGAAACTCTCGCTCGATTTCGCCGAGCTGCGGCCGCTGATGTTCCGCCCGGTGCCGGTGGCCGCGCCACTGCAGGCGTTGTTCGCCTCGGCCGTGTCGCACCTGCTCACCGCCGCCGATGGTCTGGACCAGCACGGCGTCAAGCCGTACCTGACCGGGCTCGCGGAACTGGTCCTGCGCAGTGCGCTGCGGACGGAGCTGGACCGCGCGGACGCACTCGCCTCCCGGCGCCGGGAGGCGGTCGAGTACATCAGGACGCACCTGCCGGATCCGGCGCTGACGGCCGAGCGGATCGCCGAAGCGCTGTTCATCTCGCGCCGGCGGCTGTACCAGCTGTTCGACGACGGTGACGGTGTGTCCGGTCGAATTCGACAGTTGCGAATAGACCGGGCGAAGGAGCTGCTCGCGGACCCGGCGCACGCGTCCCGGGGCATCGGTGAGATTTCCCGACAGTGCGGTTTCGCCAATGCGGCGCATTTCTCCCGCACTTTCCGAAAACTGACAGGGTCTTCGCCGAGTGATTACCGGGACGCGCTGTCGGCCGGTGGTGTGAAATCCACCGAGGACACCAGCTGACCGAGAATCGCCGCCAGTTCCAACCAGCCGCGTCCCGTTCGCGAGTGCAGGGTGAACACGGCCATGCGGTGCCAGGCCGGTGCGACCACTACGGCCTGTAACTGCGCGCCCGACATCAGCAGGCGTTCCGCGATGACCACCGGGTAGCCGCGGGTCGTCTCGGACGTGGTCACCTCGTGGATGTCGTCCTCGTCCACCAGGTGGCGCCGCAGGTCCTCGACCGGGACGTCCGCGGGCACGACGTTGCCGACCAGGATCGCCGGATCGGCGTCCGCGTGGGTGAGCACGGCGACCAGGCCGGCGCCGTTCTCGTGGGCCAGTTCGGCGGCGTCCTGCGCCGCGAGTGCCACGCCCGGGTCATGTGCGGTCTCGGGGCCGCGGGCCTCGACCATCAACGCCGCCAACGCCGCCGCCATGGCCTCGACGGACTGCGTCGGTATCGGAGTCAACCCCGGGACGGTCGCCAGCTTCACCGCGGTGTCTCGTTCAGCTCGATCAACTCGCCGGTACCCGGCTCCCGCTGAGCCAGCACCGCGGCCACCGCGCCACCTGGCGGGGTGGTGAACCCTCTCGGCGACACCAGCGTCCCCAGGACCATCGCCGTGCGGGACGACCGGCGCAGCACGCCCGCCACCGCGCTGATCTCCGCGCGCTCCTGCGCGGGCACGGTACCCAGGGCGACCGCGGCCTCGTCGGCCGCGCGCAGGTGGTCGTCGGCCAGGGTGCGGGCCTCGGACAGCACCGCCTCCAGCGCCGCCTCCGCGGCCGTCACCCGTTCCGTCGCCACCCGCACCGCCGCGTCCGCGGTCGCCGCGGCGGCCGCGGTGGCCGCCAGGTCCCGCTCGTTCTGCCTGTCCTGCAACGCGTCCCGGGCGTTGTCCAGCGCACCGCGCAGGCGCGTGGCCCGGGCGTCCAACTCCTCCGCGCGCCGGTGGTTCGCCGCCAGCGTCTCCGCCCACTGCTCCAGCACGGGGATCGCCGCCCTCAGTCGTTCGGGGTCCCCCGGTGGGACGGCGTGCTCGCGGAACGCGTCCGCGGCGGCGCCCTGCCAGGTCGCCGCGTGCCGGGTCGCCGATCGGATGCCGGAGTCCGCGGCGGACAGGGCGTCCACCGCGGCGCGGAGCTGGGCCACGACCTCGCCGACCGCGTCCACGCTGCCCGGCGTGGGGTCGAAGCCGAGTCCGCGGTAGGTCACGGGCCCTGATCGAACCGGCTGGCCGCGCCCATGTCCAGGTCGGCGTACGTGTCGCGCACGCGGGCCACGCTCGCCGACATCTCGGTGACCGTCGTTCTGGCGCTGGCCAGGTCCGCCGACGCGGTCGCCAGCAGGGCCGCGACCGCCGGACCCAGCCGACCGGGGCCGACGTCACCGGGCGGGGCGAGCTCGACGGCCAGGGAGTCCGCGGCGGTCCGCAACGCCGCCGCGGCCGAGCCGATCGCCGGCAGGTCCGCCTCGAAGCCGGTCACGCGCCGAACACCGGCGGGTACGCCGGCGGCAGGTCGTCGAGGAAGTCCACACCCACCTCGTACTTGTTGCGGTGCTCCGTGTCCTCCTCGTCCTGCGCGCGCCCGAACGGCATCCCGCCGAACGCGCCGCCCGCACCGCCCCCGACCCGACCCGTGGCCCCCGCACCGAGCGCGCCGCGACCGGGCACTCCGCCCACGCCGGCCATCGCGCCGAAGCCGGGCGAGTTGCGGATGACGTCCGAGCCGCCCGAGCCGAGACTGCCAAGGCCACCGCCGTACGTGCCGCCGTAGCCACTGCCGTAGCCACTGCCGAAGCCACTGCCCTGACCACTGCCGAAGCCGGTACCGGTGACCCCATCGGGTGGTGCCAGGAACCCCGCCGCGCCGGTCGTCGAGCCCGGGCCGGCGTCGGTCCCGTTCCCGGCGCCCGGGCCGCCGGCGCCGGTCCCCGCGCTCGGCGGCGGCGTGACGTGCGGGGTGCGCGTGCTGGGACCGGGGTCCGGGGCGGGCGTCCAGTCCGGGACGTCGTTGGTCGTCGGTGCCGCGTCGGTGAAGTGCGGCATCGAGTCGTGGACGTCCTTGCTCTGCGCCTCGTAGGTCTCCATCACGGCCACGGCCTCCGCCTTGCGGGCGCGGGCGGCCTCGTTGCTGACCATGCCGTCGGACAGCAGCTGTTGCAGCAGGATGGCGGTGCTCGGGCCGCCCGTGCCGACCACGGTGTAGCCGTCGCGGAAGTTGCGTTCGGCGCTCGCGAACGCGGGCTCCGGCATGCGCTTCTGGGCCCGCTCGACCGCCTCGGTGTAGTTCGCCATGCTCTGCGCGATCGTGCTCGCGGTCTCGCTCGCGTCCCCGGCCCACTGCACGAGCCGCGTGTTCGACTCGGCCGAGTTGACCGCGGCCTGCCCCCGCCACGCGCCGAGCAGCCGCTCCATCGTCTGCCGCACCTCGCCGGTGGTGGCGTCGATCCTGGCCGCGAGCGACTGCCACTGGCCGGCCCGCGTGGCCATCGCGCCGGGTTCCGCGGTCATGATCATGTCGTACAGCTGGTCGTGCTGATAGGCGTTCCAGTTGACCTTGCCGAAGCGGCCCGGCTCGCGGTTGCGCTGCCGCGCCCTGGTCAGCCTGTCGCGCTTGTCCTTCGCGTCGTCCGACCAGCCGTGCGCCTCGCGCCACGTCTCGTGCCGGCGGTCGTGGTCGTAGTCGTTCACGCGATCTCCTCCGCCTGCCGCCGCAGCCGGCTCACCGTCTCCTGCTCCACGCTCTGGTAGGACGCGAGCGTCTTCAGGATCGTGACGCGGACGGCGAGCAGCTCCGCCATGTACTGCTGCAACGCGGTCTGCACCCCGCCCTCGTCACCCGCGCGGGTCTGGAACGCCAGCCGCATGGGAGCGGCCACCGGGCTCTTGCCGTCGCCGAGCGGGCCGGTCAGGTCGTCGGCCTCGGTCAGGTGGGCGGCGAGGTCGTCGTGCAGGACGGCCAGGTCGCGCTCGGCCTGCCGCAACGCGTCGAGGTCGACCTCGATGCCGTCCATGCCCTCGCCGGTGACGCCGTGCCGCTGCCCCTCGATCCGGTCGATCTCGGGCAGCAGGTAGGCGACGGTCCGCTCGCCGTACTCGTGGCGCAGCCGTCTCGCGTCGGTCAGGTCGTCGATCCGCTCGGGCCCCATGTGGGCATTCCAGCACACTGTGCCGACAGTCACGCGCGAACGCTGCACGGTGGGACATGGCCGTGACTCAACTGGACAAGCTTTACGCTGAACGAGTGAGTCGTGTACCCCCGAAGTGGCCGCCGGTAGAGGTCGTCGTGCCGGCGCCGCACCCGGACGCCCCCGCCCCCGGCACCAAGCTCGGCCCGCACTACGCCCAGTGCTTCGGCTGCGGTGACGAGATCGAGGGCGGCCTGCGCCTGCGCACCGAGTCCGGCCCGGACTCGACGATCATGGCCCAGTTCACCGTCACCGAGGCGCACCAGGGTGCACCCGGGCTCGCGCACGGCGGGCTGCTGGCCTGCGCGTTCGACGAGGCGCTCGGCAGTACGGTCGGGCAGCTGCTGCGCCGGCCCGCGGTGACCGGGCGGCTGGAGACGGATTTCCTGCGGCCCGTGCCGGTCGGTTCGACGCTGCACATCGTCGGCAAGCTCGACGGGGTGGCCGGGCGGAAGGTGTACGCGAGCGCGGACGGGCGGCTCAACGCGCCGGACGGGCAGTTGGCGCTGCGGGCGCGGGCCCTGTTCGTGATCGTGGACTTCAGCCACTTCACCACGCACGGCACCGCCGACCCGCGCGACGTTCACCCGGACGTGAACCCCTGATGGTCTTCGGCTTGTTGCTCAGCGTGCTGGTCACGCTGCTGCACTGGTACCTGTGGAAACGCCTGGTCAAGGACACCACCCGGCCCGGCCCGGTGCGGCGGGTGCTCACGTGGGTGCTCGTGGGGCTGACGGTGCTCCTGGTCGCGACGCTGGTCCTGCCGCGCGTGATCGGACCGACGAGGTCGACGTGGTTCGCGTGGCCGGGGTACGTCTGGTTCGCGCTGCTCATCTACCTGTTCCTGACGCTGGCGGTGCTGGAGCTGCCCCGGCTCGCACTGCGCGGTTGGGCGCGCCGTAAGCCGCTGGAGGCGTCCGCCACGGCCGACACCTCGGCGCAGGCGGAGTCGACCGTTCCCGAGCCGACCGTCGCGGAGCCGGCCCCGGCGGGTCTGAGCCGGCGGTTGTTCCTGGCCCGGACGAGCGCGGCGGTCGCGGGCGCGGTCTCGGTCGGCACGGTCGGGGTGGGGATGGCGAACGCTCTCGGCCCGCCGGACCTGCTGCGCGTGCCGATCCGCCTGCGCACGCTGGACCCGGCGTACGACGGCTACCGGATCGCGGTCGTGTCGGACATCCACCTGGGCCCGATCTCCGGCCGTGCGCACACCGAACGCATCGTCCGCATCATCAACGAGACCTCCCCGGACCTGGTGACGATCGTCGGCGACCTGGTCGACGGCACGGTCGACGAGCTGGGGCCCGCCGCCGCGCCACTGCGCGACCTGGTCTCCCGCGACGGCGCGTTCTTCGTGACGGGCAACCACGAGTACTTCAGCGGCAACCCGCTGGCGTGGCTGCGGGAGCTGGAACGCCTCGGCGTGCACCCACTCCGCAACGAGAACACCGCCATCGGCCGCGCCTTCGACCTGGCGGGCGTCAACGACCTCTCCGGCCGCTCGATCGACGACGGCCCCGACTTCGACCGCGCGCTGTCCGGGGTCTCGTCGTCCCGCCCGACGGTCCTGCTGGCACACCAACCGGTCCAGGTCTCGGACGCCGCGGCCCGCGGCGTGGACCTCCAGCTGTCCGGCCACACGCACGGCGGCCAGCTGTGGCCGTTCCACTACGTCGTGGGCCTGCAGCAGGGCGCGCTCGCCGGGTTGTCCACTGTGGACCACACGCAGCTGTACGTGACGCGTGGCGCCGGTTTCTGGGGTCCGCCGGTGCGGGTCGGCGCCCCGCCGGACATCACGGTGCTGTCACTGCACAGCGCGGGCTAGCTCATTCACGCTACGCGACCGCTCGGCTTCGCTCTATAGTTCGCTGAGCCGCATCACCGAGGGGGATCGCGCATGTCGCCGCACGCCTACCTGCTGGAAGTTCCGCTGGAGGACGGCAGTCCGGTGCTGGTCGAGGTCACCGACCCGAACATGAGCGACCTGGTGCCGGCCGGCAAGCCGGGAGCGATCATCGGCCGCGCCCGCACCACCATGGAAGCCGCGCTCGCTGAGCTGACCCCGACGGTGAAAGCGCTCTCCGAATGGGCGAAGTCCGGTGCACCCGACGAGTTCACGGTCGAGTTCGGCGTGAAACTGGGTGGCCAGACGAACGTGATCATCGCCAGCGGCACCGCCGAGGTCAACTTCGTCCTGAAGCTCACCTGGAAGAGATAGCCCGGTCATGGCACCCCGGTCGACCAACGCCATCGTCACCTTCCGCGGCGCGGCGGGCGTGGTCGGCGTCGGTTTCCTCATCGACGATCGGCGGCTGCTGACCTGCGCCCACGTGGTCAACCAGGTGCTGGGCCGCGACCACGACGACCGGCGCAAGCCCGTCACCCCGGTCGAGGTCGAGTTCTCGCTGGTCGACGGCCACCCGACCGCCACGGCACAGGTGACGGTGTGGGGCCCGACCCTCGGTGACGCGGACGAGCGGCCGTCCGACATCGCCGGCCTCGAACTGCTGCCGGCCGAGAACGCCCCGCCGGGCACGAGCCCGCCGGGTTTCGCCAGGCCACAGGCCGACTCGGTGGTGCACCTGTACGGCTACCCCGCCGACCGGCCCCGACCCGACGGCGCGTGGACGGTCGCCACGCTGCGGCACCGCGTCCGCACCGGCCTCATCCAGATCGACTCGAACGAGGGCGCCGCCCACCGCGTCCAGCCGGGCTACAGCGGCAGTCCGCTCCTCGACGCGAGAGAACGCGTGGTCGGCATGCTGGTCACCGCCAGCACGCGCGGTGACCAGCACGACGGCTACGCGATCCCCGGTGATCGGCTCAGAGCGGTGTGGCCGAGGGCGGCTCGCCCGCCCACCGCCCTGCCGTCGGCTCCCGTCCGGCTGCGGCGGGTGTCGTGGAAGTGGCCGGTCTCGCTCGCCCTGGTGGTGGTGCTCGGTGCGCTGCTGGGGATCTGGCGGCCGTGGACGTCCGCTTCCGCACCGGCGAGGACGGACTGCGTGCCGCTCGAGGTGAGCGTGTCGACGGAGAAGGACGAGTTGCTCGCCGAGTTCGCCGAGTCGTACAACGCGGCCCGCCGGACCTTCGGCGACGGGAAGTGCGCGCGGGTGCACACGACCGGCCTCACCTCCGGCACCGCGCAGACCGCGCTCGCCGACGGGTGGCCCACCGCCGCCGTCGGGGGACGACCTCGACCGCAGGTGTGGCTGCCGACCTCCTCCCTGTGGCTCGAGCTGCTGCGGTACGCCGGCCACGGCGACCTGATCGTGGGTACACCCAGGGCCGTCACCTCGAGCGTGCTCGTCGTCGCCATGCCCGAACGCATGGCCAAGGCGATGCGTGACCGCGACGACGACATCGGCTGGGCCGACATCCTCACCCTGGCGCAGGACGAGAGGGGCTGGGGCGCCTTCGGCCACCCGGAGTGGGGCCGGTTCGTGCTGGGCAGGGACAACCCGCACTACTCGACCTCCGGCCTCGCCGCGACGGTGGCGACCTACTTCGCCGCCGTGGGACGGCTCAGCGGGATCACCGAGGCCGACCTCGCGAACGGCGCGGTGACGAGCTTCGTCCACGGCATCGAGTCGTCCGTGCTCAGGTACGGCAAGGACGCGACCGAGTTCATGGGCGACCTCTACGAGCAGGACCGCGGCCGCGCCTCGGACGAGCCCTCCGTCAGTGCCGTGGTGGTCCAGGAGCAGTTGGTCTACCTGTACAACCGAGGTGCGCCGACCGGCGACCTCACCGACCTCGACCGCGGGCAGCGACCGCACGAGCGGATGGTCGCGGTATACCCCCGTGAGGGCACGATCGAGCTGGACCACCCGTTCGTCGTGCTGTCCTCGGCGTCCGCGGCCCAACGCGCGGCCGCCGCCGACTTCTACGCCTTCCTCACCGAAGGCGCACAGCAACAGCGGTTCATCGACCTCGGGTTCCGGGCCCTGGCACATCGCGAGCGACCGACCAGCACGCTGGCCGACACCGTCGGTGGGTCGGCCAGGAGCACCCAGCAGTTCGTCACGCCGCCGGAACCGGCGGTGCTGCACGCGATGCAGCAGGCGTGGGACGGCACCCGCAAGCGGGCCCGGGTGTTGCTCGTGATCGACGTGTCCGGCTCGATGAACGAGCCTGTGAACGCGCAGGACCCGAACTCCGGAACCAAGCTCGACCTGGTCAAGCCGGCCGCGAAACGCGGGCTCAAGCTGCTCGGCGACGATGACCAGGTCGGCATCTGGACGTTCGCCGACGACCGGGCGCAGCTACTGCCCATGTCCCGGGTCGGGAACGTGCGGCCACAGCTGGACGGGATCATCGACGGGCTCACCACCGGCAGCGACACCGCGCTGTACAAGACGACCTGTGCCGCCAAGAACGAGTTGCAGGCGGGGATCGACCCCTCCCGCATCAACGCGGTCATCGTGCTCTCCGACGGTCGCAACCACCCCGCCGACGACGCGGGCCGGGCCGCGCTGCTCCAGTGCGTCGACGCGGCGAACCAGGAGACCTCGGTGCGGATCTTCACGGTGCCCTACGGCGCGGACGCGGACACCGAACTGCTGGGCAAGATCGCGGACGTGACCAAGGCGCAGTACTACGACGCGGCCATCGACCCGAAGAACATCGACGAGGTGATGGTCTCGGTGTTCAGCAACTTCGGCGGGCTCACGTGAGCGTGCGCGGGCGGATGGCGTTGGCCTTGTCGACCAGTTCGTGGCGTTTCTCCTGGCTGCTGGCCAGGCGGGCGAGGGTTCGGTAGCAGCGTTCCAGGCCGAAGCGCAGGTCGCGTTCGGTGAGCTTGCAGCCCAGGACCGTCCGGTTCGGCGAGTCGGGGGCGCCGGCGGGCCGGCCGGCGCGCACCCACTCGTGGGCGGCCTCCAGCACCTCCGCCGACAGGATGGTCCGGCGTTCGGCGTCCAGGGACAGGCGTTCCAGCCGGCGGGACGCGTCCTGCAGGTCCTGCTCCGTCACGCGGGTCGCCTCGTCGGCGCGCGTCTTGATCTTGATGGCGGCCACCTGCGCGGCGACGTGGTGACTGGACGAGTCCGGCACCGCCTCCAGCACCTCGATCGCGCCGGAGCGGGCGCCCTGGGCCAGGTACACGCGGGCCAGGCCGAACGCCGCGCTCACCCACGCGCGATCGGTGCGCCAGACCAGCTCGTAGAAGCGGGCGGCCTGGAAGTAGTTGCCGGCGTACTCCGCGGCGACCGCGAGTGCCAGCTTCGGCGGGATCTCGCCCGGCACCGCGTCGTACACGCGCTCGAAGGCGGTCATCGCCTCCGCCGGTTTGCGGTTCGCGATCGCGATCAGGCCCTGGTACCAGTCCGGGCGCCAGTCGGCCGGATCGGTCGCCAGGCGGCGCGCGGCCTCCAGCTCACCCTGGGCCTGGCGCAGCTCGCCCAGTTCGAGCCGGGCGCGGACCATGCGCAGCCGCACCTCGATCGAGTCCTGCGGCGCGGACTGCAGCGCCGCCAGCATCTCCGCCGGTTCGCCGACGGTGATGCTCGCCAGGGTGCTCGCCGCGTGGTCGTGCGTGTCGACCATCGGCAGCGGCAGGATCGACGCGACCTCCAGCGGGTCGGGCGACGGCAGCGACCCGCGCTCACCGATGACCATGCCGGAGCCGAACGTCCTGGTCTCCAGCGCGAAGACGGCCGACGTCCCCGGCCGCGGCCGCCCCGTGCCGAGGGCCATGACCTCACGCAGCACACCGGTCAGCTGGTCGGCCATGTCCTCCGCGGACGCGAACCGCTGCAGCGGGTCGGAGTGCGTGGCCCGCTTGAGCACCCGGTGGTACGACCCGAACAGCGCGAACAGCGGCTCCTCGTCCGGGCCGGGCAGCGTGTGCTTGTGCCGCGTGGTGTACCCGCCGAACTCGATGGACAGGACGGCGAGCGTGCGGCCGACCGTGTAGATGTCGCTGGCGACGGACGCGCCCTCGGTCGCCAGCTCCGGCGCGGAGTAGCCGAGGGTGAAGAACAGCGGCGAGTCCCAGTCGTCGATCCTGCGGACCGCGCCGAGGTCGATGAGCTTGAGCTGCTCGCCGGCCTGGATCACGTTGTCCGGCTTGAGGTCGCAGTACAGCATCTCGATGCTGTGCAGGTACCCGATGGCCGGCAGGATCTCCAGCCCGTACGCGATCACCTGCCCGATCGGCAGCGGCTCGGCCTTGCCGGTCTCGCGGTGGTGCTCGAGGGCGAGCTGCCGCAGCGACTGCCCTCCGACGTACTCCATCACGATGTAGCCGACGAGGTTGCCGGTCTTCGGGTCCGGGTGCTGGACGAAGTTGTAGATGCGGACCACGTTCGGGTGCTCGACCTC
>NZ_JBJMIE010000158.1:0-5315 GCF_045807065.1 Actinophytocola sp. | reverse complement strand
TGCGGGCCCCCGGCTCGGCCGAGCTGGACATCACGAACGCGAGCGCGGCGGTCGAGGCCGTCGCCACCCTGGCGACGACGGCCGAGGCCGATGGTCTGACCCCCGTGGTCATCAACGCGGCCGCCTACAACGCGGTGGACGCGGCGGAGACCGACGCCCGGCGGGCCTACGCCGTGAACGCGGACGGTCCGCGCCTGCTGGCGGCGGCGTGCGCCTCGGCGGGCGTGCCGCTGGTGCACGTGTCGACGGACTACGTCTTCCCCGGCGACGGCGACCGTCCCTACGAGACGGACGACCCGGTGCGCCCGGGATCGGCTTACGGCGCGACGAAAGCCGCCGGCGAGGAAGCCGTGCTCGGGTCGGGTGCGCGCGCGTGGGTCGTGCGCACGGCCTGGGTTTACGGCGCGTTCGGCGGCAACTTCGTGAAGACCATGGCCCGCCTGGCCGCCACCCGCGACACGGTGTCCGTTGTGGACGATCAGCGTGGATGCCCTACGTGGACAGGTGATCTGGCTTCGGGGCTGCTGGCGCTGGCGGATGCCATCGCCTCGGGTGCCGGCCCGTCGTCGCGGATCCTGCACTGCACGGGCGGCGGCGAGACGACGTGGTTCGGCTTCGCGCGGGCGGTCTTCGAGGAGCTGGGGCTGGATCCGGCACGGGTGAAGCCGTGCACGACGGAGGAGTTCCCGCGTCCCGCGCCGCGGCCGGCGTACTCGGTGCTGTCCGACCGCGCATGGCGCGAGGCCGGTCTACCACCGATGCGCCCGTGGCGTGAGGCCCTGGCAGCGGCGTTCGCGGAGCACGGCGAACACTTCCGCGCCTGACGCACTGACCGCGACCGATCCCCGGAGGACGTCTTCCTCACGCTGGGCGTGACGAAGGACGCCGGGGCTCGACCGACATCCCGACGCTGTTCAACCTGCCGCCGGCCTTCGTCGCACTTCGCCGTGCTGGCCGGGCGGGTGGTCAGCGGTGGCCCGGGTAGCCGTACGGCTGCTGGGGATAGCCCGGCTGCGGGTAGTACGGCTGTGGTGGGTAGGGCTGCGGTGGGTAGTACGGCTGGGGCGGATAGCCGTACTGCGGCTGCGGTTGCGGTGGGTACGGCTGTGGAGGCGGGTAGTTCTGCGGTGGGTACGGCTGCTGGTACTGCGGCTGTGCCGGATGAGGCTGTACCGGGTAAGGCTGCGGCGCATAGGGCTGCTGCGGGTACGGCTGCTGAGCCGCCGGTTGCTGAGCCGGCTGCGGCGGGTACGGCTGCTGCGGAGCGGCCGGCTGTGCGGCGACGTTGCCGGTGCCCCACAGGTGCGGCGGCAGCGCGCCGATCAGCTGCCCCAGCTCGCCGACCTTCGCCGACAGCTCCTCCGGCTTCACGCGCCCGAAGATCGGGTGCTTCACGCACAGCAGCTGGTCACCCCAGGTGGCCCAGTTGTGCAGCTTGTACTGCTTCATGATCCCCGTGACCGACGGCGTCAGCATCTGCGTCGCCACGGCCTGGTCGGTGTCCACCAGCAGGTACGACCGGTTCAGCTTCGCGTCCGCGGTGTGCGGGGGCACGGCGCCGTCCCGGTCGAAGTTCGGCTCCGCGTAGTCGAAGATCTGGAACTTCGGCAGCGTCGACGGCAGCGTCAGCACCCACACGGTGTCGATGAGGATCGTGTCGATCGACATCCTGGTCCGGCCGCGGGACTGCCAGTGCGTCACCTTCGGGCGGCGGTGGTAGTCGAACGCGGTGAACGGCACGCCGCCGACGGCTCCGGACACGACGCCGAACGCCATCCGCTTGTCGCCGATCTCGGTGAACGGCTTCAACGGCCAGCGTTCCAGCAGCTCCGGCGCGTCCGGCGCGAAGCCCCACCCCTGGCTCGAACAGAGCGCCTGGCGCTCGTGGTTCGTCTCCTGAATCCGTTTCGCCTCTTGGGTGTCCACCACAGCCGGAGACTACTCCCGCCGCGTGCGGCGACAGGCCGAATTCGCGATCAACGAGCGTCTCGGTGCGTGGACTAGGAGGCCATGGCGCGGCGGTAGGCCTCCACGGTCAGCTCGGCCGTCCGCCGCCAGGTGAAGCCTGCCGCGTACGTGCGGCGGGCCGCCAGCGTCGGGGCGTCGACCGACGTGGTCAGCGCCTCGGTCAGCGCCGCGCCCATGGCCTCGACCTCGCCGAACGGGACCAGCGTCGCGTGGCCGCCGGCGACCTCGCGCAGCGCGGGCAGGTCCGAGCACACCACCGGCACGTCGCACGCCAGCGCCTCCAGCACCGGCAGGCCGAAACCCTCGTCGCGGGACGGCAGGACCAGCGCGGACGCGCCGGCCACCACGCTGCGCAGGTCCACATCGGACAGATAGCCGATCGACTGGACCGAGGCGTCGTTGCCGACGTGACCGGGGCCCGCCAGCACCAGCGGCGGCAGGTCCGGCGTGTTCGCGTGCGCCTTCAGCAGCCAGTCCAACGCCTTCCTCGGGCCGGCCGCGCCCACGAACAGCAGGTACTTCTTCGGCAGCCCGATCCGCCGCCGCATCGTCTCGCTCGGCGGGCGCGCCGTGAACCACGCGAGGTCGATGCCCAGCGGTGTCACGACGATCTTCTCCTCGGCCAGCCCGAGCCGGTCCGCCACGATGTCGGCGACCGCCTGTGTCGGCGTGCACACGATGTCCGCGCGGTCCGCCGAGCGCGCCACCAGCGCGGGCAGCTGCTCGTCGGACGGCGGCAGGTCGCCGGGCGAGTCGAGGAAGGCCAGGTCGTGGATCGTCAGTACGCCCGCCGCCCGGATCGCCGGCGGGAGCACGAAGTTGGTGCCGTGCACGACATCCGTGAACCCGGCGAACAGCTCGATCGGCGGGAACGGGACCCGCAGCCAGGACCGGCGCAGCAGCCGCGCGGACACCGGCATACCGCGGGATCGCGTCCCGTGTGGCAGCACACGCCGCAGCTTTCGCCAGCCCCGCAACGTGAACGCCACCGCGCGTACGTCTACATCGGACATCGAGGCCAGTTCCTCGGCCAGTGCCGAGGTGTAGCGGCCGATCCCGGTGCGGGCGCCCAGGAGCGGCGTGCCGTCCAGCAGAACCCTTGTGCGACTAGGCATCCTGCTGGCCCTTCCGCGCCTGCCAGTGTTCCGCGGCGAGTCTGCGCACCCTGCCGGCCGCCCGTTTCGTCAGCTCCGCGGGGCCGCCGGCGTCCAGGTAGGTCTTCACCAGGTCGAGGTCGCGGCGGAGCGCGCCGCCGACGCCCAGCGGTGGCCTGCGCACCAGCGGTGCCGTGCCGGGCAGCCGGTCCGCGGCCGGATGCGGGTCGCGGCAGAAGGAAACCAGCGGCGCGAGCGCGGTCTCCCAGGTGAACCGCTCACGCACGGCCGCGATGCGCTCCCGTGCGGCCATGGCCAGCCTGTCCTCGTACAGCAAGGTTTCCAGCGCGTCGGCCAGCCGGTCGGGGTCCTCCGGCGGCACCACCAGACCGAGGCTCTCGGCGCGCACGAGGTCGGCGAACGAGTCGCCGTCCGTGGTCACGATCGGCAGCCCCGTCCACAGGTAGTCGAGCACCCTGGTGCGGAAGGCGAACGTGGTCTCGACGTGCTCGTAGTGCGTGGTGACGCCGCAGTCCGCCTCCAGCAGCCAGTTCTGCCGCTCCGCGTAGGGCACCCAGGTCTCGTTGAAGAACACGTGCCGGTTGGTCAGCCCGAGTCGTTCCGACAGCGCCCGCGTCTGCGCGCCGATGTCCATCTCCGGCACCTCGGGGTTCGGGTGCTTCATGCCGAGGAACAGCAGCCGCGTGTTGCTGTGCTTGCGGCGCAGGCGATCCATGGCGTGCAGCAGCGTCAGCGGGTCGAACCAGCTGTACACCCCGCCGGCCCAGATGATGACCTTGTCGTCCTGCGCGGCCAGCCGGCCGCGGATCGGCGACGCGGTCTTCTGCGGCGGCTTGCCCGGCAGGCCGAACGGCGCGACCGCGAGCAGCGACTTGACCGTGGGATCACTGTCGTACAGGGAAGGTGTGAGGCGGCCGAGCGCGGTCAGGTGACCGAGCCAGAAGTGCCGCTGCCGCTCCGAGGCGCAGAGGAAGAAGTCGCCGCGCTCCAGCTGGGTGTTCAGCACCTTCGTGACACCGATGAGGTCGAGCTCGCGCTGCTCGTCGACCTCGTCCCTGCCCTGTTCCAGCAGCTCCAGGTGCATCGGGTCGTACATGTCGCAGACCACGATCTTGGTCGAGCCGGCCTTCTTCAGCTCCGGCACCAGTTCCAGCGCATGTCCCTGCAGGACGACGACATCCGCCCAGTCGACGTGCGGGCCCAGCTCGCGTTGCCTGGCCCTGGCCACGGCGAACGGCGCCTCGGGCGGCGCGCACAGCGGGTTCACGGTGACGAGCCGGACCTCGTGCTCGGCGGCGAGGACGTCGGCCATGTTCCACGCGCGGATCGCGGGGCCGGCCATGCGCTCGGTCAGCGCGTCGCCGGTCAGCACGAGGATCCTGCGGCGCGCCCCGAACGCCTCCTCGAGGCCGAACACGTCGACCAGCACGTCGTGCGCGGCGAGGTAGCGGGGCAGCGGGTAGGCGGGCTCCATCGCCTTGCGCATCAACGGGAGGAGGTCCGCGTCGGTGCGCACCCGGGCCTGCTGCTCGGCCTGCCGGGACGCGGCGAGCCGCGGCAACAGCTCGACGAACTGGTCGATGGCGAGGATCCCGGCGAGCGTGGTCCGCGGGATGTCCACGGTGGATCCGGTGTCCGGCTTCCCGATCTCCAGCTGTGTCGGGTCGATGTCGCCGCGGGCGGTGGCCCTGCGGACGGTCAGCGCGAGTGCCGCGGGCAGCGCCTTCGCGAGCGTGGCGTCCGAGACGTTCTTGTAGAGGGCGGCCAGCGCGTTGCGTTCGAGGAGGAACAGCTCCTTCGCGTTGTCCTCGGTGTCTACTTTGGACATCGAGGCGTGGTGGCGGTGGTAGGCGACCGAGCGCGGCTCGTACCGGACGCGCCAGCCGCGCAGGTTCAGCCGCCAGCCGAGGTCGACGTCCTCGTAGAACATGAAGAAGCGCTCGTCGAAGCCCCTGAGCGCCTTGAAGACGTCGGTCCGGACGAACATGGCCGACCCGGTGGCGAAGAGGACGTCGCGCGCCTGCTCGTGGGTGCCGTCGTCCGGTTCACCGGCGTGGCGCTTGTAGCCCATGCCGAACCAGGTGAGCCCGGCGTCCACGAAGTCGATGTTCTCCCCGTCCCAGTCCAGCACCTTGCTGGCGACGGCCGCGACGGTCGGCTCCTTGCGCAGGACGTCGACCGCGGCCGTGACCCAGTCGGCCCCGGGCCGGGCGTCGTTGTTGAGGAAGGCGA
>NZ_JBJMIE010000157.1:0-6776 GCF_045807065.1 Actinophytocola sp. | reverse complement strand
CGTGCCCAGCTCGCTGACATACTCCAGAATCGGCTCGGCGACGTGCAGGGTGGACAGCAGCCGACCGTACTGCGCGACCACCGGCGGGCTGGTCACGGTCGGCACCTGCGCGACCCGGCCGGCGGTGCTGCCGGGGCGCAACACGTCCAGCTCGTGGGCGGCGTCCGGGTAGCCGATGGACGTCCGCACCATGAACCGGTCGAGCTGCGCCTCGGGCAGCCGGTAGGTGCCGTCGAGGTCGATCGGGTTCTGCGTGGCGACCACGAGGAACGGGTCGGGCACGGCGTGCGCGACACCGTCGACGGTGACCGTGCGCTCCTCCATCACCTCCAGCAGCGCGGACTGGGTCTTCGCGGCCGCGCGGTTGATCTCGTCGGCCAGCACCACGTTCGCGAACACCGGGCCGGCGCGGAAGTTCACCTGCCCGCTGCGCGGGTCGTACACCGAGGTGCCGGTGACGTCGGAGGGCAGCAGGTCGGGGGTGAACTGCACGCGCCGGGACAGCCCGCCGAGCGCACCGGCCACCGCCCGCGCGAGCGTCGTCTTGCCCGTGCCGGGCACGTCCTCCAGCAACACGTGCCCGCCGGCGAACATGGCGACCAGGACCAGGTCCACGACCTGCCGCTTGCCCCGCACCGCCGTCTCGATCGCGTCGCCCACCTGCGTGTGGAGGTGGCGGAAGGCCGCGATGTCCCGCTCACCGATCCCCGGTCCGGCCAGTGCGGTCATCGCACACCGTCCTCTGTGGACTCCTCCGGTCGCCCGCGTCTGCCGAGGACCTGCACCAGCACGGCGATGACGAGGAACCCGGCCCCCGTGCCGGCCTGCCCGAAGTCGGTCGACCTCGCTGCCGGCGTCAGCTCGACGATCCTGCCGCTGCCGAGGCACAGGTACTTGCCGCACATGGGTTCTCTTGGCCCCTGGACCGACCTCGCCGCGGAGTCGACGGACCGGCTGCCGTCCCGCGCGGTCGCCCGCACCACGACGCGGTTGGGCCCGGTGTCCACGTCGATGTCGAGTGTGGTCGTCCCGCACGTGATGGCGGCGCCGTAGCCGAGGGTGGTGTTGACCACCTGGCAGGTCCCGTCGTGGCCGGCCCAGTCGCCCGGCCAGGTCATCGTGACGCGGCGGGTGTAGCCGTTGCCCGTCGCGGTGATGCTGGTGATCACGGTCGCGCCGGCGGTGGGCACGGTCGCGGCCGGCGGCGGGTCGGCGGGCGGGTCGGCGGGCGGGTCGGTCGTCGGGTTGTTCGCGGGTGGCGGATCCTGCGGCGGCGGGTCGGCGGGCGGGTCGGTCACCGGCGGCGGTGGCTCGGAGGTCGGCTGGTTCCCCGCCGGGACGGTCCACGACCGGGTGCCGGCGGCGCTCGCCCCGACCCGGTTGAGCGCCGTGACCGTGACGTCGAGCCGCCCGTTCACGCAGAACGTGCCGCCGTCACAGGGGATCGTCAGCCGCGTGCTGGTCGAGGTGGTCTGCGCGGTGCGGGTGCCGCCGCCGAAGTCGCCGGTGGCCTCGACCGTGTAGCCGGTGACCTTCTCGCCGTTGTCGTCGGCCGCGCCCCAGCTGACGGTGACGACGATCTCCGAGGCGGACCGGCTGGCGAGCGCCACGGTGACGCCGGGTGGGGTGCCGGGCACGGTCCCCCCGGGGGTCGAGGTCCCGCCGGGGATCCCGGGGCCCGGCGAGTCGGGTGACCGCCGCTGGTCGCCGCCGCGGTTGTCCGGCCTCTCCGGCCGGGGCGTCGGCCGCGGCGGCGAGGGCACCTCGGGAAGCGGCGGCCGGTCCGGGTTCACGACGGGCAGCGAGGGACTGCGGATGGTGACGGAGTGCGTGGCCCCGTCCGCGTCGACGATGACCCCGCGCTCGGCGCCGGGTGCGCTGATGACGAGCCTGCCGTCGTCGAGGACGATCTCGGGATCGCCGCTGCCGGGTGTCCGCACGTCCGACCCGCCCCGCCTGCCGGCCTTGTCGAGCACGACCACCTTGCCCTGCCCGCGGCACGGCACGTACACCTCGTCCCGGAACACGACGGGTCGCCCCGGCTCGGGACACCCGAGCGCGGCGGTGTCCACCCGCACGACGCGCTCCCCGGCGACGATCACCACGGTGTGCCGCCCGGGCACCGCGGCGGGCACGAGCGCGTCGGGACTGCTCCGCGCCGCGAGCACTTCGCCGGGCAGCTTCGGCGTGGACCCGCTGACGTCCGACCCGGTCCCGACCTGCCGCACGACGCCGTCGTCGAGCCCGAAGAGCGTCACCCCCTTGGCATGCGGCACGAGGACCGTGCCTGGGCCGGCGCCCTGGACCAGCTCACTGGCCTTCTCCCGGAACTTCCCGGCCTCGCCCACCCAGTCGAGCGAGTGCAACCGCCCGTCGTAGTCGGCGGCCCAGACGACCCCGGCGTCGTCGGCGACGACGTCGGCGAGCGGTTTGCCGGCACGCCACGGCGCGCCGAGGTCGGCGAGCGTCACGGGATCGGCGTCGGCGATGGTCCCGCCCGGCCGATCCACGACGTAGATCCGTCCGTGGGAGACGAGCACCGTGGTGGCCGGCCCGGGCTGTGCCTGCCGCCGTCCGCTCGCCAGCAGGGTGGCAAGGTCCATGACGGTGATCTGCCCGTTGCGCCGGTTGAGGATGACGAGCAGACCGTCCTTCTGCGTGACGTCGAGCTGCGCGTCACCCCCGGCGACCCGCAACCGCACCTCCGGCCGCCCCGAGGCCGGGTTGACCTGCACGACCTCCCCACGAGGGTTGTCGGGCAACCAGGTCAACCCGTCCGAGACGTCGACCGCGGTCCGCGCCACGCCGGTCCCGAGCGCCGCCCCGACGAGGAGCAGCACACCGAGCGAGGCGGCCCCGAAGCTGGCGGAGTCCCGCACCCGCCGCCGCCGGAACACGCCGACAATCCGTTGCCACACGACAAAGCCCCCACTTTCCATGACCCGCACGGATGCCACCGAGGCCCGGTCCGCCCCAGACCACCGAAATCGACCGTCGAACTCGCCGACCACAGGGGCTTCGCCACCACCCGGCGAGCGGATTGCCCACCCCGGCAGGTTTCTTTCCGCCTCACCGCCGCAATAGTCGGATCCGACCATAGCAGCGCACACGGCCGCGTCGTCCGGCGCGCGTCGGCCGCGGGTTCGCCACGCGGGTCCCGCTCTGACGCGCGGAACGTCTCGTGGGGGTGCACGTCCGCTCCGGATCCGACCACCGGAGTGCGCCACCTCGGTACACAGGGATGATTGGTCTGTGGAAATCGCGGCTCAGTTTGTGGCGTTGGTGGTGGCGGTGCTCGTCTTCACGGCGGTGGCGCGGCGGTTCGACTGGTCGGAGCCGCTGTGTCTGATCACCGTCGGGGTCGTGGCGTCGTTCGTGCCCGGGGTGCCGGACTACCGGCTCTCGCCCGAGGTGGTGCTCGTCGGTCTGTTGCCGCCGTTGTTGTACTCGGCCGCGATCCAGACCTCGCTGCTGGACTACCGCAAGCTGCGGGGGCCGATCGCGCTGCTGTCCGTCGGGCTGGTGATCTTCACGACCGTCGTCGTGGGGCTGGTGGTCTGGGCGGTCGTGCCCGGGCTGCCGCTGGCGGCGGGCATCGCGCTCGGGGCGGTCGTCGCGCCGACGGACGCGGTCGCGGCCAGCGCGGTGGCGCAGCGGGTCGGGATGCCGCGCAAGCTGATCCGACTGATCGAGGGCGAGAGCCTGTTCAACGACGCGACCGCACTGGTCGCGCTGCGCACCGCCATCGCCGCCATCGCCGGGTCGATCACGATCCTGCAGGTCGGGGTCGACTTCCTGCTCGCCGTGGCCGGCGGGGTGATCGCGGGCGCGCTGATCGGCTTCGCCGCGAGCTACGTGCGGCAACGGCTCACCGACCTGGTCAGCGACACCGCGCTCTCCTTCGCCGTGCCGTTCGTGGCCTACCTGCTCGCCGAGGTGGTACACGGCTCCGGCGTGCTCGCGGTGATCGTCACGGGCATCATCCTCGGGCACAAGTCGCCGGCGATCCTGTCCGGGTCGGCGCGGATCGCGAGCCAGCACAACTGGCAGACCATCCAGTTCCTGCTGGAGAACATGGTCTTCCTGCTGATCGGCCTGCAGCTGCGGTGGATCGTCCAGGCGGTGGTGGACAGCGGCGTGTCGGTCGCCATGGTCATCGGCATCTGCCTGGCCGTGCTCGTCACCACGATCCTCTCCCGGATCCTGTGGATGATCGGCATCGGCATGATCAAGCGCGTCATGCGCCGGTTCGGCCTGAGGAAGAGGTCCGTCTGGCCGTGGACCTACTCGGCCGTGCTCGCCTGGGCGGGCATGCGCGGCGTGGTCACCCTCGCCGCCGCGTTCATCCTGCCCCCCGACACCCCGCAGCGACCCGTGCTGCTGCTCGCCGCGTTCGTGGTCGTGGCCGGCACGCTGCTCGTCCAGGGCATGACACTGCCCGGGCTGATCCGCCGCCTGCGGCTGCCCACGCCCGACCCGGCCGAGGACGCGCTGCAGGAGGCCGCCGTCCTCAACGACATGACCCGGGTGGCGCTGGAGAAGCTGGAGGAGATCCGCGGCCCCAACGACCCCGAGGAGGTCGTCCGGCGGCTGCGGGACCGGCTGCGGGACCGGTCCGACTCGGCGTGGGAGCAGCTCGGCCGGCGCAGCCCGCTGCCCGAGACCCCCAGCGACACCTACCGCCGCCTGCGCCTGGAGCTGCTCCAGGTCGAACGCGAGGAGTTCCTGCGCGCCCGCGACAGCGGCAGCGCCGACGACACCGTCCTGCGGCGCGTGCTGGCACGGCTCGACATCGAGGAGTCCATGCTCGACCGCGAGGACGACGGGCAGCCCGAGATGACCCGCGAGCTGCACACCCCGGTCGCCACCGCGGGCTCGTGCAAACACCTCGACCACCGGTGGAAGGACGTCGAGGCCAACTCGCCGGACAGGTGCGAAGCCTGCGTCGAGGAGGGCATCAGCTGGGTGCACCTGCGCATGTGCCTCAAGTGCGGCAACGTCGCCTGCTGCGACTCCTCCCCCGGCAACCACGCGACCAAGCACTTCCACGACACCCGCCACCCGGTGATGCGCAGCGCCGAACCGGGCGAGACCTGGCGCTGGTGCTACGTGGACCAGCAGCTCGGCTAGGGGGTTTCACCCGGGCGGCCGACGGCAACCCTGTGCTCGCGGACCGGTGAGAGGAGAAGAGCATGCCTGGCGAGGAGGTCATGCCGAGCACCCTGCGCCGCTCACCGCGGAAGGCGCAGCGGACCTGGGTGAAGGCACACGACTCGGCGGCCGAGACCTACGGCGAGGGCCGCCGCGCCCACCAGACCGCCTTCGCGGCGCTGAAGCACTCGTTCGAGAAGGTCGGCGACCACTGGGAGCCGAAGGAGAAGCGCGGCCCGTCCGACGCCCAGGCCGCCCGCGGCGCCAACCGGCGCCCGACCGGGACGGCCGGCGGCGTGGACGCGAACGCGTCGAAGAAGCACCTGTACGAGCTGGCCCAGCGCCTCGAGATCCCGGGCCGGTCGAGCATGAGCAAGCAGGAGCTGGTCGACGCGCTGCAGAAGGCCAACAACAGGCAGACCGCCCGCCGGCGCGCTCAGCCCTGACGGAACTTGTCGAGCACGCGCCGGTCGCGCTTGGTGGGCCGGCCGGCGCCACGATCGCGGCGGGCGACCGGCACCAGCGCGTCCGGCGGCGGTTTCGGCGTGCGGTCGATGAAGCACGTCGCCGCGTCCGGGGCACCCACCCGCTTCTGGATGATCCGGACCACCTCGACCACCTTCGTGGTGCCACCCGCGCGGACGCGGACCTCGTCGCCGGGTACCACGGTGGTGGCCGGCTTGGCGGGACGGTCGTTGACCCGCACGTGCCCGCCGCGGCAGGCCGCCGCCGCGTCCGTGCGGGTCTTCGTCAGCCGGACCGCCCACAGCCAGCGGTCAACTCGCGTCGACTCCACACCTCAGAAACTAGTCGGGACCGCCGGGTGGCGTTGCACCTGGAGTGCCCCGCGGACGATCGTCTCCTTGTAGAGCGCCGCGAGCCGGCCCGTGAGCACCCACTCCACCGGCTCGTCGTACCGGTTCACGAACTGGATCAGGCCGTCCCGCCGGCCGAGGCTGATGCACTGGTTCACGTACCGGAACCGCAACGGCCTGACCGGCCTGCCGGCCCGCCTGGCACGGATCGCGCGGACCGCGAGCTGCGCCACCGGCATCCCGGTCGCACACGCCATCCGCAGCTCCTGCCCGCCGGACAGCCGCATGGCCGCCGCGTCCCCGATGCCGTAGACGTCCGGGTGCGAGGTCGACCGCGCGCTCTCGTCGACGATCAGCCGGCCGTGCCCGTCGACCGCGAGCCCCGCCTCCGCCGCCAGCGACGGCACCGTGAAGCCGGTCGTCCACACCACGACGTCGGAGGCGACGTGCTCGCCCCCGGCCAGTACGACGCCGTCCGCCCGGACCTCGGCGACCCGCACCTGGTCGCGGACCTCGATCCCCAGCCGCTGGGCCGTGCGGCGCAGGTGCCGGCGGCCCTTCTCCGACAGGCGCGCGCCGAGCACGCCGTCGGTCACCAGCCGGACCTTCAGCTCCGGACGCTGCTCGGCCAGCTCCGTGGCGGCCTCGATGCCGGTCAGCCCACCACCGACCACCGTCACCACCCCGCCGGCCCCGACCCGTTCCCGCAGCCGCGCGGCCTGCTCGGGGGTCGCGACGGTGTAGGCGTGCTCGGCGGCCCCCGGCACCGAGTCGACGTCCATCCGGCTGCCGAGCGCGTAGACGAGCGTG
>NZ_JBJMIE010000156.1:0-5926 GCF_045807065.1 Actinophytocola sp. | reverse complement strand
CTCGAAGGCCAGACTCGAAGGCCAGACTCGAAGGCCAGACACGAAGGCGGAAGCGGAGGGCGGAGGGCGGAGGGCGGAGGGCAGCCCAATGCATGCCCTGTCGTCAACCACAGGCACCTTTCACCACGGCAGGGGGAGAGAGAAGCCCCAGCTTTGCGGGACAAAGGCTGCGATATGAAGGCCTCGGCATGCAGGAAGCACACCCTTCCGGAGGGGCACCGCCGCCGGGAATCGCGCACCTCAGTCAGGTAACAGTGGCACCGACAAGCCCGGGTCTCGGCCGAGCAGGATCGCTCGGGTGACCGCCAGTGAACCGAAGCGATCGCGGACCTGGTCCATGGCCGCGTCCAGTGCTCCGGGTTCGACCTCGTCGAACGGTAGCGGTAGTTGTACTGCCTCCTCGTCGTCGAGGTTTGCCAGGGATACGCCCACCAGCGTGCAGCCGCGGTCCAGCAGGGTCGGCAACACCACGCGCAGTAGTCCGCGGGCCGTCATGAGCAGGACCTCCGTGTCCGCGGTCGCTCGTGCCAGCGTGTGCGATCGGGTGGCGCGGGCGAAGTCCGCGTACCGCAACCGCAGCACGACCGTTCGACATGAGCGCTTGGCGGCGCGCAGGCGGCGCGCCACCCGGTCGATCAGTTGGGCCAGCACCGCCTCCAGATCCTCCGGTGTGTGCGTCGACCACCCGATGGCACGTTGCGCGCCGATGGACCGGCGCCGCTGCCCCACCCGCACCGGCCGCGGGTCCTGGTTGTGCGCCAACGCGTGCAGGTGCCGGCCCGAGGCCTTGCCGAGCATCGCCGTCAGGGTCGACTCGCTCAGCTTCGCCACCTGGCCGACCGTCGTGATGCCTCGGTCGCGCAGCTTCGCGGACGTCACCTTGCCGACGCCCCACAGCCGCTCGACCGGTAGCGGGTGCAGGAACTCCAGCTCACGTGCCGGCGGCACGACCAGGAGGCCGTCCGGCTTGGCGACCCCGCTGGCGACCTTCGCCAGGAACTTGGTGCGTGCCACGCCCACGGTGATCGGGAGCCCCACCCGCTCCCGCACCGCCCCGCGTAATCGCTCGGCGATCACCTCCGGCGAACCCGCGATCTTGCGTAAGCCACCCACCTCCAGGAACGCCTCGTCGATCGACAACCCCTCCACGAGCGGCGTGGTGTCACGGAAAACCTCGAACACCGCCCTGCTCGCCGCCGAGTACGCCGACATCCTCGGCGGGACCACCACCGCCTGCGGGCACAACCGCAGCGCCCGGGCGCCACCCATCGCGGTTCGCACACCCAACCGCTTGGCCTCGTAGCTCGCGGCCAGCACCACGCCGCCGCCCACGATCACCGGGCGGCCGCGCAGCTCCGGGTTGTCCCGCTGCTCGACCGACGCGTAGAACGCGTCCAGATCGGCGTGGAGGATCGTCGCCACACTCACGAACACATGTTCGCATCAACCACCGACAAAAACACGCCGTCCGGATCGAACTTGTCTTTGACCTGGGCCAACCGCCTCGTCGTCGCCGGGTCACGCGGCGCCGGCAGCGACGGGTCGGCGCCCACCGGGCCGTAGCCGAAGGCGGCCACGCGTCCCACCGCGAACGGCGCGGCGGCGGCGAACACCTCGTGGTGGACCGCCCGCGCCGCGTCGACAGCGCCGGGTTCGCCCGCCGGCGACAGCACCCGCAGGATGTGCGTGGCCTCCCGGTACGGCACCGCGTTGGCCACCTCCGGGGCCCGCGCCATCGCACCGCCGAGGTGCCGGAGGTCGACCACACACGGCACCGACGCCGCCGGCCCGGCGAGCGTGCGCACCGCGGCCAGCAGCTCCGGCGGCAGCTCGCCGAGCAGCACGTTGTCCCCCACGTACGCGTGCGGGAAGTCCGGGTCGCCGTAGATCGAGCCGACGTCGGCGGCCGGGACCTCGCCCACCCGGTCGACCAGCGGGCCGATCGCGCGCAGCGGGGCGAGCAGCGACGGGTCGAGCGGCTCCGTGCTCGCCAGGCGCACGTGTAGGACATGCCTGCCGCGTAACGGTTCCGGCACCGCGTCGATCGGCGGCAGCCCGACCATGCCGACCGAGCTGGTCAGCGTTTCCGGCGCCGCCCCGGTCAGGTCGCGGAACGCGGCGAGCACGGCGGCCGCGTGCGCCGCGTCGAAGTGGAGCCCGCCGCCGTACACGATCGGCACAGGCATCAGTGCGACCTCCATCCCGACCACGATGCCGAGTAACTCCCCGCCGCCGCGTAACGCCCAGAACAGGTCCGGCTCGCTCGTCGCGGTGACATGCCGTAGCTCGCCGTCCGACGTCACCACGTCGAGTGCCCGGACGTGATCCGCCGCGTATCCGAACGTGCGACCGAGCAACCCCACACCGCCACCCAGCGTGTAGCCGACCGCGCCCACTCCCGGGGACGACCCGGCGAGCGGCGCCAACCCGTGGGCGGCGGCCTGCTCGATCACGGCCGACCACCGCACGCCGGCCTCGACGTATGCGGTACGTGCGGCGGGATCGACCCGCACGCCGGCCATGCGCCTCGTCGTCACCAGCACCCCGTCCGCGGGGACGCGTGCGCCGTGCCCGGTCGCCTGCACCGCGACCCGCGCACCACGCGCACGAGCCAGCCGGACCGCCCCCGCGACATCGTCGGCGGAGGACGCCGCCACGACCGCCGCCGGCCGGTGCCGCACCCCGGTCTGAAAGCCCGCGACTTCCGCCTCATACCCCTCGTCACCTGCGAAGAACGTTTCCATGAGGCCACTGTGCCCATCGGCGATCCATAAGTCAAACAGCTGACTCTGATCGTGTGTATAGTTGTTCGTTATGGAGATCAGGCAGCTGCGGTACCTGGTGACGATCGTCGAGGCGGGCGGCTTCACCAGGGCGGCGGAACGCGTGCACGTCGCCCAGCCGGGCGTGAGCGCGCAGATCAGACAGCTCGAACGCGAGCTCGGTCAGGAGTTGCTGGACCGCTCCGGCCGGTCCGTGCGGCTCACCGACGCGGGTGCCGCCGTGCTGCCGTTCGCCCGCGCGGCGTTACGGGCCATCGACGATCTCCGTGACGTCGCCGACGAGCTGGCCGGGCTGGTACGCGGGCGCGTGCGAATCGGCATGGTCACCTCGTGCGGCGTACCCGACATGCCCCTGCTGCTGGAGCGGTTCCACCGGGACCACCCCGGCATCGACATCACGCTGGTGGAGGACAACTCGCACGCGCTCGTCGACAAGCTTCGTGACGGCTCGCTCGACCTCGCGCTCATCGCGCTGACCATGAAGAACCCGGAAGGGCTCGAGCTGGCGGTGATCGCGGACGAGCCGATCGTCGCCGCGGTCGCGTACGGCGAGCCGCTCAGCGACCGCGAGGAGGTCGGGCTCGCCACCTTGGAGGAGCACACGCTGATCAGCATGCCGGTGGGCAGTGGCATGCGCAGCGTGCTGGACGAGACGTGCACGGCGGCGGGGGTGCGGCCGCGGATCGGCCTGGAGGCCACCAACCCGCAGATGCTCGCGCAGCTGGCCAGCCGCGGTCTCGGCGTGGCGATCGTGCCGGAGTCGACGGCGCGGGAGAACGCGGACACGGTGCACATGCTGCGCATCGTCCGCCCGTCGATCCGGGGTCGATTAGCCCTGGCGTGGCGGTCGGAGGGCCAGCGGAGCACCGCTGCCCGGGCACTGATCGACCTGGCCGAAGGAGCCATCGCATGATCCCGTTCCAGATCGACACACCGGAGGCGGAGCTCGCCGACCTGCGGGAGAGGTTGCTGCGCACGAGGTGGCCGGACGAGGAGCCGGTCGGCGACTGGTCACAGGGCGTGCCGCTCGCGTACCTGCGTGAGCTGTGCGACTACTGGGCGACGAGGTACGACTGGCGTGCCACGGAACGGCGGCTGAACGCGTTACCCCAGTTCCGCACGGACATCGAGGGGATCGGCATCCACTTCCTGCACGTGCGCTCGCCGCACGAACAGGCGCTGCCGCTGATCCTCACGCACGGCTGGCCCGGTTCCGTGCTCGAGTTCGAGAAGGCGATCGGCCCGCTCACCGAACCCGACGACCCGGCGGACGCCTTCCACGTGGTGATCCCGTCCCTACCCGGCTACGGCTTCAGCGACCGGCCGACCGAGCCGGGCTGGGGCGTACGACGGATCGCCGCCGCGTGGCGCGAGCTGATGGCACGGCTCGGGTACGCGCGGTACGGGGCGCAGGGCAGCGACTGGGGCACCAGCATCACGACGAGCATGGGGCAGCAGGACACCGGTCAGCTCGCCGGGGTTCACGTGATGCCACCGATCGCCGCCCCGGACCCGGACACGTTCGACGACCTCACCGAGGCGGAGGAGGCGGCTCTGGCGGACCTGCGCCACGCGGCGGCGCACGAGTCGGGTTACGCGGAGCAGATGACGACCAAGCCCCAGACGGTTGGCTATGCGCTGACCGACTCGCCCGCCGGCCTGCTGGCGTGGATCGTCGAGAAGTTCGCGTCGTGGACGGACAGCGGTGGCCGCCCGGAGACCGTGCTGACCCGCGACGAGATGCTCGACGACATCACGCTGTACTGGCTCACCCGCACGGCGGCGTCGTCCGCGCGGCTGTACTGGGAGAGCTTCCGCGAGGTCAGCGAGTGGTTCGGCACGTCGACCACGGACACCGTGGACGTGCCGACCGGCTGCTCGGTGTTCCCGAAGGAGATGCCCCGGCCGTCCCGCAGGTGGGCGGAGAAGCGCTACGCGGACATCCGCCACTGGGGCGAACCGAGCCGGGGCGGTCATTTCGCCGCGTTCGAGCAACCAGACCTGTTCGTGAAGGAGGTGCGGACGTTCTTCCGACTGGTGCGCTGAAGTTGATCTTGCTGGACCACGCCCGTGCCACCACAGGTATGGTCTTCCGGTGGACGTCGACCGCGAGTCAGAAGGCGAAACGGGTTGGGCAGCCAGTCACAGTCAGGCCACGGAGCCAGGTGAAGGGGCCGGTCGCACGGAGGTGGCCGAGGGCGGCGGAGCCGGGAGCGACGACCAGGTCGAGCCTGGGGACGTGGACGTGGAGGGCGAACTACTTCCCATGCTGTGGAGCCAGTCCTCACCACGGGTGGGGGTGCTCGAGGATGTGCCGCACTGGCCGGTGGCGGCCGGGCGATTACACCTCGCGCTCGCGGTTGTGGCACTGACGCCGCAGCACACGATCGGCCCGTTCCCCGTCACGTACCAACAGCTCGGCGACTACTCGTTCGACGCGCTCCTGGCCGAGGCGTGCGAGAATCTCGCCGCCAAGCTGCCGATGGACATCCCCCAGGACGGCGACAAACCGCTGTCGCTCTCGGGCACCCTGATCGCGGCCGCGGTCTGCCTGCCCGACTTCTACCGCCGCCTCTCCGCACTCACCAAGGCGGACCGGCTGGTGGTCGGACTACCCCACGCGGACGAGGTCCAGGTGGCCGCCGCCGACTCGCCCGCCGCCGCGACGATCCACCGGACCATCCGGGACTCCGAGCAACTCGGCGCCGAGTTGGTTCCTTCCGTGCTGGCAGTCGAAGGGGACCAGCTCGAGGTCCTCTTCGAACAAGAACCCAGCTGAACCGAAGATCGCCGCCGAACGGTTCAGCAGGTCGATCCCCGGGGGCGTCAGGCGCACCGTTCTCGCGCGTCCATCCACAGGGGACGCCCCTCGCTCCACATAGCCCAACCTCGAGAACCGGTCCACGGTCTTGCCCGCCGCCTGCCTTGTCACCCCGAGCCGCCGCCCCAACTCGGCCGCCGTCACGCCCTCCGGGATTCACCCGGCAGCAGGCACTCGAAGTGGTGCTCGGCATCGGCACCTACACCATGTCGACGATCGCGAACCGCCTCACCTGCGCGCCACTCGACGAGCCGCTGACGCCGTTCGCCTGGGCGCCTGCCACGTGAACACCACCAGCGGCTGGGAGTCGACGGAGAACCCG
>NZ_JBJMIE010000155.1:0-8682 GCF_045807065.1 Actinophytocola sp. | reverse complement strand
GGCCCGCTGGTGGCCGAGGTCGTCCGTACCGCCATCGACTCCTACGTCGGTCGGGTGTCACTCGTCCGGGTGTTCTCGGGGACGCTGCGGCCGGAGCGGCCGGTGCACATCTCCGGGCACGGCATGGCCGAGCGCGGGCACGAGGACCACGACGTCGACGAGCGCGTCGCGCACATCTACTCGCCGCTCGGCTCGAACCTGCGCGAGGTGCCGCACTGCGTGGCCGGCGACATCTGCGCGCTGACCAAGCTGGGTTCCGCGGAGACCGGCGACACCGTGTCCAGCCCGGAGAAGCCGCTGCTGATGCGGCCGTGGACGATGCCGGAGCCGCTGCTGCCGGTCGCGGTCGTGGCGAAGACCCGCAGCGACGAGGACGCCCTGTCACGCAACCTGAACCGCCTCGTCGCCGGTGACCCGACGCTGCGGCTGGAACGCAACGCGGAGACCCACCAGCTCGTGCTGTGGTGCATGGGCGAGGCGCACGCGGACGTCGTGCTGGCCCGGCTGCGTGCCAGCGGCGCCAACGTGGACACCGAGCCGGTGAAGGTGGCGTTGCGCGAGACGTTCGCCGCCCCGGCACGCGGGAAGGGCCGGCACGTCAAGCAGTCCGGCGGGCACGGGCAGTACGCCGTGTGCGACATCGACATCGAGCCGCTGCCGGTCGGTGCCGGCTTCGAGTTCGTGGACAAGGTCGTCGGCGGCTCGGTGCCGAACCAGTTCATCAGCTCGGTCGAGAAGGGCGTGCGGGCCCAGATGGAGAAGGGCATCGCCGCCGGTTACCCGATGGTGGACATCCGGGTGACCCTGTTCGACGGCAAGGCGCACAGCGTCGACTCCTCCGACGCCGCGTTCCAGACGGCCGGCTCGATGGCGCTGAAGGACGCCGCCGCGAACGGCCGGGTCTCGTTGCTGGAGCCGGTGGACCAGGTGGCCGTGCGGCTGCCGGACGAGCACCTCGGCACGGTGCTGGGCGACCTGTCGTCGCGGCGCGGCCGCGTGCTCGGCACGGAGGCGGACGAGCGGCCGGGCTACAGCGTGGTGCGGGCCGAGGTCCCGGTCACCGCGCTGCTGCGGTACGCGATCGACCTGCGCTCGATGACGTCCGGCTCGGCGACGTTCACCCGGTCCTTCGTCCGGTACGACCCGCTGCCGGAGGCACTGGCCGCCCAGGTCACGTAGGCCGACCGCCGTGAGAGGCGCGTTCGGGGACCCGCCGAGTGGTCCCGAACGCGCCGTTCACGACAGGCCCGGCGGCGGGAAGGTCAGCAGCTCGTCGCGGTAGGGGCCGTCGCCGCTCGCCGGGCTGACCAGTACGACGAAGTCGGGCAGCGCGTGCGGCGTCGGGTTGCCGTCCTCGGTGGTGCTGCCGGGCTCCGCGTGCCAGTCGATGATGTGCAGCACCACGTCGTGCTCGCCGGCGCCGACGGCCAGGTCGACCGCGTCGTCCGCCCAGCCCACGCCCTCGATGCCGCTCAACCGGACGTCACCGCTGGACACGAGCAGGTACGGCTGCGAGGACACGACCAGGTGCTCGACCTCACGCTCGGTCAGCACGGGGTCGTTGCCGTACCGGACCAGGACCTCGAACGCCCCGTCGCTCTCGATGTTGATCGGCACCAGGTCGCCGGCGCGGACGCGGTTCTGGATGTCCTCGTCCAGGCACAGCTCCGCCTCCCACGTGTCGTAGTCGACGACACCGGCGAACGCCTCCGCGTCCCACAGCGCCAGCATGCCTGAGCTGGTCTTCACGACCGCCTTGATCTCGATCGTCATCG
This sequence comes from Actinophytocola sp., assembly GCF_045807065.1. GTDB lineage: Bacteria > Actinomycetota > Actinomycetes > Mycobacteriales > Pseudonocardiaceae > Actinophytocola. The sequence goes on along the minus strand of NZ_JBJMIE010000155.1, from coordinate 6,907 downwards.
AACCGTCCGCACCGTCCCGTCCCACTTCTTGGTCATCACGTCCGGCAACAGCGTCGGCAGCTGGACCGGGTAGACGGTCTCCTCCGTCTCACGCAGCTCCTCGACCGACCACCAGCGGTGACCGTCGACCGTGCGTACCTCCAGCTCGGTGAACCCGGACGTGTCCACGTGCACCGACTCGGCGAGGTCCGCCAGGAAGAACCACTCCTCGCCGTCGTAGGTCCGGCCGTCGAAGCTGAACGCGACGCGGCGCCGCCAGACCGGGCCGACCAGCCCGTCGTCGGCCAGCTTCACGCCCGTCTCCTCGGCCAGCTCACGCAGCGCGGCCGTGCGCAGGTCCTCACCGGGTTCGACGCCGCCGCCGACGGTGAACCAGAACCGGGCGTCCGGGCGCACCGGGTCGTGGCCGTGGAACAGCAGCACCCGCCGGTCGGCGTCGATGAGCAGCACGCGGGCGGACGGGCGCGGCAGCGGCGCGTCGGCCTCGTCACCCAGCTTCGGCTCGACGATCTCGAAGTACTCCGGCTGTGGCGCGGTCCCGGCCAGCCGCAGCCAGCGCACGATCCGGCGGCGGCGCTGGGTGAGCGTGTCGCGCACGGCGTCGTTGTGCACCCGCCGGGCGATGACCACACGGTGCTCGGCGTCCAGCAGCTCGGCGGTCAGCGCGAGCGGGAGCTTGGCCCGGTCCACGCCCGCGAGCTGCAGGGACAGGCGGTTCTCCGCCTCCTCGCGCTCGTCGCGGGGTGCGACCTCGGCCCGCTCGGCCTCGGCCCGCAGCCGGTCGGCGCTCACGTCGTCGAGCCGGATGGCCGCCGCGACCGCTCGCGTGACCACCGCCCGCCGCGCCAGTGCCGCGTCCAGCGCCGCCCAGGCCGCGTCGGTGCGCACGTGCAGCCGGTCCAGCCGGTTCGCGGTGGCGGCCAGCCAGACACCCACCACCAGGACCACCACGACGACGAGGACGAGCGTGGGCACCAACGCTGTCACGGCGCTCCCTCACCCGCTCCGCTCACGACACCTCACCAGACTCGACACCGGCACCCGACTCGACGATCCGCCGCGGGTCCGCCGCGATGGCCTGCTCGTAAACCCGCAGCACCTGACCGGACAGCACCGTCCAGTCGAAGGCCGTCACCCGCTGGCGGGCGACCGCCACGTAGGTCTCGCGCCGCGGCGGGGAGACAAGCATGCCGCGCAACGCCTCCGCGAGCGCAACCGGGTCACCGACCGGGAACAGGACGCCGGCGCGGCCGCCCCCGTCGTTCCAGCCGAGCACCCGCCGGAACGCGTCGAGATCGCTGCCGACCACCGCCGCGCCGGCCGACATGGCCTCGGTGAGGATCATCCCGAAGCTCTCGCCGCCGGTGTTGGGCGCGCAGTAGACGTCCACGCTGCGCAGTGCCCGTGCCTTGACGTCGTCGTCGGCCTGGCCTAGGAGGTTGAGCTTGACCGGGCCAGCCTGGCGCCGCAGCTCGTCCTGGTCACCGCCGCCGACGACCAGCAGCTGCAGGTCCGGGAAGTCCGGCGCGAGGATCTTCAGCGCGTCGAGCAGGATCGGCATCCCCTTGCGCGGCTCGGTGAACCTGCCCACGAACCCGACGGTGCCGCCGGCGCGCGGGTAACCCGGCAGCGGCTCGGACCGGGCGAAGAAGTCGACGTCCACGCCGTTCGGGATCTCGACCGCGTCGCCGCCGAGGTGCTCGACCTGGACCCGCCGCGCCAGTGCGGAGACCGCGATGCGTGCGGTGATCTTCTCCAGGAACGGCCGCAGGACGGGTTGGAACGCGCTGAGCGTGCGGGACCGCTCCGTGGACGTGTGGAAGGTCGCGACGATCGGCCCGTCGGCGATCATGAGCGCGAGCAGGGACAGGCTCGGTGTGATCGGCTCGTGCAGGTGCAGGACGTCGAAGTCGTGGTCGCGGATCCAGCGGCGCACCCGGCGGTAGGAGACGGGGCCGAACGACAGGCGCGCGACCGAGCCGTTGTAGGGGATGCCGACCGAGCGACCGGTGGAGCTGACGAAGTCCGGCTGCGGGGCGTCCTCGTCGCCCGGCGCGAGCACGTCGACCTCGTGCCCCTTCCTGCGGAGCGCCTTGGCGAGGTCGACGACGTGTGACTGCACTCCCCCGGGGACCTCGAAGGAGTACGGACACACGATGCCGATCTTCACCGCGACTCCTGAAGGGCCTTCTGCCTCTCCTCGTCGAGGTCCGCGAGCCACAGCTTCTGCATCATGTGCCAGTCGGCGGGGTTGTTGGCGATGTCCGCGGCGAACCCGTCGGCCATCCGCTGGGTCGCCACGCCGACGTCCTCGCGGCCGTGCACCAGGATCGGGGTGTGGACGCGCACTCCCCAGCCGTCATCGGTGAACGTGTTCTCCACGATCAGGAGCTGGGCGCCGGTGGCCGCGGCGAGCCGGGCCGGACCGGCCGGCATGCGGGTCCCCTCGCCGAAGAAGGTGACCGGGATCCCCCGCCTCGACAGGTCGCGGTCGGCGACCAGGCAGACGATCTTGTTGGCGCGCAACCGTTCGATCAGCAGCCGGTACGCGCCGCCCTCGCTGGGCACGATCTCGAACCCCAGTGACTGCCGGTAGTCGACGAACCGCCGGTAGAGGGACTCGGGCTTCAGCCGTTCGTTGACGGTGGTGAACGGTCCGAACTGATCGACCAGCCAGATGCCCGAGACGTCGAAGTTCCCGGTGTGCGGCAGGGCGAGGACCAGGCCCTTGCCGCGGTCCAGGGCCGCCTCGATCAGCGGCCGACCCACGAACACCTCGTCGACCTTCTCGTAGATCTTCCGGTGGTCCATGCCGGGGAGGCGGAACGTCTCCTGCCAGAACCTCGCGTACGACCGCAGGCCCGCGCGGACCAGCTCGTCCAGCTCCGCGGGGCCGGCCTTGGGCACGACCCGCGCGTAGTTGCGGCGCATCTGCTGGGTGCTGGGCCCGTTGCGCCGGGCGCTGAGGTCGGCGGCCCCGCGGAACAACGCGGCGACCACCGGTGCGGGCAGCCCGCGGACGGCGCGCCAACCCGTGGCGTACGCGAGGTCGGATAACCGCTGCGTGAAACTCATGTGGCCTCCGCTGCCGCCGACTGGCGCACCGCGACCAGCCGCTGTACCACCGTGATGACCGAGCCCGCGACGAGCAACCACAACGCCACGTCCACCGCGTAGGGCACACCGAACCCCTGGAGCCCGGTGCCCACCAGGGCGATGATCAACCGTTCGGCCCGCTCGACGAGCCCGACGTTCGCCGACAGCCCGGCGGCCTCGGCCCGCGCCTTGATGTAGGAGATGACCTGGCCGAGCACCAGGCAGATCAGCGCGGCGGCGGCGAGCACCCGGCTGTCCGCGACCTCGAACGCGTACCAGGCGATGCCCGCCATGAGGGCGCCGTCCGCGATCCGGTCACAGGTCGAGTCCAGCACGCCGCCGAACTTCGTGCCCCCGCCCCGCGCCCGGGCCATGGCGCCGTCGAGCAGGTCGAGCATGACGAACCCCCACACCGCGAACGTCCCGGCGAGCAGGTGACCGGTGGGGAACAGCCAGATCGCGAACCCGACCGCTCCGGCGGTCCCGATGAGCGTCATCCCGTTGGGGGTGAGCCCCACCTTGACGAGGGCGGCACCCATGGGGTCAGTAACACGCGAGACCGAGGCTCTGGCGAAAATGTTCAGCATGGGGCGAACAAGCCTCACGACGTGCGGCGACAGGGGTGCGTGCGCAGCCTAACCGACTGGGTTTGATTGCCTCGCTCCGCTCGCCGGTTCGCGGCGTGTGGATTGCCTCGCTCGGGTCGCTGGTTGCGTGTGCTTCTACGCCGGCTCGGTCTGCTTCACGTCGCGGCCCTCGGCGGTCAGGCTCGGGCACGTGATGTCCGGCACCGTACCGAGACCGCGCTGGATGGCCGCGCTGATCTCCCCCAACTGTTCGACCTGCTCGGGCGTGAGCTGGTCGAACAGCTTCTCCCGCACCTCGGTCACGTGGCCGGGTGCCGCGGCCTCGAGGGCGGCGAAGCCCTCCTCGGTCAGGATGGCGTACGAGCCGCGCTTGTCGGTCGGGCAGCCGCGGCGGCGCACCCAGCCCGCCTCCTCCAGCCGCGCGATCGCGTGGGACAGGCGGCTGCGCGACGAACCGCGGATGCCGGCGAGCTCGCTCATCCGCAGCGTGCGGTCCCGCGCCTCGGACAGCGCCACCAGGATCTCGTAGTAGGCGTGCGGCATTCCGGCGTCCCGTTGGAGCTGCCGGGCCAGCGCGTCGGTCAGCCCAAAGGTCGCCGACATGAACGTGCGCCAGATCTGCTGCTCACGCTCACTCAACCAGCGGGTCTCGGACATGTCCCCCAGTGTACTTGTTGAACTCTCAATCAGGCAGGTGTATGTTCACGGTTGATCGCTCAACAAGTGATCGTTCAACATCCACATCGGAGGATCTTCACATGAGCAGTGCCACCGCCCTCGACATCCCGGGTTACATCACGGGCACCTGGGACATCGACCCGGTGCACTCCGAGGTCGGCTTCGTCGTCCGCCACCTGGTCGTCACTAAGGTCCGCGGGCGGTTCAGCGACGTCAGGGGCACCATCGTCACCGCGGAGAACCCGCTCGAGTCCCAGGTCGACCTCGAGATCGACCTGAACTCCATCACGACCCACAACGAGCAGCGCGACGGCCACCTGCGCGGCGCGGACTTCTTCGAGGTCGAGACCTACCCGACGATGACCTACAAGGCCAGCGGCGCCCGCCAGGACGGCGACAAGTTCGTGCTGGACGGCGAGCTGACGCTCAAGGGCGTCACCAAGGTCGTCCCGCTGACGTTCGAGGTCAACGGCATCGGTGAGAACCCGCTCGCCGGCGGCACCGTCGCCGGGTTCTCCGGGACCGCGACCATCAACCGCAAGGACTTCAACGTCAACTTCGAGGGCGTCCAGAACGGCATCGCCGTCGTCAGTGACAAGGTCGAGATCCACATCGAGATCGAGGCCAACCTCCGCAAGTCGGAGGCCTGAGCTCGGCTCCGGCCCATGCCTGGAAGGGCACCCCTCGGGACGTTCACCGTCCCCGGGGGTGCCCTTCAGGGCGTTTCGGCCCAGGCGTTGGCCAGCAGTGCGCGGGTCTCGCCGAGGAGCTGCGGCAGCACCTTGGTGTGGCCGATCACCGGCATGAAGTTCGAGTCGCCGCCCCACCGGGGGACCACGTGCTGGTGCAGGTGCGCCGCGATGCCGGCGCCGGCGATCACGCCCTGGTTCATACCCACGTTGAAGCCGTGCGGCGCCGACACCGATCGGCCGACGGTCATCGCCTTCTGGGTGAACTCCGCCAGCTCGACGGTCTCCTTCGGCGTCAGGTCCGTGTAGTCCGCCACGTGCCGGTACGGCACCACCATCAGGTGCCCCGGGTTGTACGGGTACAGGTTCAGCACCCCGTACACCAGCACCCCGCGCGCGACGATCAACGCGTCGGCGTCGGCCATGCCCGGCAGTCGGCAGAACGGGCAGCCGTCGGACTCGGAGCCCCCCGGCTTGTTCTCACCCCTGATGTAGGCCATCCGGTGCGGAGTCCACAGGCGCTGCAACGCGTCGGGCACACCGACGCCCTCCTGCTCGACGAACTCCGCACCGGTCATGCACCGATCCTAATGTTCGGTAAGCGCACCCCGGCATGCCGAGGCCGCCAACCGAGAAAACCGCCCGACCGGCCTCTCCGCACCCGGGGTCCCGCCCCCGCACACAGCCCGGCCGACGCTACTGCGAAACCTTGACGGACTCCGCCGACGGCGATCCGTTCTCCCGCCGCTCCACCCACTCGACGACGGTCCGGACCGCGTCGTCGACCGGGACGCCGTTGATCTGGCTGCCGTCGCGGAAGCGGAACGACACCGCGCCGGCCTCGACGTCCTTGCCGCCCGCCAACAACATGAACGGCACCTTCTGGGTGGTGTGGTTGCGGATCTTCTTCTGCATGCGGTCGTCGGAGGTGTCGACCTCGACCCGGATGCCCCGCGCACGCAGCTTCTCGGCCACGGCCCGCAGGTGCGGCGCGTGCTCGTCCGCGATCGGGATCCCCACCACCTGCACCGGCGACAGCCAGGCCGGGAACGCGCCGGCGTAGTGCTCGGTCAGTACACCGAAGAACCGCTCGATCGAGCCGAAGAGCGCCCGATGGAGCACGACCGGCTGCTGACGGGAACCGTCCGAAGCCGTGTAGCCCAGCTCGAACCGCTTCGGGTGGTTGAAGTCCACCTGAATGGTGGACATCTGCCACGAGCGGCCGATCGCGTCCTTCGCCTGCACGGAGATCTTCGGGCCGTAGTAGGCCGCGCCGCCCGGGTCCGGCACCAGCTCGAGACCGGAGTCCACGGCGGCCTGCCGCAGGGTCTCGGTGGCCTCCTCCCACTCCTCGTCCGAGCCGATGAACTTGCCGCCCTCACCCTTGGTCGACAGCTCAAGGTAGAAGTCCGACAGGCCGTAGTCGCCGAGCAGGTCCAGCACGAACCGCAACAGCGACCGCAGCTCGCCGGGCATCTGCTCCTTGGTGCAGTAGATGTGCGAGTCGTCCATGGTCAGGCCGCGCACCCGGGTGAGGCCGTGCACCACGCCGGACTTCTCGTACCGGTACACCGTGCCGAACTCGAACAGCCGCAGCGGCAGCTCCCGGTAGGAGCGGCCCCGCGAGCGGTAGATCAGGTTGTGCATCGGGCAGTTCATCGCCTTGAGATAGACCTGGCCCGCATCGGTCGACATCGGCGGGAACATGCCATCCGCGTAATACGGCAGGTGCCCGGACGTGTGGAACAGACCTTCCTTCGCGATGTGCGGCGTACCGACGTAGTCGAAGCCCTCCTCGATGTGGCGCCGGCGGACGTAGTCCTCCATCTCCCGCTTGATCACGCCGCCCTTGGGATG
>NZ_JBJMIE010000154.1:0-29871 GCF_045807065.1 Actinophytocola sp. | reverse complement strand
GGTGGCGGGATTGTACGGGCGGCGACTCACGCGTCAAGGGCGCCTTCGGCGTCGGGCTTCGCCCGATGACGGCCTGGCGGCCGTCACCCTTGACCCGCGAGCCTCCGCCGCCCTGGGCAGGCCCCTCCGGGGGCAGGCTGGCGCCTGCCTGCCTTGCCCCCGCCACCACCACCGAACTGCCTTGGGGGAGGTCTGTTTCGCCACCCTGGCCACGGGGCTGGGTTCGGCTCGGTCACTTTGGCGACGGGCCTGGATCGCGTTCGTCGCTTCGGCAACTGGGCTTGGGTCGCGTTCGTTTCCTTGGCTGCTGCGGGTCTCAGGGCGCCTCTGTCATTCCTCAGTTCTGCTTGCCCCGCATCTACTTCCCCGGCCTTGCCTTCCGGTGGCGGTACAGTGATTGTGTGGGGCGCCTCTCGGTGGTGATGCGGGTCAAGCTGGTGCTTGCCCTCTTCCTGCCTGCGCTCTTCCTTGCCTTGCCCGCGCTTGACGGGCAGGGGGCGCTCGGCCTGGCCACGGCCCTGACCGCCGGTATCGCTGCCGCCTTTGTTGTTGCCGTTGTGCTGCAGGGGCGGCTTGAAGCCGCTGTGCCCATGCACGTCCGCACCATCAGTCTGCGGGAGCGTGCTCGGCTCGCCAACTTCGTTCGGCTGCGTGATCCCGATGCGCGTGGGCGTACTCGGCCACGCGCTCCGTCACCGGACAGCGCGGCTGCCTGATCTCACAGGTAGTCGCTTCCGCCTGTCCGTAGTCATGTCTCGTAGACGGAGCGAATCCCTTGTTCGACATCTTTCTCTACCCTGTTTCCGCCGTGCTCTGGTTCTGGCACGCGCTCTTCGGTGTTCTGTTCGGGCCCGACGCCGGTCTTGCCTGGGTGTTGGCGATCTTCTTCCTCGTTTTCAGCCTTCGGGTGCTGCTGATCAGGCCTGCGCTCGGTCAGCTTCGTGCCGCTCGCAAGATGCAGAAGCTTGCGCCGCAGGTGCGGAAGATCCGTTCGAAGTACCGCGACGACCGGCAGCGGATGACCCAGGAGATCCAGAAGCTCCACGCCGATGCCGGCACCACGCCCCTGGCCGGCTGCCTGCCCGCCATCCTCCAGATTCCCGTCTTCCTCAGCCTCTACTGGGTCCTTCGCGACTTCACCCCGGGTGCCCCGGCCAACCACGCCTTCGATCGTGCCGGTGTGGTTTCCTTCCTCAACGGTGATGTCTTCGGGGCCAAGCTCGGCAACTGGATCCACCAACCCGTCGCCGTTCTCGCGCGGTTCGGGACTGACCGGGCGCACATGATCGCGGTTGGGGTGCCGCTCATGCTCGTTGCCGGGTGCGCCACCTTCCTGTCCATGCGGATGGGCATGCGGCGGCAGAACAACCCGAACCCGCAGGTCGCCGCGATCAGCAAACTGTTCATGTACCTGGCGCCGGGTGGGATGCTCGTGTCCGGGTTCCTCTTCCCCGTGCCGATCGGGGTGTTGCTCTACTTCCTCGCCAACAACGTGTGGACGTTCGGGCAGCAGCACTTCCTCACCGCGCGGGTCGACCGGGAGGAGGCCCTGGCCGCGGAGTCCAGGAAGAAGGTTGCCGGGCCGCGGCCCGGGCAGAAGCCCAAGCGGCGTTAGTCCAGCGGGTGCGGTGGGAGTACCGGCAGGCGCAACCGCTTGGCGCGCAGGGACTTCCACCGCACCGCCGCTGCCAGCAGGCGGCGTTCGGCGCCGGCGGTTTCCGTGCGGTTGGCGCGGGTTCGGCGCAGCAGGGGCTTCAGGTCTCGTTCCACCCTTGTCAGCTCGGCCAGGCGTTCCCGTACCGCCTCGAGCCGGTGCCACTGGCGCATCAGCAACACCGTCGTGAACTGGGCAACGCGACGCAGCTCGTACTCCGCCACCGCCTCCAGGTCCGGGTCCGGGGCCTCGCGGCGCAGGGCGACGCGGAGGAACCCCAGGCCCGCCAGGCCCTCGTCCAGGCGGTTGTCGCGGCGGCCGCTCACCGCGTCGCCGTGTTGGCGGTACGAGTGGAGTGGGCGGTTGATGAACTCGATGCGGCCCGCGGCCAGCGCCACCGCGGCGATCCACTGGTCGTGGAACGCCGACGGAGTGCCTGGGGGGAACGGCAGCACCTGCTCCCGCACGACGTCCGCGCGCACCATGCTCGCCGCGCCCGTCACCGTGTTCAGCAGCAGCATCGAGTCCAGGTCGGTCCACTGGTTGCGGCGGTGGCGCCAGAACGACTGCGCCACCACCTCGTCCCGCTCGTCGATCAGGCGCATGTCCGCGTACGCCAGCGTCACCGCCGGGTCGTCGAACCGGTCGATCAGCGTGTCCAGCTTGTCCGGGTCCCACACGTCGTCCTGATCGGACAGTGCGATCAGGTCCGCGTCGGCCGGTGCGTGTGTCAGTGCGCGCTCGAAGTTCCGGTAGAAGCCGGCGTTCTCCTCGTTCGCCACCACGGTGAAACGGTCGTCGCCGTCCACCAGGTCGCGGATCGCCGCCACGTGGTCGTCGCCCGAGGCGTCGTCGGAGATCACGCACACCCAGTTCGTGTGCTTCTGCGCGCGGATCGAGTCCAGCTGCTGGGCCAGGAACACGCGGTCCGGACGGTAAGTCGCCATGCAGATCGCGACCTTCGGGCCGTCCGACGGCCAGCGCGCGGGCACCGGCTCCAGGTTCGTGGCCACCAGGGACACCGTCGGCAGCTCGCGCGACAGCACCGTTCCGTCGTCCAGCGTCACCCGCAGTTCCAGCGGGAGCGAACCCGGGGCGTCCACCCCCGCGATCGGGATCCGCACGGAGACACCGCTTCCGTCCGGTACCCGGATGCCGCCAGGTCGGAGCGCCGCGACGACGTCCGGGCGGTAGTGCCCCCGGCTCGCCGGCACCTCGCGTGACCCGGCCCGCACCGAAACCGAACGCACGCCGATGGATGCGTGCGTGACCCAGCCGGTCAGCTCCAGCACCTGACCCGCGCCGACCGGCACCGTGGACGGCACCGGCAGGTCGTAGTGCAGACCGGCCTCCCGCGCGGACGCGGCCCGTGCCCGGTACCGGCCCGCCACCAGGGACGTCAGCTTCGGCGCTCGTTGACCCAGCTTGCGCAGCAGGCCGTCCGGCTCGTCACCCGGCCGGCCGAAGGCCAGGTCGCGGAGCCCGCGGACCAACCGGCCCGCCGGCCACACCGACCTGTGTGCGGTCCGCACCAGCGACGAGTTCTCCAGCGCGTCCAGCCGCGCCCTCGTCCGGCCCAGCCGGGAGCGCAGGTCGGCGGCCTCGGCACGGACGTCAGCCAGCGCCGACTCGGTGCGCTCGTTGGCCTCCCACGCCCGCGTGGCCTCCTCGACCGCCATGGCCAGCTCGCTGAACGCCCGCCCGATGCGGTCGTCCTTCAGGTCCAGCTCCGAGCGGGCCATCGCCAGCCCGTGCTCGGTCTGCTGCAGGCGCTCGGTGAGGTCGTCGACCCGCGCGTTCTGCTCGGCCACCCGGCCGGCCAGCTCCTCCGCCCGCGCGGCCGCGACGTCCCGCTCGTGCTCGGCGGCCCGGCGTGCGTCGCCGGCTGCCCGCAGTGCCCGGATGCCGCCCGCCAACTGCCACAGCGGCTCGCCGTGGTCGGCGTGCACGTCGTGCTCCAGGGCCACGGCGATCCGCTCCGCCGGGTGCCCGGTCACCTGCTCCTGCAACGCCGCCTCGGCCGCGACCAGCTCGGCCCACCGCTCGGTCAACGCGTCGCCGAGCCCGGTCAGCGCGCACAGCTCGGTGAACACGTCGTGCACTGTGCGCGCCGGCCACGGGTGCGGCGAGTGCCCCTGCACGACCTCGCGCGCGAACTCCAGCAGCGCCCGCAGCATCACGAGCTCCGCGTCGACGCCGTGCCCCGCGTGCCACTCCCGGTCGACGCGGGATACGCCCTCCGGGCCGATGATCAGGTTGCCGGGGTGCACGTCGAGGTGGTCCGGCGGCAGGACCGGCACGTTCGGCCGGTGCGGCAGGTACGGGTGGGGCAGGTTCGCCGGGTCCAGCGGGCGGGCCTGCGCCAGGCAGGTCTGCCGCCACATGCCGAGCAGCCGCGCCAGCTCGCCGACGTCGTGCGTGCGCATGGCGTCGAGCAGGTAGGTGTCCATCGCGCGGCCCGGCCGCAGCGGCTCGGTCACCTGGTGTTCCTGCCGCAGCCAGGAACGCGCGTCACCCAGTCCGCTGTGGACCGTCTGGAGCGTGAGGTCCGTGGTGAGCCGGCGGGTTCGCCGCCACACGGGCCGCCGTGCGCCGCTGACCAACCACGCGAGCCCCGGATCGACCACAGTGGACAGCGCGCCGGGGGAGCGGGCGGCGACGACGAGGAACGACGGCGCGACGACGTTCCCGATGCCCTCGGCCATCGCGAGGCGGTGCGCGGTCCGGCCGGACACCACGCCGTCGTTGCCGCCGAACGAGCCCTGCAACGGGTCGCGGACGAGCTTCTCCACGAACTCCGGGCCGTACCGGAACGCGTTCTCGTCCAGCACCACCCTCGGCAGCTTGTAGTCCGGGTACGGCAGCAGCCACCGCTGCGCCGTCAGCCCGACGCCGGCGAGCAGGCCCTGGAGCGTCCGGCGGGTCCACGTCCGCGGGTTGCGCCCGGCACCGGGGAAGTCCGCGAGCCCGATCCACGCCTTGTCGTGGTGGTCCTCGACCCCGCCGAGCAGGTACCGCAGCCCCAGCTGGTTCTCGATCGCGAGGACGACGACCCCGTTGTCCGTCAGCGAGTCCGCGACCGCCGGCAGCAGCGTGTACGGGTCGTCGTACTCCAGCACCCCGCAGATCATCGCGAGGTCGAACGGCCCGGCACCGGTGAGACCCTCGGTCAGCGTCGACGACACGATCCGCACGTCGGCCAGGTCCCGGCAGCGTTCCCGCGCGGCGTCCGCCCGCGGCGGCACGCCCTCGATGCCCAGCACCGAGGCACCCGCCTCACCGAGCGCCCGCGACAGCACGCCGGACCCGCAGCCGAGGTCGACCACCCGCAGCCCGGGTGTGATCCGCAGCGGCGCGAGCAGGCCGAGCCGGGACGGCGAGAAGTGGTAGGCCGTCTCCCACGACGTGACCAGCGCGGACAGCTCCGTCGAGCCGGCGGAGACGTCCTGCGCGGCCCGCAACGCCGCCAGCACCGCCGACTCGGCTCCGTTGGCGTAGTCGATCGTCATCTACTGGTCACGAGGCCGGCGGGAACTTCTTGGTTTCCTTCGCCAGCAGGTCGGTGAACTCGGACTCGACGTTGGCCGAGTCCGGACCGAACACCTCGACGCGGACCATGTAGCCGTCGGTGAGGTAATGGGCACGGAACACCGTCACCTGCTGGCCGCTCTGCGGGTCCGTCGTCACCAGCTTGCGGACCAGCACGCCGTCGTCCTGCTTGACCAGTTCGTACTTCGCCTGCTCGTAGAGCCCGTCCATCGCGTTCAGCACCTTGGCCGGATCCGCGCCGTTACCGAGCTTGAACGCCCAGATGCCGCGCCGCAGCCCGTTCTCGTTGGTGACCAGCCCGCCGATCTCGGCGACCCCGACCGACTGCATCAGCTCCGGCTCGCCGGCGGCGGGCTGATGGTTGGCGATCGCCTCCTGGATGGAGAAGGTGTGGTTGAGCAGCTCCTCGTCGCCGGGCAGCTCGACGAACGGCCCGTCGGGCACGTTCGGCGGCGGGGACGTGGTGGTGGTCGTCTTCTCCTGGGTCTGGCTCGTCCCGCCGCCACCGTTGTCGGCCTGGTTGTTGCCCTTGTCCCGGATCCCGAAGAACCAGATGGCGCCGCCGACGAGCGCCAGCACCACGACGACCGCGACGATGATGCCGACGGTCCTGCCGGTGCCGCCGCCCGACTTCTCCTCGAAGACCTCCGGCCCCTGCCGGGGCCAGCTCTGCTGCCCGAACTCGGGAGGTAACTCCTCGTTCGCCCACGGCGGCGGGCTCATGTTCGGCTGCTGGGGCTGGTGGGTCTCCCACGGCGGCGGTACCGGCCGCGGCGGGAACTGCGGAACCGGTTTGTTGGACACGATCTGCGTGCTGTCCGCGTCACCCTGGCCGACGACCTGCGTGCGGTCGCCGCCCTGCCCGGGCACGATCTGCGTGCGGTCCCCGAACGCCGGCTGCTGTGCCTGCGGGTTGACCGGGCGGAACACCTGCGTCGGGTCGCCACCCTGCTGCTGGGGCTGCTGGGGCTGTTCCGGCGCGCTCTGGCCGGAGGCCTGGGCGATGACGCGGTCGCGCCGGGTGCGGTACTCGTCCGCGGAGATCTGACCGGACGCCAGCGCACTGTCGAGCTGCGCGAGCTCGTCTTGCCAGGACATGAAGTCGCCCTCCAACACAGATGGTGCACCGCCGCGCGCTACCCCGCATGACCTGGCAAAGACTATTGGGTGGAGTGTGCGACGACGGTGTCGGGTGGCCGGTTACTTACCGGGCGGAGCCGCGTCCGTGACAGCGGTGATCGCCTGCTGGAAGTGGGCTCCGAGATCGTTCGCCTCACCCAGCGGGACCTGTAGCACGCTCAGCTGGATCGTGACGTCACCGTAGGTGTAGACGCCGCGCACGGCGGCCGCGTCCTTGTTGCTCACCGTCGTCACGGTCACGCCCTTGGGCACCCCGTCGAGCCGGGTGTCCGTGAAGCCGAGCTGCTTCTGGACGTCGAGGACCTTGCCGGTGAGGTCCCTGGCCGCGCCGGCGCTGTCGCTCTTGTAGGCGTACAGCAGGTAGCGGTAGTTCTGCTCGGAGTACCCGGAGTAGGTCAGCTGCTTGACGCCGGCGTCGGCGAGCAGCGTGGCCTCGGACGGCGCGATCACGGCCAGCTGGCTGGCCCGCGTGATGTCCATGTCGCCGGTGTTCGAGGCCGGGTCGCCGGGCAGCTCGATCTTGGTGATGTCGACCGGTTCCGGCTGCGAGCCCGTGCCCGGCGCGGAGTTCTGCGTCGTCTTCTGGCCGGCGGTGTCGTTGCCGCCGCTGTCCCGGAAGCCGAAGAACCACACGGCGCCGCCGGCGACCGCCAGCACGACGACCACCACGACGGCGATCACCCACGGCTTCGGGCCGGTGCGGGCGGGCTTGTTGCTGGTGAACAGGTCCTGCGCGTCGAGCGGGGTGACCGCGGGACCGCCGACCTGCGGTGGCACGGGCGGGAACGTGCCGACGTTGGTCTGCGACTGGTGGGTGGGCGGCAGGGTGGCCCAGGGCTGCTGCATCGCGGGGGAGGCGGGCTCCCCGGTGACCGGCTGAACCACCTGCGTGCGCTCGACCCCGTTGTCGCCGCCGGCTCCGTTGGTCGTGCTGGTGCCGTTGCCCCTGTCGGGGGGCTTGGTCGGGTCCGTGATGATCTGCGTCACGTCCGCCTCGGTCTCGCCGGCACCCTCGACGTTGACCACCTGCGTGACCTCGGCGAGGTCGGGGGTGTCGGGGGTGTCACTGTGTGCGGCGTTCAACGAGCTGGTGTGGTCCGGCTCGTCGGCCAGCGGGAGCTCGCCCGGGGGACCCAGAACGGGTGACGGGGGCTGCGCGGACGAGGCCGCCGCGAGGATCTCGTCCCGGCGCTTGCGGTACTCGTTGGCCGAGAGCTCCCCGCCGGCGAGCGCGCTATCGAGCTGCCTCAACTCTTCCTGCCAGGTCATCCGGCGCCCTTTCTGCGGAGTTGCGTCCGCGATTTTCCCACTTGCGATACCACCGGACGCATGGCACCTCGACGAAGCGGTACAGCAGGTCAGCGACGACCGCGGTAGCGACTATCGCGATGAGGAAGGCCAGTGTCGTACCTGTGGTTGTCGAGAGTAGGTGAGGCGTCACGTACAGAACCGGCACATGCACCAGAAAGACCGCATAAGTTCTGTTCGCTACGCCTCTCGTCCACCGCCCGGCGACCAGGCCGCCGTCCAGCCGGCAGCAGACGATCACGAGCAGCGCTATGCATACCACCATTCGGGTGTATCCAGGAATAGCCGGGGTGAGATCGCTCGTCATGTCTGCCCGTGCGAGCAGCAGGCACTGCAGCACGCCGTACGCGAGCGCGGCGAGCGGGTGCAGCCTGCCGAGCCGCGCGAGCCCGACGAGCTGGCCGATGAAGAGGATCGGCAGGAACGTGATGATCACCCGCAGCATGTGCGTGGCGGGTGTCGACTCGTCGTGGACCACGGACAGCAGCACCGAGACGACCGTGACGGCCAGCGCGGGCGGCAGCCACGGCCACCGCCGCAGCAGCGGGATCGTGGCCGCGACGAACAGGTAGTAGGCGATCTGGACGGCGAGCGTCCACGTGACGAGGTCGAGCCCGGTCTGGTTCGGCACGAAGAAGTTCGTGAGCGTGAGGTTGGTGAGGAGGTCGCGCACGTCGACGGGGCCGGTGACGCCGGCGGGCACGTGCACGACCGCCAGGACCCACACGAGCAGCACGACCGCCCACAGCAGCGGCACGATCCGCACGGCCCGGCGCGCGACGAAGCGGCCGGGGCTCTCGCGGAACGCGGCGTGGGTGATCACGACCCCGCTGACGACGAAGAACGTGCAGATGCCGAACGCGCCCATGAGCGCGTCGAGCCGGAGGGGGCCGAGGACGGCCGCGTCGAGGTTCTCGTCGAACCGCCACCGCTGCCCGCCCGAGGCGAACCAGCCGTGGAGGTGGTCGTAGACGACCATGACCGACGCGACGATGCGCAGGGCGTCGAGGCCGTGCAGGTACCTCATGGGACGACCACCAGCGCGAGCGCGGATCCGACCAGCAGTGGCACCTCGGCGACCAGGGCGAGGCCACGGGTGACCGGGTGCGCCGCGACCGCGGTGGCGGTCGGCCCCGGCCGGACCGCGACGAGGAACAGCAGCGCCGCGAAGGTGGCCGCGACCGGGTACCACCACCGCCGCAGCCCGGGGAGGGCGTCGTCGGCGGCGATGACCGCGCCGAAGCAGGCGGCGCCGAGCAGCACGCCGGCCCAGGTCGGCAGCGTCCCGCCGAGCGTCCACCGGGTCACGAGTCCGATGAGGACCAGCGGCAGGAACTCCAGCAGCCGGGCCATGTCGTGGTAGACGAAGAAGCACACGCACGCCGTCGCCACCAGCGCCGGCACGGCCGTCAGCACCAGTCGTACCGGCCGGCGGCCGCCGATCGCGTAGCCCGTGGCGGCCAGCAGCAGCATGACCGCGAGTGGCCCGAAGTCCTCACCGAGGCCGAGTGGCCGGTTGACCCACTCGCGGACCGTCGCGACCGGCTCCGGGTTCAGGCCGTGCCGCGCGAGCCAGAGTCCGAGGACGTACCCGTACGCGCCGAGCAGCGCGGCCCCGGCCCGCAGCAGCGTGACCGGCACCGTCCGGATGTCGGCGGTCACCGGGGCGGCCACTGCGCCAGCTGCCTTCCCGCCAGGGTGGCGAAGGCGTCGTCGACCTTCGCCTGGTCGGTCCCGTAGGCCTCGATCCGGATCAGATACGGCCCGCGGACGTAGTGCGCGCGGTAGCCGGAGAACCGCTGGCCCCCGGCCGGCCGCTGCTCGCGGACCAGCACGTCCCGGTCCGGCGTCGGGGCCTGCCGCCAGCCGCCGGCCGCGTACAGGTCGTCGATGGCCCGCAGTGCCTGCCGCGGATCGCCGCCGTCGCGGACCGACATCTGCCACAGGCCCTGGGTGATGCCGTCCTCGCGGGCGACGTACGCGTTGACCTCGACCACGCCCGCGTCCGTGAGGACCTCCGCCTCGCCCTCAGGCAGCACGGACGGCGCGGTGCCCTGCTTGACCGTGGCGGTGTCCGTCACGAGCACGCCCGGCGGCCGCACGATCGCGAGCCGCTCCGGGTTGTCCGGCAGCCGGGGGTCGCGGTCGGGCACGGTGACCCGCTGGCCGGCGAGCGCCGGGTCGGCACCCGTGCCCCACACCGCGATCGCGCCCACGGCGAGTGCCGCGAGCAGCACGTGGACCAGGACGACGATGTGGATGCGCATCAATCGCCCATTCTGGCGCAGGCCATCGCTGGTCCGGGTGAAGAGCTACGAACCGCGGCGGATGAGGTAGGTGAAGCTCTCCCACTCGCCGCCGGCCATGTCGTCCGGCACGATGTTGACGATCTCCGAGCCGCAGTGCGTGAACAGCAGGCGCACGAGGTCCGAGTCCATCCCGAACATCTCCATGCCGCCGTCGTCGCGCCCGCGCGGGGCCGGCTTCGGGTCGACGACCAGCTCCTTCTGCGGGCTGAGCGCGGGCACCTCGGCGACGGTCTCCCGCACCACGGTCACGCGCGTGTGGACCGTCTCGCCGCCGGCCTCCGCGAACCAGGCGACGGCCTCCTGCACGACGTCCAGCTCGAGGTCGTACTCACCCGGCTCGTCCGGCGCGACCACGGGCAGTTCGATCTCGACCGCGGCACCGGGCGCGAGGTCGTGCGGCAGGTCGGTGCGGCCGTCGTTCCAGCGTGCCGGCTCGCCGTCGCGGAGCCAGTGGTTGCCGAGCCGGATCAACCGCCCGGCCGGCCAGAGCCGGTCGCTGACGTTGGTCACCCGGGCCCGCACCGGCGCGGCCTGCCCGACGCCGACCGGGCTGGGCACGTCGAGCAGCTCGATCCGCGCCCGCATCGCCGACTCCGGCAGGTCCTCCGGCCGGCTCGGGCGGAACGGGATCTGCAACACGAGCACCCCGCCGTCCCGGACGACGCGCTGCAGCTCGACCAGGCAGGCCAGCTGCACGGCGGGCGGCGAGTGCTGGATGGAGATGAGGCTGACCACGGAGTCGAACGACTCGTCCGCGAACGGCAGCCGGTGCCCGTCGTAGGCGACGAACGAGATCCGGTCCGGGAACTGGTTGATGCGGTTCGCCTCGTCGATCATCGACTGCGCGATGTCGACGCCGACGACCTCCTTGACGTGCGTGGCCAGGCCGTTGGCCAGTCGCCCGGCACCGCAGCCGAAGTCGAGCGTCCGGTCGCCGAGCGAGAGCCCGGCCTCCTCCAGCAGCCTGCGCACCCGCGCGATGGGCTCCGTCGCGGTGGCGAGGAAGTCGTCGACCTGCCACCCCCCGTGCCGCCGCTCGGGATCGGTGAGCACCGCCCACAACGGGTCCACCCTGCCGAGGTTTTCCCACGTCGACTTCAGCCGGTCCACTGCCATGGCGGCAAGCCTAGGGTGTGGCGACCTCCTCGGTCGCGGGCCGGTCCCGGCGGGCGCGGGCCAGGCCGAAGCGCAGGGCCAGTACCAGGTCAGCCAGGGTGTGGCCGACCCGCAGCATGAGGCTCACCGTCGCCGCGGCGGCGGCGCCCAGCAGGGGGGTGAGGGCCAGGATCAGGACCGCTTCCCGGGCACCCACGCCGGCGGGGGCCAGGAACACCAGCAGTCCCACCAGCCAGCCGAGTGCGAACGAACCCGTGCAGACCACCGCCAGCTGCCACGCCGAGTCGGTGAACGGGGCGGCCAGCAGGTACCCGGCCGCGCCGTAACCCACCCACGCCGGCAGCATCCACAGCAGCGGCCGCACGAGCCCGGACCACCGCAGCTCCGGCGGGGTCGACCCCGACCGCTTCGCCAGCTTCCGGGCCAGCCAGTTGATCACCTTCGGGTGCAGCAGCACCAGGGCCAGCGGGACGCACAGGCCCGCCCAGCCGAACCGGTTCACCAGGTCCGGCTGGCTGACCAGCAACAACGCACCGACCAGTACCGACGTCACCGCGTGGACGACCAGGAACACCGAGCCGGCCAGCAGCGCCGACGGGCCGGGGACGCCGCGTTCGCGCGCGAACTTCATCTGCGCCAGGAACGGCCACACCGAGCCCGGCAGGTACTTGCCGACCTGTGCGGGGAAGAAGATCTCCCGCGCCGCCGACGACGACACCGGTGAGCCCAGCGCGGCGAGGCAGTGCTTCCACACCTCGGCCGTCGCCAGCAGGCCGAGCACGATCCCGGCGAACGCCAGCACCGGCCGCCACCACGCGATCCTGCCCAGGGCGTCGGCCATCGACGGGAAGTCGTCGCGGAGGGCCCACACGGCCACGCCGACGGCGACCACCACGAAACCGATCGCCAGCAGGTCAGCCCGCCGGCTCGGCTTCGGGGCGGCCGACTCGCTAGTCACGCCAGATCAACCCGGTGGTCGTCGGGTACGGCAGGGTCGGGGTGCCACCCTTGAGCAGCTCGATCCGCAGGCCCGGCATGGCCGACAGCACGTCCCAGTACCGCTTGCGCCTGATGTTGTCGAACACGACGACGCCGTCGTCGGCCAGGTGGTCGAGCGCGCGGCGGAAGGCGTCGATCCTGGCCCGGCCGTCGACCACGACCAGGTCGAACGGGCCGCCCACCTCGTCGATGGTCGAGACGTAGTTGGCGAAGTCGAGGTCGGTGTGGCCGACCCGGCCGGAGCGCACGGTCGTCTCGGCGGTGGCCACCGTCGGCGGCACGACGTGCAGCTTCGCGTTGCCGGTGGTGTCGGCCGCCAGCATCTCCTTCACCGACTCGGCCCAGTTCGTGTCGTGCTCGACGCTGTCGATGCGGCCGGCGCGCCTGGCCAGCCACACCGTGCTCGCGCCGGCGCCGTACTCGAAGATCCGGGCGTCGGGCCGGTTCGACAGGAACTCGTCGACACGCTCCATCGCCGGGTAGCTCCACCAGGCGAGGTCCATCCGGACCATCTCTTCGGCGTCGAAGATCGAGAACAGGGTGCGGACGTGCCGCGCCTTCGGCGACTCGCTCTGCTCGAGCCTGTCCAGCAGCCCGGTCCTGTCGACGACCTTCCGCACCGACCGCACGCCCGTGACGTACGCGCCACGCAGCCCGCTCATGCTTCGACCTTCTCCGTCGCGGCCGGCAGGACCGCGTCCCGGGCCGTCGGCTCGGCGGGGGTTCGTTCCCGGATCAGGTCCGTCGCCTCCCGGCGGTTGGCCGTCCGGTGCAGCACGATCTCCGCGATCAACCCGATCGAGATCAGCTGCACGCCGAGGATCACGAGCAGGATGCCCAGCATCAGCAGCGGGCGGTCGCCGATCGCCTGGCCGCCGAAGAGCTTCACGACGGTCAGGTAGGCCAGCGTGACGAAGCCGATCAGCGCGGACAGCAGGCCGAGGCCGCCGAACAGGTGCGCCGGACGGCGGCCGTACTTGGTGATCGTCATGACCGTCAGCAGGTCGATCGCGCCGCGGACGTACCGCTCCAGGCCGTACTTCGACTTGCCGTGTTCGCGCGGGCGGTGGTTCACCGCCAGCTCGCGCACCTGGTAGCCGGTCTGGTGCGCCAGCGCCGGGATGTACCGGTGCAGCTCGCCGTACAGGGGGACGCGCCGGTAGACCTCGGTCCGCGCGGCCTTGAGCCCGCAGTTGTGGTCGTTGATCTTGAGACCGGTCATGACGTTGGTCATCAGGTTGAAGAACTTCGACGGGATCCGCTTGCCCAGCGGGTCCTTGCGGTCGGCCTTGTGGCCGGACACCAGGTCGGCGCCGTCGTCCAGCTCGGCCAGCAGGCGCGGCACCTCGGCGGGGTCGTCCTGCAGGTCGGCGTCCATGGTGACGATCCGCTCGCCGCGCGCCTCGTCGACGGCCGCGGCCAGGGCGGCCGCCTTGCCGAAGTTGCGGCGCAGCTTCAGCGCCCGCACCCGCGGGTTGTCCGCGGCGAGCTGGGTCATGACCTGCCAGCTCGAGTCGGTGCTGCCGTCGTCGACGAAGATGACCTCGTAGCCGGTCTCGGGCAGCGTCGCGAACGCCGCGTCGATCTCGCCGACCAGCGTGGTCAGGGTCGCTTCCTCGTCCTTGACCGGGATCAGCACACTGACCTGGACTTCTTGTTCAATGCTCACTTCTGGTCCTCGTCGTCGACTTCCGCCGGCATCCAGCGCTTCGCGCCGCTCTCCAGAATCACCACGACACGGAGGTCGGGGTCGTCCGGGCCCACCATGCCGAACCCGGTGTCCGCGTTGATGCCCAGGTACACCTGGGCGATGTCCGACCGAACCCGGTCGCTCACGCCCCCACCCACGACCTTGCCGGTCGAGTCGACGAGAACGGTACAGCGCACCGGGTCCTTCGCGCCCGTCGCCCAGCCCCACACGAGCTGTGACCCGGGCTTCTCCTCGACCTTGTCGACCAGGCCCACCGGCGCGCTCGGGATCCCGCTGCCGGTCGGCGGCTTCAGCTGCGCCACCCCGCTGAGGTCGATGTGGTCACCCAGCTCGGGGCCGCCGCACCCCAGCGTGAAGCTGTCGTTGAACGGGTAGTGGCCGAGTGCCTCGAGCCGGGGCACCAGCTTGTGGTCGGGCGTGGGCAGTGCCCACCCGAACGCGTTGAGGTAGCCGGCACGCAGCGCGACCGACTGCATCTCGTGGTCCTGGTCCTCGAGCCGGACCTCGTTGGCGGTCGGCACGCCGAGCGCGAACCCGGTGATGCCGGCGACGGCGAACCCGATGGCCAGCTTGCGCCAGTGCCGCGCGACGAAGGTGTGCAGGACGGTGCCGGCGATGACCAGCAGCGGCAGCGAGATCAACACCGAGATGGAGGTGTAGCGGCTGTGCTGGCTGTAGTCGAGGCCGAAGTCGATGCGGGAGACGGCGATCATCGCGGCGCCGAAGAACGCGTGGCAGCCCAGCCCCCACCAGAACCGCAGCTCGGGTTCGCGTGCCGCCCTGATCGTGGCGAGCGCACCGTACCCGCCGAGGATGGCCGCGCCGGCGAGCACCGCGACACCCGTGTTGTTGGCCGCCCAGATGTGCCCGACGACCGCGAGCAGGCCGAAGATCGCCGTGCCGAGGTCGCTGTCGGTGCCCGACCCGGCCGCGTTGTGGTTGATCGACATCCAGCCGACCACGATGACCGCGCCGGTGACGAGCGGCAGGACCCGCCGCCACATCGGCTCCTTGCGCATGATCGCGATGAGCGCGAGCGACGGCCAGGCGGCGAACGCGGTGCCGTAGGTGATGCTGCCGAGCAGCGCCAGTGCCCAGGCGGGCCACCACCTGCCCTTGACCGCGAACAGCAGCGCGCCGACCGAGATCAGGTTCGCGGTGAGCCAGGCCGCGCCGCTCATCGAGTGGGTGAAGTTGTGCAGCCCGTGCAGGCTGAAGATCAGCGCGGACGTCGCGAGCACGATCGCCGCCCGCACCACGACCGGCAGGCTCCTCGGGATGGCGAACCGGATCAGCACGACGGTCGCGAGCGCGATGAGGATGTCCAGGTAGCCGAGGTACCGCTGGTTCCCGCCGAACATCGTGGCGTCGCCGTAGAACAGCAGCGACGGGATCGCGATCAGGTGCTCGTTCGACGCCTTCCACAGGCCGCCGAAGTTGAACGAGCCGTCCACGTTCACGAACCGGACCAGCGCGTACCAGTAGTCGACGAAGTGCAGCTTCGGCGACTTGGCGACCTCGACCGCCATCGCGGCGGCCGGCACGAGCGCGAGCAGTTCGATGAGGCGGGCCAGCCACGCGGTCGTGGCGAACCGCCGCAGCCGCGCCAGCCAGTCGGTCCCCTCGGTCGCCGGCGCGTCGGCGTGCTGGTCAGGCGCCGAATCCTCCGCCGAGTCCTTCGTCACCGTGCTAGTCACGTCACATCCTCCGGGCGATCGTTACGCCCAATACCATGTCAAAGGCCGGCGTGTCGATGTCGCGCGCCCCCGTCGGCCGGCTTCACTAGCGGATCGGATGCTTGACCAGTTGCTGGTCGAGCTTGTCGAGGAACCCCTGGTCGAGCACGGCGACCGCGCCGGCCGCCACGTTGCGTTCCACCACCTCGAGCACGACGACCTCACTGTCGGTGATGGTCCTGACCGCGTCGTCCGGGCGGTTCTCCGCGCCGCGGTAGTACTGCACGGTGACGTCGGAGAACGCGGCGGGCAGGTAGCCGGACGCGCCGACCAGGAACGAGTCGCCGAGCACCGCCGTCGGCTGGTCGATCATGCCCTTGAGCTGCTTGGACGTGATGTGCCGCGGGTTGAGCAGGTCGGTGGTGTTCTTGCGGACCCGGTCGTAGCGCCCGTCCGGCCGCAGCCGGTAGTTGACGACCTGGTTCTGGCCCTTCTTCCCGATCAGCGGCGGGAGGTCGGCCTGGACGGTGGAAGTGTCCTTGCGCTGGACCTTCCAGGTCTTCGTGGCCCCGGGCCGGATCTCGTCGGCGATCGTCCTGAGCATCTCGATCGCGCCCTCGGACGTCCAGTGGGTGTCCTGGGGGTAGTAGACGGGCTTGCCGTACCTGTCGGCCGCGGCCTGGAGCCGGGGCCGCATGTCGACCGCGCCCGCGAGGCCGACGGCCTGCTGCCACAGCTGCGGTGTGACGGGCGCGGCGCAGTCCTTGCCGGGGTAGGAGACGGGCAGGTACTCGGGCACCATCGTGGTCTTGTCCGGCACGAGGACCAGCACGAACGTCCGCCCGGACGACTCGACGACGTGCCGCAGCCGCGCCAGCTGGGTGATCGTCTGGTGCAGCGGCTGGAGCGGCCGGCACTTCGACTGGGCGTCCGAGCCGTAGTACATCCAGCCGTCCGTGCCGTTGACGACCTGGCGGAAGCCGGCCTGTCCGGTGCCGTCGGTCTCGCCCTCGGTGGGGTCGGTCTGGTCCTGGCGGGGCTCCTCCTCGGCCGGGCTGCCCGGCAGCGGCCCGGTCGGCGTGCCACCGCCACCCTGGTCGAAGGGTGCGGGCTCGCCGAAGAAGGTCTCGCTGATCCATTCGGTGGCGTCCACTGCGCCGCCGCGGAAGGGCAGGTTGTCGGTCGCCCAGTCGTCGAGGCCGGTGAACAGGCCCCAGCCGTCGGTGATGCTGGGGAAGGCGGCGAGCTTGTGGTTCTCGATCTCGTCGGCCCGCGCGCCGAACACCCACATCAGGGCGGGTGTGGCGAAGAAGACGAGCGCGCTGACCAACGCGGTCAGCTGGCGCTTGCCGTGCCGGGGGCGGTGGAGCGAGTGTTCTCGCGGCAACCACGCCTCGTGGACCGGCGGTAGCTCGTTCGTCGGTCCTGCGGTCACAGGTGCACGTTAGCTAATTTCCCGCCGGAGAGTCGCCGGGTTGGTCGAGACGCTCCGCGAGCGAGGCGTTGACCACACTGGTTTCGTCGTCCCTGCCCACTATCTGCGTCATCTCGCCGGACGGCGCCTCCCAGGCCGCCGACGCGGGAATAGGCACCTTCTCCCTGCCTGTTTTGTCAGGTGGCGTCGGTAGCGTCGCGGCCGCTGCCTCCCGGTCCGCCTCGGCGAGGATCTGCTCGCTCTCGGTGCGGTACCGGGTGGTGGTGATCTCGCCGGACACCAGCCGCTCGCCGAGGTCCCGCAGCCGATCCTGCCAACTCATGTCGTGTTGGTACCACGGTCGGCAGCCGTACGTAGAGTGGAGTTCATGGTGCTGTTCGGACACGACAAGACCCGCCCGGTGGAGGCCGCCAACGCACTCCCGGGCCGAGCGACGAAGATGCCGGTCCCGTCGGCACACGCGGTGTTCACCGACCGCGCCATCGCCCCGCCGTTCCCGGAGGGCATGCAGGCGGCGGTGTTCGGCATGGGCTGCTTCTGGGGCGCCGAGCGCCTGTTCTGGCAGGCCGAGGGCGTCTACACCACGGCCGTCGGCTACGCGGGCGGCTACACCGAGAACCCGACGTACGAAGAGGTGTGCAGCGGCCTGACCGGCCACGCCGAGGTGGTCCTCGTCGTCTTCGACCCGGCCGTGACCACCTACGAGGCCCTGCTGAAGGTGTTCTGGGAGGAGCACGACCCGACCCAGGGCAACCGCCAGGGCAACGACGTCGGCACCCAGTACCGGTCGACGCTGTACTACACCTCGGACGCCCAGAAGAAGACGATCGAGGAGAGCCGCGCGTCGTACCAGGCGGCGCTGAGCCGCGGCGGCCACGGCCAGATCACCACCGAGGTGGCCCCGCTCGGCGAGTTCTACTACGCCGAGGACTACCACCAGCAGTACCTGTCGGACGCCAAGAACCCGAACGGCTACTGCGGCCTGGCGGGCACGGGCGTGAGCTGCCCGATCGGCCTGAACGTCCAGGGCGCCTGAGCGAGGCGACGCAGTACGAGATGAGCAGGACCTGACGACCGAAGCCGGGGCGCCGCGACACGGCCGCCCCGGTTCCCGGCACCAAGGACCGAGTGGTGTGATGTCGACCATGGCGTGGTTCCGAGCGGTGGACGTGACCGAGGCGGTACTGGCCCGTTGGGACGCTGAGGAATCCGGCCGCCTGGTACAGACCATGCGCGAGGAACGCGGCTGGACACGCTCACACCTGGCCCAACAGGCGGGCACCTCCCACGCCGAACTGGCCCGCTTCGAAATGGGCCGCACAGTCCCCGCCCACCCACTGCTGATCCGCTACCTACAAGCACTGGGCTACCAAAAAAACCGAGAACCCTGGCCGTAGGCAATCAACCAAGCCGAGCACCCTCCACGCGCAGGGAAACCCCCAAGATTGAGAATCCGGCGAGGACCTGAGCGAGGTCAACCGAGGACTCCGGGGACGAAGCCCGCCGGGCAGGTTCTGGAGGTTGCACCCCCACAAAGGTTGCACCCCCAGAAGTAAGGCGATCGGCCAAGCCGAGCGCCCTTCGCGAGCAGGGGAACCCCGAAGGTTGAGAGTCCGGCGAGGACCTGGGTGAGGTCGGCCGAGGGCTCCGGGGGCGAAGCCCGCCGAGCAGGTTCTGGAGGTTGCACTCCCAGAACAAGGCGATCGGCCAAGGCGAGCGCCCTCCGCGAGGAGGGGAACCCCGAAGGTGGAGGGTCCGGCGAGGACCTGGGTGAGGTGGGCCGGGGGGTCCGGGGGCGAAGCCCGCCGGGCGGGGTCTGGGGGTTGCACCCCCAGAAAAAAGGCGATCGGGCAAGGCGAGCGCCCTCCGCGAGCAGGGGGTGCCCACCCGAGAGCGGACGACGGGACTCGAACCCGCGACCCTCACCTTGGCAAGGTGATGCGCTACCAACTGCGCTACGTCCGCATTTGCTCGTGGCAAGTCTAGCGGATGGTCACAGTGGGTTTTCACAGGGCTGAACAGCTCACTACATTGAACCGAACGGCCCAC
Source organism: Actinophytocola sp. (assembly GCF_045807065.1). Classification (GTDB taxonomy): domain Bacteria; phylum Actinomycetota; class Actinomycetes; order Mycobacteriales; family Pseudonocardiaceae; genus Actinophytocola. The sequence goes on along the minus strand of NZ_JBJMIE010000154.1, from coordinate 10,925 downwards.
GTCGATCGTCGGTATCGTCTTAACGTTCTTAACGTTTGCCGTGTACGCGAAACCGACTGTGGCATGTTGAGCCACATCCCGTGGCGGTCGGGAGGAGGTGGCGTGACCAGCGAGGTGGAAGCCCCCGAGGACGGGGACCGGACGCTGCTCGAGCGGCTCCGTGCCGGCGAGGACGCCGCCTTCGGCGAGCTGTTCTCGCGGCACTCCGCCGCCGTCTTCCGGCTCGCGTTGAGCCTGGCCGGGGATCGGGCCGAGGCGGACGACCTCACCGCCGAGGCGTTCTTCCGCGTGCTCCAGGCCATCCGGCGCGGTGCCGGTCCCGTGGACAACGTGCGCGGCTACCTGCTGATCGTCGTGCGGCGGGTCGCCTGGGAGTGGAGCATGCGCCGCCGGGACGTGCCCGTCTCCGACGAGGAGCTGACGTTCCGCGCACCGTCCGATCCGGACACGAGTGGGCAGTTCACCGAGCGCACCCTCATCCGCCGCGCGTTCACCAGCCTCCCGGAACGCTGGCGCAAGGTGCTCTGGAAGATGGAGGTCGAGGGCGAGCGCCCGGCGGCCGTGGCCACGAACTTCGGCCTCAGCCCCAACGCCACGGCCGCGCTCGCCCGCCGCGCCAGACAGGGGTTGCGTGCCGCCTACCTGCAGGCCCACCTGACCGCCGAGCGCAGCGCCACCGGCTGCCGGTCCGTCCTCGAGAAGCTGGGTGCCTACACCGCCGGCACCACGAGCGGCATGGAGCGCCGCCGTATCCGCGCCCACCTCGCCACCTGCCCGTCCTGCACCGCGATGTACGCCGAACTGCGGGACGTCTTCACCGGGCTCCGCTCGAACAACGGCCTCGCCGCCGCGCCCGTGGTCGCCGCCGGTGGCTGGCAGCTCGGCGCGGTGGTCAAGGGCCTGTTCGCCAGCACGAAGTTCCAGGCCGTGGTCGCCGCGACGTCCGCTGCCGCGATCGGCGTGCTCGGGTTCGTCGTCATGCCCTGGGGCCACGACGAGCCGACGCCGATGGACCTCGCCGGCAAGCGGGCGATCGAGATGCATGTCACACCGGTCAGTCCGGTGTCACCCGTGGAGATCTCCGAGGGCTCGCTGAACGACACGATCGAGCACCCGAGGCAGGCGCAGCAGTCGCCGGGCCATCCGGCGAAGCCCGCGACCACCACGTCCCAGCCGCCGCCGACCGGGGCCACGACCACGGCATCCGCCGTCGACGCCACCACCGACGGCGCCCGGGACGAGGACGTGCCGATCTCGACCGACGCCGCGGCCTTCGACGAGGACGCGCCGATCGTCTACAGCGAGACGACCACGGAGAGCTACACCCAGGAGTACGAGGAGTACACGCTCGTCCAGGAGACGACCACGGTGACCGAGGTCAACTCGCTCGACCAGACCCGCACGAGCACCACGACCACCAGCCACACCACGCCGAAACCACCCCGAACACACAGTGCCACCGGGCCAACCACCTGACCGGCGCCTGACAAGGGGCACCCGGATACGCCATCATTGAAGTTGATGTTGCGAGCTGCCCGGAGGTCGTAATGTGGGAGCGGACCGTGACCGATCCCGTCGGACACGTATGGACGCTGCGTAGCGAGATGGAGTGGCGCCAGGGCGAGACCCTCGACGATTTCGAGCACGACGTGAGCGTCGGCAGCGCCTCCGCGTTCATCCTGCTGGGGCTGATCATCGTGCTCGCCGTGGTGCTGGTGACGACGATCCCCGAGGACGTCGTCGCGCCGTGGAGCGGCAGGATGCTGTGGCTCGGGCTGCTGATCCTGCTCGCGGTCCTGTTCTTCCCGGCCCGCTGGGCGCTGCGCCGGCCGTGGGAGGTCGTGGCGGAGTGGGGCGACAACGGGCACGGCGAGCCGGAAGAGCGCTGGACGGGCAAGGTGCGTGGGGTGTTCACCGTGCGCCAGGCCATCAGCCAGGCGGCGAAGACCATCCGCCACGAAGGGCACCCCGGGATCGAGGGACCGCTCCAGCCGCTGATCGAGCCCGTGGCGTAACGGCGGGAATCGGGCAAGACTGGGGACCGTGCCAGAACTACCCGAGGTCGAGGCGCTCGCCCAGCACATCCGCGAGCACGGTGTCGGTCGCACCGTGGCGCGGATCGACGTCGCCTCGCTGTCCGTGCTGAAGACCGTGAGCCCGCCGTGGACGGAGCTGCACGGCAAGGAGGTGTCGGGCGCGGGCCGGCACGGCAAGTTCCTCGACGTCGACATCGAGGGCCTACACCTGATCATCCACCTGGCCAGGGCGGGCTGGCTGCGCTGGGCGGACACGCTGTCCGCGACGCCGCCGAAGCCGGGCAGGGGCCCGCTCGCGTTACGCGTGCACCTCGGCCCACCCGGCCAGGGCCCCGGCTTCGACCTGACGGAGGCCGGCACGAAGAAGGGCCTGGCGGTCTGGATCGTGAAGGACCCGGCGGAGGTCCCCGGCATCGCCGCGCTGGGCCCGGACGCCCTGGCGGTGACCCGCGACGAGTTCGCCGAGGTACTCGCCGGCCACAACGAGCGCCTGAAGAACGCGCTGACCACCCAGAGGATCCTCGCCGGCGTGGGCAACGCCTACTCCGACGAGATCCTGCACATGGCGAAGCTGTCCCCGTTCGCGACCGCGGGCAAGCTCACCGAGGAACAGGTCGACCGCCTGTACGAGTCGATGCGCGCGATCCTGACCAGCGCCGTCGAGCGCTCGGTCGGCCAGCACGCGGCGACGCTGAAAGGGGAGAAGCGGTCCGGCCTGCGCGTCCACGGCCGCACGGGCACGCCGTGCCCGGTGTGCGGGGACGTGGTGCGCGAGGTGTCGTTCGCGGACAAGGCGTTCCAGTACTGCGCGACCTGCCAGACGGGCGGCAAGCCCTTGGCCGACCGCCGACTGTCGCGGCTGCTGAAGTAGCTACCGTGTGCTGCGACCATGTCACCGTCCCTTGCCACGGGACCCGCGGTAGCCGGAGCATTGACGCGTGACCGACCTGTTGAACGAGCGCGCCGTAGTCGGCGGGATCGCTCTACTCGTCGTCGCCGCCCTGTTCGCCCTCTGGATCCGCTCCCGCAAGTCGGACAACTCGGTGGACGACGCTGTGCTGGACGCGGTTCAGCGGCTGTCCAAGGCGGCCCCGGAGCTGCGGGGCGGTCTCACCGAGGAGGCCGCCGACGAGGCGGTCAAGCACCTGCTGGAGATGCTGAAGTGCGTGGCCATCGGCATCACGGACGGTGAAGGCCGCCTGCTGTCGTGGGCCGGCGGCGCCAACGAGCACTACCCCGACCTGACGGGCGCCATCGACGTGGCCATCCGGAACGGCCAGCGCGCCCACATCCACCACACGAATCTCAGCTGTGCCAGACGCGGCCGCTGCCCCATGCGCACGGCGGTGATCGTCCCGCTGATCCCGGACGGCCAGGTCGAGGGCACGCTCATCGTGGTGGGCGGCGTCGACTCGAAGAGGCTGATCCGCGCCGCCGACGAGGTCGCCCAGTTCGTCTGCATCCAGCTGGAACTGGCGAAGCTGGACGAGTCGAAGCAGCAACTGGCGAAGGCCGAGGTCAGGATGCTGCGCGCGCAGATCTCGCCGCACTTCCTGTACAACGCGCTGAACTCGATCAGCTCCCTGATCCGCACGGACCCGGAGCGGGCGAGGGATCTGCTGCAGGAGTTCGCGGACTTCACGAGGTACTCGTTCCGCACGACGGGCCAGTTCACGACGCTGGCGGAGGAACTGCGGAACATCGACCGCTACCTGACCATCCAGAGCCAGCGCTACGCCGAACGCCTGAACGTCCGCATCAAGATCGCCCCGGAAGTGCTGTCGGTGGTCGTCCCGTTCCTGGTCCTCCAACCACTGGTGGAGAACGCCGTCCAGCACGGGATCTCACCGAAACCAGGCGGCGGCACGGTGACGGTCGTAGCCCAGGACAACGGCAACGAGGCCCTGATCAGCGTGGAGGACGACGGCGTGGGCATGGATGCCGACCGCCTCTTCGCCGACCTGCGCGACGCCCACAAGACCGGCTCACACGTGGGCATAGGCAACATCAACCAACGCATGCGCTCCGTCTTCGGCGACGAGTACGCCCTGATGGCCGAAACCGCCCCGGGCGCGGGCATGAAGGTGATCCTCCGCGTCCCCAAGTTCTTCCCCGGCGTCCGCCCCGACTTCCCCAAGTTCAGCGAGGACGCCGAAGCCAAAGCGGGTCAACCCACCGCCTGACCTGGTCACTGACGCTGCTCGGCCGTTTCGAGGACGTCGCGCCGTTGGGATCTTCGGCCGTCCGGCGACAAGCCGGCTCGGTCCGAGTGGACCCGGGGTCTCACGCCCTCCGCCCGGTCGGCCGGCGCCAGCACACCTGCCCGTCGACCAGATCCGCGTCCATCCCCACCGAACAGGGATCCATGATCCAGCGGGGCGCCCCGGGCGCGGTCTCCCGGTAAACCCCCCGGTCCACCGACCCGAACACCGCCAACCCGGGCCGCGTCGACTCCGCGTACAGCCGCCGCTCCACCCAGGCGCAGGCCGCCGAACAGGTGGCGAACTCGGCAATGTCGATCTGGGAGAACCGCGACTCGTCCCCGACGCCGAGCCACGCTCGCCACCGCACTTCCGTCCCCATACTGAACATGAGGGTGCGCTTCCCCGAGGGATACGTAGGGTTGTCTCATGAGCGTCACCGAGAAGCTGACCGCGCGTCTGCCCATCAACCGGGGCACCACCAAGCCCGTCGTCGCCGTGGTCAAGCTGCACGGCGTGATTACCCCGACCCCGTCGCCGCTGGCCGCGCGCGGCACGATCAACATCAACACCATCGAGCAGGCCCTCACCAAGGCCTTCGACCACGACCGGCTCCGGGCGGTCGCGCTCGCCATCAACTCGCCCGGCGGCGCTCCGACGCAGTCCGCCCTGGTCGCGGAGCGCATCCGGGAGCTGGCCGACCGCAAGAAGGTGCGGGTCATCGCCTTCTGCGAGGACGTCGTGGCCTCCGGCGGCTACTGGCTGGCCTGCGCCGCGGACGAGATCTACGCCCACTCCTCCTCCCTGGTCGGCTCGATCGGCGTGGTGACCGCCGGGTTCGGGCTCAACGGGCTGCTTGAACGGTTCGGTGTCGAGCGCCGTGTCTACACCGCGGGCGCCCACAAGGTCCGCCTCGACCCGTTCCAGCGTGAGAAGGACGATGACGTCGAATGGCTGAAGGGCCTGCAGTCCCAGCTGCACGGACAGTTCGTGTCCTGGGTCAAGGCACGGCGCGGCGACCGGCTCGCCGACCACGACGACCTGTTCACCGGCGAGGTCTGGACCGGCGCGAAGGCCAAGGAGCTGGGGCTCGTCGACGACGTGGGCAGCCTCAGGGCCGTGCTCGCCGAACGCTACCCGGAGGCCGAGATCAGCGTGGCGGAGCCGAAGCGCCCGCTGCTCGCCCGGCTCGGCATCGGCGGTGCCGCGCAGTCCCTGCTCACGGCTGTCGAACACCGCGCTCTGTGGTCCCGTTACGGTTTATAGGACAGTCACCCTCAAGGGGTAACACCATGGACAACCTGTCCTTTCGATCGGCAAGATGCACATCACCGTGAGTACTTCAACAAACACCCCTGGTCTCGTCGTGTTGGCCGTCGACGACGAGAAGGACGGTATGAACCTGATGGTTGAGCGGCTGGAGGCCAACCGTTACGTGCGGCGGGTCATCCAGGCCTTCGACGCCACCGAGGCGCTGCGCCACCTCGGTGGCGACGATGACGAGCTGACCGCCCGCCGCAACGCCGGCAAGCCGATCGTCGACGCGGTCTTCTCCGACCTCAAGATGCCCGGCCTGACCGGCATGGAGATGGCCAAGGTCCTGGCCGGCTTCAAGCCGTCGCCGGTGCTGGTCTTCATCACCGGCCACGGCGAGGGCAACGACGCGGTCGAGGCGTTCGACCTCGGCGCGGTCGACTTCATCCCGAAGCCGTGCGACCAGAACCGCATGGACCGGGCGGTCCAGCGCGTCATCTCCAAGCTGCGTGGTGACGGGCTCGTCGGCGAGGCGCCGCAGGTGGCGTCCGAGTCGGCCGACGACGAGGTCATCCCCGTCGAGCTGGCCGGCAACACCAAGCTCATCCCGCGCTCGTCCGTGCGCTGGGTCGAGGCGCAGGGTGACTACGCCCGCCTGTTCACCACCGACGGGTCCCACCTGGTGCGGATCCCGCTCGCGCAGCTCGAGGAGCGCTGGGAGAAGGCCGGGTTCGTCCGCATCCACCGCTCGTACCTGGTGCCGATCAACCTGATCACCGAGCTGCAGCTGGGCGGCAACGGCTACCACGTGGTCATCGGCGACGACGAGCGCAAGCTCCCCGTCAGCCGTCGCCACACCCGTGAGCTGAAGGACCGGATCGTGCGGCGCGGCGGCTTATGAGCGGGGCCCGCGGCGCGCACAGCCGGCACCACGACCTCCGCCCGGCTTCTCGGAGCCGGCGCGGAGAGGCCGAGGTGAGGTCGTGAGCAAGCACTCGGCGGGGCCGGGCCGCGAGGAGAGCGGTCCGCGGTCCTACTCGGACCCGCCGACGAAGCCGCGCCGCAAGCGGGTCGTGCTGGCCGACTCCCGTGCCCCCGTCACCCGCCTGCGCACGGTCGTCGAGCTGGAGGAGCAGACCAGCTACGGCGAGGAGCTGGTCCGCCAGCTGATCCGCGCGCAGTTCAAGGCGGCGGCCGTGGCGTGGCTGTCCGTCATGGTGTTCTTCGTTACACTGCCCGCGCTGTTCTACTTCGTGCCGAAGCTGTCTGACGTCGCCGTCGCCGGTGTTCGGCTGCCGTGGCTGGCGCTGGGCCTTGTCCCGTTCCCGTTGTTGTTCGCGGCGGGCTACTGGTACAACCACAAGGCCGAGCGACAGGAACGCGATTTCGTCGCGATGGTCGAGAAGTAGCAGCGAGGTTGTAAGTAGGACTGGTGAGCGCAAACATCTGGGCCCTCGCGGGGGTCCTCGCGGTCACCGTGGCGACCTTCGTGGTCGGGTGGCGTGCCTCCCGGTTGGCCAACACCACACAGGACTTCCTGGTCGCCCGCCGGACGGTTCGCTCCCGCCGCAACGCCGCCGCGGTGTCCGGTGAGTACCTGTCCGCCGCATCGTTCCTCGGTGTCGCCGGCCTGGTGCTCAAGGACGGCGCCGACGCCCTGTGGTATCCGATCGGCTTCACCGCCGGCTACCTGGCGCTGATGCTGTTCGTCGCCGCGCCGCTGCGCCGGTCCGGTGCCTACACGCTCCCGGACTTCTGCGAGGCCCGCCTCGGGTCCCGCGCCCTGCGTGCACTGGCCGCGATCTTCGTGGTGTTCATCGGGATCCTGTACGTGATCCCGCAGCTGCAGGCGGCCGGGCTCGCGCTGTCCAGGATCCTGCCGGTCGGCACATGGTTCGGCTCGACGTGCGTCGCGGTCATCGTGATCATCAACGTGTTCGGCGGCGGCATGCGCGCCATCACCGTGGTCCAGGCGTTCCAGTACTGGCTGAAGCTGTTCGCCATCGCCGCGCCGACGCTCGTGATCTGCGTGCTGTTCATCGGCAACGGCGGCCTGCGCGACAGCGGCATGACGACCCTGTCCGAGCCGCTGCCGCCGACGTTCACCACCGCCAGCACGATGACCGTGGAGACCCCGGTCGTCCTGCAGGTCAAGGACACGGTCAAGTTCGCCGCCCGCGGCACGATCGACGGCGACCCGGTGAACGGTTCCGTGTTCTGGACACCCGGCGAGCACGTGGTCGACGCGGGCACGGAGATGCACTTCTTCAAGGGCTCGTCCGTGCCGGTGATCGCCGGCGCGCCCGCGGACAACGCGAGCTGGTTCGCCCCCGCGTCGAATGCGGACGACGTGTTCAGCACGTACTCGCTGATGCTGGCGCTGTTCCTGGGGACCATGGGCCTGCCGCACGTGTTGGTCCGCTTCTACACCAACCCGGACGGCCGTGCCGCGCGCCGCACGACCCTGCACGTGCTGGTGCTGCTGGGGCTGTTCTACCTGTTCCCGATCATGCTCGGCGCGCTGTCGCGGCTGTACGTGCCGGAGCTGCTGGTGAGCGGCAAGACCGACTCGGCGGTGCTGGCGTTGCCGAGCAAGATCGTCCCGGGTGTCGGCGGTGAGATCCTCGGCGCGATCACCACGGCGGGCGCGTTCGCGGCGTTCCTGTCGACGTCGTCCGGCCTGCTGGTCAGCGTGTCCGGCGTGCTGTCCACGGACGTCCTCCGCGGCCGGGTCCGCGACTTCCGGTTCGCGACGGCGGTGGCGGGCGGTGTCCCGCTGGCACTGGCGATCGCGGTCCGCCAGCAGGACATCTCGCTGACCGTCGGCATGTCGTTCGCGCTGGCCGCGTCCACGTTCAGCCCGATCCTGCTGCTGGGCGTGTGGTGGCGGAAGCTGACGTGGGTCGGCGCGGCCGCGGGCATCGTCGTCGGCGGCGGCCTCACGCTGACGGCGCTGGTGATCAGCGTGGTCAGCAGCCTGACCGGCGACTGGGCACCGGGCTGGGTCGAGCAACCCGCGCTGATCACGGTCCCGGCCGCGTTCCTCGCGGTGCTCCTGATCAGCAAGATGACCCCGGCGAAGATCCCGCCGGACGTTGCGCAGGTCCGCCTGCGCATGCACGCCCCGGACAACCTCGGCCTGACCCGCGACCGCGCGGTGGCGAGCTTCGGCACGGACGAGGAGCGGTCCCGGCTGGCAGACGGTCGCCATCGCAAGTAGCCAAATCGGGTCCGGAGCGAAGCGACAAATTCGACACCGCCGCCACTAAGCTGCATGCGGACCCGGTCGTGGACGATGGGAGCCCCTGATGGCGGTGTCGGTGCTGAGCCTGGCTCGGCACATCGCCGAGGAGCTCAAGGACGGTCTGTCGGGCACGGGTGGGCGTGCCGCGGCGCGCGGTGTCCGGCGCCTGCTCGCCGTGGACTTCGTGGGCCTCGCGGACCTTTCCGGCAACGTGGTGTGGGCCCCGACCGAGCCAGCGTTCTACGCGGACGCGGACGCGCTGGTCGAGAAGGTCCTGCACAGCGAGACACGCGAGGGCCGGTCGCCGCTGGTGGCGGTCCCGCTGCACGTCCACTACGAACTGGCCGGTGTGCTGGTGGTGGCGGGCGCGAGTCACCGGGCCGCGGTCCGCGAGGCGTCGGCGTGGATCGTGGAGGCGCTGGAAAGAGGCCGCCTGAAGGCCTCGGCGGAACAGGCGGCGCAGGCCGAGCTGCGTGCGTTGAGAGCGGAGATCTCGCCCCACTTCGTCTACAACGCACTGACGGTGATCGCCGCGTTGGTCAGCTCCGAACCGGACCGCTCCCGCGAGCTGATGCTGGACTTCGCGGACTACATCCGTTACAGCCTGGCAAGGCACGGCGACTACACGACGGTGGCCGACGAGTTCCACGCGATCGAGACGTACCTGGCGCTGCAGCGCGCGGTGCTGGGGGAGCGCCTCCAGGTGCAGGTGCGGGTCGCCCCGGAAGTTCTGGCGGTGGCGCTCCCGTACCTGGTGCTCCAGCCGCTGGTGGAGAACGCGGTGCGACACGGCATCGAGCCGAGAACGGGCACCGGCCACGTCCAGGTGCGCGGCGAGGCGGAGGGCAACGACTGCCTGATCAGCGTGGAGGACGACGGCGTCGGCATGGACCCGGCACTGGCCGAGGAGATCCTCGCGGGCAGGGGCGGTACGGGCAGTGTGGGCCTGGCGAACGTGGACAGGAGGTTGCGCAACGTCTACGGCCCCTGGTACGGCCTGGTGGTGGAGACGGCGGTGGGCGAGGGCACCCGGGTGGTGGTCAGAATCCCCAGATTCCAACCGGGAGTGATGCCATGACCCTCTCGGTACTGGCGGTGGACGACGTCCCCCCGGCCCTGACCGAGCTGAAGCGCCTCCTGTCGGCCTCCCCGGAGGTATCGGAGGTGGCGACGGCCGCCGACGCCCTGTCCGCCCTGCGCATGCTGCGCAACGACCGCTACGACGCGGTGTTCCTGGACATCTCCATGCCCGGCCTGGACGGCCTGGAACTGGCGTCGTTGCTGGCACGCATGAACGAGCCGCCGGTCATCGTGTTCGTCACCGCGTACGAACAACACGCCGTGGCGGCGTTCGGCATCGGCGCGGTGGACTACCTGCTGAAACCGGTACGAACGGAACGCCTGGCGGAAGCCCTGGCCCGTGTGAACCGCCTACTGGCCCGCCCCACCACCGACGCCCCGGACGCGATGGCCGCGCTGCCGGTGGAGTCGGAGGGCAGGACGAGATACGTCCGCCGCACGGAAGTCCACTACGTGGAAGCCCACGGCGACTACGTCCGCCTACACGCGACCTCGGGGATCCACGTGGTCCGCATGCCGATCTCGAGGCTGGAGGAGTACTGGGCCGCGGCGGGTTTCGTCCGGGTCCACAGGAGCTTCCTGGTGGCACTGGACGCCGTACGCGAGCTGAGGAGCGACTCGGTGGGCGGCCTGCTGGCCCACACGGACCTCGGTGACGTCCCGGTCTCCCGCCGCCACGCACGGGACCTCCGGGAGAAGCTGCTACTGGCAGCCAAGTCCGGCGCGTTGGGCCGGCACTGATGCCAGGCCACAAGCGCGTGGTGGTCATGAGCCCGCAGACCCGCCTGGCCCACTCCCGCCGCCGAGCAAGAGGCCGCTGGCGAGTCCCCAAACTGGACGCGACGGGCGAGCTCCGCGCGGCTGAGCTACATCGTCGCCAACTCCGCCTGGCAGTGGCCCCGCTGGCCCTGCTGTTCGCCGGCATCTTCGGCCTACCACTCCTGTTCGCCCTGTTCCCGTCCCTGGACGAGATCCGCGTCCTGGGCATCCCCCTCTCATGGCTGGCCCTGGCCGTCCTCCCGTACCCGGCCCTGACCCTCCTGGCTGGCTGGCAACTCCACCGTGCCGAACGCACCGAGGACACCCAGTGACCCCCCCCCGCCCCCCCCC
>NZ_JBJMIE010000153.1:0-2368 GCF_045807065.1 Actinophytocola sp. | reverse complement strand
GGTCGGCAAGGTTACCCCGAAGGGTGAGACCGAGCTGACCCCGGAGGAGCGGCTGCTCCGCGCGATCTTCGGCGAGAAGGCCCGCGAGGTGCGGGACACGTCGCTGAAGGTGCCGCACGGCGAGACCGGCAAGGTCATCGGCATCCGCGTGTTCTCCCGTGAGGACGAGGACGAGCTGCCCCCGGGCGTCAACGAGCTGGTCCGGGTGTACGTGGCGCAGAAGCGCAAGATCCAGGACGGCGACAAGCTCGCCGGCCGGCACGGCAACAAGGGCGTCATCGGCAAGGTGCTCCCGGCCGAGGACATGCCGTTCCTGCCGGACGGCACCCCGGTCGACGTCGTGCTGAACACCCACGGTGTGCCGCGGCGTATGAACATCGGCCAGGTGCTGGAGCTGCACCTCGGGTGGCTCGCCTCCCAGGGCTGGAAGGTCGAGGGCAACCCGGAGTGGGCGAAGGACCTGCCCGAGGAGCTCTACGACGTGGCCCCGGGCACGAACACCGCGACCCCGGTGTTCGACGGCGCCAAGGAGCACGAGATCACCGGCCTGCTCGGTTCGGCGCTGCCGAACCGGGACGGCGAGCGGATGGTGACCCAGGACGGCAAGGCGCGGCTGTTCGACGGCCGCTCCGGCGAGCCGTTCCCGCACCCGGTGGCGGTCGGGTACATGTACATCCTGAAGCTGCACCACCTGGTCGACGACAAGATCCACGCCCGTTCCACCGGCCCGTACTCGATGATCACGCAGCAGCCGCTGGGTGGTAAGGCGCAGTTCGGTGGCCAGCGCTTCGGTGAGATGGAGTGCTGGGCCATGCAGGCCTACGGCGCGGCGTACACGCTCCAGGAGCTGCTGACGATCAAGTCCGACGACGTGCTCGGTCGCGTCAAGGTCTACGAGGCGATCGTCAAGGGCGAGAACATCCCGGAGCCGGGCATCCCCGAGTCGTTCAAGGTGCTGCTCAAGGAGCTGCAGTCGCTGTGCCTCAACGTCGAGGTGCTGTCCAGCGACGGCGCCGCGATCGAGATGCGCGACGGGGACGACGAGGACCTCGAGCGCGCGGCCGCCAACCTGGGCATCAACCTGTCCCGCAATGAGTCGCCGTCCGTCGACGACGTCGTGAACTGACCGGGCGTGGCGGGCGCGCTCCCGGGTGCGCCCGCCCCCGATCCCCAAAGACCAAAAGGCTGTAACCAACAAAAGGGGAAGACCGGACGTGTTGGACGTCAACTTCTTCGACGAGCTTCGCATCGGCCTGGCGACCGCGGACGACATCCGTCAGTGGTCCTACGGCGAGGTGAAGAAGCCCGAGACCATCAACTACCGCACGCTCAAGCCCGAGAAGGACGGCTTGTTCTGCGAGAAGATCTTCGGTCCCACCCGGGACTGGGAGTGCTACTGCGGCAAGTACAAGCGCGTGCGCTTCAAGGGCATCATCTGTGAGCGCTGTGGCGTCGAGGTCACCCGCGCCAAGGTTCGCCGTGAGCGCATGGGCCACATCGAGCTGGCCGCTCCCGTCACCCACATCTGGTACTTCAAGGGCGTGCCGAGCCGGTTGGGCTACCTGCTCGACCTGGCCCCGAAGGACCTGGAAAAGATCATCTACTTCGCTGCCTACGTGATCACCGCGGTGGACACCGAGCAGCGGCACACCGACCTGCCCACGCTCGAGAGCGAGATGAACGTCGAGCGCAAGCAGGTCGAGAACCGGCGCGACGCCGACATCGAGGCCCGGGCGCAGAAGCTCGAGGCCGACCTGGCCGCCCTCGAGGAGGAGGGCGCCAAGTCCGACGTGCGCCGCAAGGTCAAGGAGGGCGGCGAGCGTGAGATGCGCCAGCTCCGCGACCGGGCCCAGCGCGAGCTGGACCGGCTCGACGAGATCTGGACCACCTTCACCAAGCTCGAGCCCAAGCAGCTGATCGCCGACGAGATGCTCTACCGCGAGCTGGTCGACCGCTATGGCGACCACTTCACCGGTGCCATGGGCGCCGAGGCGATCCAGAAGCTGGCCGCCGACTTCGACGTCGAGGCCGAGGCCGACAACCTGCGCGACACCATCCGCAACGGCAAGGGGCAGAAGAAGCTCCGCGCCCTCAAGCGGCTGAAGGTCGTGGCGGCGTTCTCGCAGACGAACAACTCGCCGATGGGCATGGTGCTCGACTGCATCCCGGTGATCCCGCCGGACCTGCGGCCGATGGTCCAGCTCGACGGTGGCCGGTTCGCGACCTCCGACCTGAACGATCTGTACCGCCGCGTCATCAACCGCAACAACCGGTTGAAGAGGCTGATCGACCTCGGCGCGCCCGAGATCATCGTCAACAACGAGAAGCGGATGCTGCAGGAGGCCGTCGACGCGCTGTTCGACAACGG
>NZ_JBJMIE010000152.1:0-15570 GCF_045807065.1 Actinophytocola sp. | reverse complement strand
GGCGCAGATGATGGCGGTCAGGCCGACTGCGGTGACAACCCATAGCCACAGGGGGACGTTCAAATCCACTACCTTTCACCCGCGCAGGAAGTACCCACCCGACACGCTACCCAGCGCGCGTCGGGCGAGTAATCCCTGGTGATCGGTCTCTAGTGGGTACCTGTCCTCGGTTTGAGCCCTCGGGCGCCCCTCCGCCGCTCCTTGGCCTCGAACAACGCCGCCAGACCCGGCAGGGTCAACAGGAACAGACGGCGCATCGCTTCCATCTCCCTAACCGAGGTCCACAGGAACCCCGCGTAGAGGTGGGACATCGTGAACCGCGTCGCACCTGGGAAGTGGAAGTAGGTCATGTCGGCCTGACCCCGCGAGAACGAGTCGAACAACCCGAGGGTGGCGTGCACACCGATCAGCGAGATGAAGCAGAAGAACAACGCGCCGAGGAGCTGCCCGCCCACGCTGGCGAACGAGTCGGACATGGCCTGCAACGCCGCCGACCGGTCACCGTTCTCGATCAGGTCCCGCTTCCGAGGGAGCCGCTCACAACCCCGTGGCCGGGGGGTTGTGAGAATCCATCGTTGGACCTCCAGAGGAATTCTGCTGTGCGGCGGTTCGCGGGACTCCGCACCCTGTCCCCCCGGCGAGGACGCCTCTCGCTGCCTGCTCGACCCCTGCTTGTTCACCCATCTCCTACGGGCCGGCCAAACCTGGCCGGCCCTTTGGCCGCCGCCGCGCGATCACCCATCGCCGGCGGCGACCACATCCGTGTGGCGGACCGTCAGCCGATCAGGCCGGCTGCCCTGGCCCACCGGTACTTCGCGCCGAGCACGGCCACCGGGCGTTCCGTCGTGTACGGGTAGGCCACGATCCGGTGCTCGAACAGGTAGTCGCTCGCCTGCTCGACCTCGGTGTCACCCGCGAGCGACGCCACCACCGGCTTGTCGATGCCCTTCGCGCGAGCCTCCTCCACCACCCTGGCGGTCAGCTCGGCGAACACCATCGGCGGCGTCACGATCGTGTGCCAGTAGCCCAGGATCAGCGCGTGGATGCGCGGGTCCTCCAGGCCGAGGCGGATCGTGGCCTCGTAGGTCGACGGCGGCTCGCCACCGGTGATGTCGATCGGGTTGCCCGCCGCGCCGAACGGCGGGATGAACCTGCGGAACGCCTCGTCGAGGTCCGGCGGGATGTCCATGAGGGACAGTCCCTCCGCGACACACGCGTCCGAGAGCAGCACCCCCGAACCGCCGGCGCCGGTGATGATGACGACGTTCTCACCCAGCGGTGTCGGCAGCAGCGGGAGGCCGCGCGCGTACTCGAGCATCTCGTTCAGGCCGGGCGCGCGTACCACGCCGGCCTGGCGCAGGATGTCGTCGTACACCTTGTCGTCGCCGGCGAGCGCGCCGGTGTGCGAGCTGGCCGCCCGGGCACCCATGGCCGTGCGGCCCGCCTTCAGCACGACGACCGGCTTCTTCTTGGTCATCCGCTTGGCGGTCTCGACGAACGCCCGGCCGTCCTTGAGGTCCTCGAGGTGCATCGCGACGCACTGCGTGTTGTCGTCGTGCTCGAAGAAGGTCAGCAGGTCGTCCTCGTCCACGTCGGACTTGTTGCCCAGGCCCACGATCGCGGACACACCCATCTTGGTGGTGCGGGCGAACCCGAGGATCGCCATGCCGATGCCGCCGGACTGGGACGTGAGCGCCACGCCGCCCTTGACGTCGTAGGGCGTGCAGAACGTCGCGCACAGGTTCCGCGGCGTGTAGTAGTAGCCGTAGATGTTCGGGCCGAGCATGCGGATGCCGTACTCGTGGGCGATGCCGACGACCTCGTCCTGCAGCTCGACGTTGCCGGTCTCGGCGAAGCCGCTCGGGATCATCACGGCCGCCGTGACGCCCTTCTTGCCGCACTCGGTCAGCGCGGACGGCACGAACTTGGCCGGCACCGCGAACACGGCGACGTCGACCTCACCGGGCACGTCGCCGACCGACCGGTACGCCTTGCGCCCCTGGATCTCGTCGGCCCTCGGGTTGATCGGGTGGATCTCCCCCGCGTAGCCGCCGTTGATCAGGTTCTTCATGACCGAGTTGCCGATCTTGCCGGCCTGGTCGGACGCGCCGATGACCGCGATGGAACGCGGGTTCATCAGCCGGTTCATCGCCGTGAGGATCTCCTCCTGGCTGTGCTGCACCGGCTGCTTGCGTGCGTGCGTCTCCAGCAGGATCCGCACGTCGGCCGCGACCGCGCCGCTCGCCGAGGCGAACACCGGGTTGAGGTCGAACTCGCTGATCTCCGGGAAGTCGGTGACGAGCTGGGACACCCTGCTGATCACGTCGGCCAGCGCGTCGAGGTCCACCGGCTCGGCCCCGCGAGCGCCCTGGAGGACCTCGGCGGCCTTGATGCCGGTCACCATGCCCCTGGCCTCGGCCGCGTCCACCGGCGCGAGCCGGAAGGTCACGTCCTTGAGCACCTCGACCAGCACGCCGCCGAGCCCGAAGGCGACGACCTTGCCGAACGTGCCGTCGGTGGTCGCGCCGACGATGACCTCGTGGCCGCCGCCCACCATCGCCTGGATCTGCACGCCGGTGATGTCGGCGTCCGCCTTGTACGCCCTGGCGTTGGCGATGATCTTTTCGTACGCCGCCCGCGCCTCGGCCGCGCCGCTGACGCCGACGATCACGCCGCCCGCCTCGGTCTTGTGCAGGATGTCCGGCGAGACGATCTTCGCGACGACCTTCGTGCCGATCTCCCCGGCGAGCCGTGCCGCCTCGTCCGCCGACGTGGCGAGACCCTCACCCGGGGTGGGGATCCCGTACGCGTCGCAGACCCGCTTGCCTTCCGGGGCGGTGAGCGAGTCCCGTCCAGCGGCCCGGACCTCGTCCAGGACCGCACGTACGACCTCTTTGTCCACGTGGGACGGTGTTGCCGTCATGATCCTCAGATCACTCCACTCGCCTTGAGTTCGGCCATGTCGCTCTCGGACAGGCCGAGTTCGCTGCCGTAGATGTCCTGGTTGTGCTCGCCCAGCAACGGGGAGCGGCGCACCTCCGCGGGTGAGTCCGACAGCTTGATCGGCATGCCGACCGTGGTGAACTCACCCCGCTCCGGGTGGTCCACCTTGACGACGATCTCGTTCTCCGCCAACGACTCGTCCTCGATGATCTCCTTGGTGGACAGGATCGGGCCGCAGGGAATGTTGTGCTCGTTGAGCTTCGCGAGCACCTCCAACTTGCCGTGGACGGCCGACCACTCCTCGATGAGCTGGAACATCTTGTCCAGCTTGTTGAGGCGTGCCTCCGGGGTGGCCCACTCCGGGTCGTTGGCCAGCTCGGGACGCCCGATCAGCTGGGTGATCGGCGCCCAGCCCACCGGCTGGACGATCACGTAGATGTAGTCGTTCGGCCCGCCGGGCGCGCACTTGATCGCCCAGCCCGGCTGCCCACCGCCAGATGCGTTGGCAGAGCGTGGAACCGTGTCACCGAACTCCTTGTTCGGGTACTCGTGGAGCGGGCCGTGCGCGAGCCGTTGCTGGTCGCGCAGCTTGACCCGGCACAGGTTGAGCACGGCGTGCTGCATGGCCACCGTGACCCGCTGCCCCTCGCCGGTGTGCTCCCGCTGGTAGAGCGCGGCCAGGATGCCGGCCACGGCGTGCATGCCGGTGCCGGAGTCACCGATCTGCGCGCCGGTCGCCAGCGGCGGCCCGTCCGGGAAGCCGGTGGTCGACATCGAGCCGCCCATGGCCTGCGCGACCACCTCGTACGCCTTGAAGAACTTGTACGGGCCGTCGCCGAAGCCCTTGATGGACGCGTAGATGAGCCGGGGGTTGATCTCGCGCAGCTTCTCCCACGAGAAGCCCATCCGGTCCACGGCGCCGGGACCGAAGTTCTCCGCGAGGATGTCGAACTTCTTCACCAGCTCGGTGAACAGCTCCTTGCCCTTGGGGTCCTTCATGTTCAGCGTGATGCTGCGCTTGTTGCAGTTCAGCATCGTGAAGTACAGGCTGTCGACGTCCGGGAGGTCACGCAGCTGCTTGCGCGTGATGTCGCCGGTGACCGCCTCGAGCTTCACCACGTCCGCGCCGAGCCACGCCAGGATCTGCGTCGCCGACGGTCCACTCTGGACGTGCGTCATGTCGAGGACCCGCACGCCCTCCAAAGCCTTGCGCATGTGCAAGCCCCTTGACTTGTACATGGTCTGGTTCACCGTCCCCGGCGCGTACACCTCGGGATCGACCCAGACGTTGATCAGCGACGGCAGACCGCTGTCGCGGGCCCGTTCGAGCGCGGGCCGGATATCCTTGGGGTCACGGACCTCCTCGCCGTAACCGCCGAGCATCTTCGCGAACTCGCTGTACCGGATGTCGCCCAGCGTGTTGCCGACCCGGCCGCGGTCCGCGCCGTACTTCTGGATCTGGCCGTAGCGGATCTGGTTCATCGACGAGTTGTTGCCGACGATGCCGACGAACGGCAGGTTGAACCGCACCAGCGTCTCGAAGTCGAAGCCGGTCAGGGAGAACGCGCCGTCGCCGAACAGTGCGACGACCTCCTTGTCCGGGCGGGCGTACTTGGCCGCCATCACGAACGGCACGCCGACGCCGAGCGTCCCGAGCGGCCCGGGGTCCATCCAGTGGCCGGGCGACTTCGGCTGCACGACCTGGCCGGAGAAGGTGACGATGTCGCCGCCGTCGCCGATGTAGATCGAGTCCTCGGTCAGGAACTCGTTGATCTCGTGCACCAGCCGGTACGGGTCGATCGGCGAGGCGTCGGAGTGCTGGCGCGGCAGGCGCTTCTCGTACGCCTGGGTCTCGACCGCCCGCAGTTCCTCCAGCCACGCCTTGCGGGCGACCGCGCCGTTGTCGACCCGGCCGGATGCGGCCTGGGTGACCGAGGACAGGACCAGCCCGGCGTCGCCGACGATGCCGAGGTCGATGTCCCGGTTCTTGCCGACCGTGCGGTAGTCCAGGTCGATCTGCACGACCGTCGCGTCCGGGGAGAGCCGCTTGCCGTAACCCATCCGGAAGTCGAACGGCGTGCCGACGATGATGATCAGGTCGGCGTTCTGGAACGCGTAGCGGCGGGACAACTGCAGGTGGTGGGGGTCGCCCGGGGGCAGCGTGCCGCGGCCGGAGCCGTTCATGTAGGCGGGGACGTTCAGCGCGCGGACGAACTCGGCGGCCGCGTCGGTGCCGCGGGTGGTCCAGACCTGGCTGCCGAGCAGCACGCACGGCTTCTCCGCGCCCACCACCAGGTCGGCCAGCCTCTCGACGGCCGCCGGGTCACCGGCACTCCTCGTGGACGCCCGGTAGGCGCCGGCCTTGGGGATGCGGGCCCTCGCCACCGAGACCTTCGCGTCGAGCACGTCGCGGGGGATCTCCAGGAAGGACGGGCCGGGTGCGCCGAGGAAGCACTCGCGGAAGGCCATCGACACCAGGTCCGCGACGCGCTCGGTGCTGGGCACGGTCGCGGCGAACTTGGTGATCGGGCTCATCATGTCGACGTGCGGGAGGTCCTGCAGCGAGCCCATCTTGTGCTGGCTGAGCGCGCCCTGGCCGCCGATCAGCAGCATCGGGCTCTCCGCACGCAACGCGTTGGCCACCCCGGTCACCGCGTCGGTGGTGCCCGGACCGGCGGTCACGACCGCGCAGCCCGGCTTGCCCGTGATGCGGGCGTAGCCGTCGGCCGCGTGGGCCGCGACCTGCTCGTGACGCACGTCGACGACGTCGATGCCCTCGTCGACGCAGCCGTCGTAGATGTCGATGATGTGCCCGCCGCAGAGCGTGAAGATCACGTCCACGCCTTCCGCTTTGAGCGCCTTCGCCACCAGATGTCCGCCGGAGATCATCTCCGGGTTCTCCGGCGTGTCTGCCTGTGAAGCCATCTGCGTCGTCATCTCCTTATCGGGGGGCTAGGCGCATACTGCATACCGTATGACTCTAGTGAGGACCACCCTCCGGGTCCAGGGCCTTCAGTCGCGCCAGTCGCAGGCGGTGCCCGACCGCTCCTCGGTCAGGTCAGCGAGTCGCGCGGCGGCCTCGCGCGGATCCACACCCCGACCGACCGCGACACCCAGCAGGTACGCGGCCATGACGGCGGTGTGTCTCCCCTCCGCGCGCGACACTTCCCTCGCGAGCTCGATGACCAGCGCGGTGCTGGCCTGACCTGCGTCGATACCGAGTCGAGCGCCGGCCTGCGCGGTCCAGTCCGCGATTCCGCCCATGCTCACCACTTCTCGTTTCACCGAATATCTCATACTGTATGCTGCATACGATTTTTAGACAAGAACGGAGCTCGCGGTGAAAGTTGCTGTTCTTGGGGCCGGCGCCATCGGCGCGTACGTCGGTGCGGCACTGCACCGGGCTGGAGTCGAGGTTCACCTCATCGCCAGAGGCCCCCACCTGCGGAAGATCCGAGAGTCGGGCGTTCAGGTGATGAGCCCCCGAGGAGACTTCGAAGCCCGCCCTCTTGCCACCGACGACCCCGCCGAGGTGGGTCCCGTCGACCACGTCTTCCTCGGCCTCAAGGCGAACAGGTACGCCGAGGCCGGTCCGATGATCAAGCCGCTGCTACACGACAGGACCACCATCATCGCGGCGCAGAACGGCATCCCGTGGTGGTACTTCCACGGGCTGGAGAGCGGTTACCGCGACCACCGCATCAACAGTGTCGATCCTGGCGGGGCCGTGAGCGCGGCACTACCCGTCGAACGGGCGATCGGCTGCGTCGTGTACGCAGCGACCGAGATCGCCTCCCCCGGCGTGGTCAGGCATCTCGAGGGGACCCGCTTCTCGATCGGCGAGCCGACGGGCGAGATCTCGCCGCGCTGTGTCTCCTTCTCACAGGCCATGATCGCCGGCGGCCTGAAGTGCCCGGTCGAGCCGGACCTGCGCAAGGACATCTGGCTCAAGCTGATGGGCAACATCGCCTTCAACCCGATCTCCGCGCTGACCAGGGCCACGATGGCCGGTATCTGCCGGCACGGGGACACCCGGTCGGTGGTGGTCAGGATGATGCGGGAGACCCTGGACGTGGCCGCCCGCCTCGGCTCCCACCCGGAGATCTCGATCGAACGCCGCCTCGCGGGCGCCGAACGCGCCGGCGAGCACAGGACGTCCACGCTCCAGGACCTGGAGAAGGGCAAGCCGATGGAGCTCGACGTGATCCTCAAGGCCGTGGTCGAGCTGGCCGACCTCACCGGTGTCGAGGCCCCGACCCTGCGAGTGGTCGCGGCCCTGGCCGACCTCCTGAACATCCAGGCCACGGCGGCCTGACCCTGGTGGGGGTGCCGGCGTCGCCGCCGGACACCCCCACCAGGGCACCTCGCCCCCTGACGTCACCGGTTCCGCCACCAGGACCGTCACCGACCACCTCGCCGGCTCGTCCCCGGTGTGCCATGCCGTCCCTGCCATGCCGTCCCTGCCATGGTGGCCCGCGGGTGGGGACGCGTGGTCAGCATCGCGTGCGTCGTCGGCAAGGAGGGCGACCCCGACCTGTCCTCCTGGCCGACGAGCATGGGCGCGCCGGCGCGTGTGAACGGCTGTTCACGGTGCGGCGCATGGGGTTGTGTGCGAGAGGTGGCTCAGCTGGTCGGCCGGCTCACGTCGGAACGGTGAGGCTCACGACGGGCGTGGGGTACGACATCAGCGGCCGTGCGTGCTACTAGGCGCTTACGGTTATCGGTAGGTACAGCGTTCCCGGGATGTGGTCGTCCGCCAGGAGCAGGACCCTCGCCAGGACCGCTGGCGCGGGCCCCCGCTCCCGCCAGTAGATCAGCCTCGGGTCCAGCACGTCCTGGTCGGGCGGCATCCGCGTGGCGACGGCCTTGTCCTCGCCATGGATCTCGATGACGTCGATGACGTCGTCGTGGGCGCGAACACCCACGACGGCCACCACGTCACCGTGCTCGTCCCTGGGATCCACGAAGCGAAAGCCGCGGTTGACCAGGGCACGCAACTGGGCATCGACGCTTGTCGCGGCGGTGCCGGTGGAAGACATCAAGCCCTCCGTTCTCCGATGCTCACGGTGTTGTTCACAAAGGACACGAGTGAGCCGGCCGGGACCGCGAGCACGGGCCCGTGGGGGTCGCGGGAGTTGCGTACAGCCGCCCGCTCGCCGAACCAGCTCATTTCCACACAGTTCCCGACCGCGCCGCTGTAGCTGCTCTTCCGCCACGTCGCACCTGGGAGATCATCCGCTGACGCGCCGTTCCGAATCTCGGTCATGGCCCCACCCTTCCGAGTTTCAAACTGTGAGTGCATCTGCACGTGCATTCTGCCTTTGCACCATAACACCGCAACTTGCAGAGGTAAATGCACGTGCATTCGTACGGGCGTGCACAAGGCGCGGGATGATCGCTACTCAGGGTGTACCCCGTTTGGGGTTATAAACCCAACGTTCGTCACTGTCGGCAACGCATTGCCCCAGCTTGAGATCTCGACAGTGTGAACCGGATGCACGACGGCTAGTCAACTGCGTATTCCTGTGCATGCTGCATAACGGTTCTGCTACACGGGAAGCGTCACCCGAATGTAGGAAACCTATTGGGGTACAACTCCGCTCAGTTATCCGCGCGGAACTTCGACAGCAACTGACGGCTGCGGTCCGGCGTCTCGGCGTCCACCGCGAGCCGGTCGATGATGCGGCCGTAGACCTCGAGCTCGTCCACCCGGTCCAGGTACAGCGCGCCGCTCTGGTGCTCGATGTAGACGATGTCCGGCAGCGTCGGCTCCGCGAACCGCAGGATCGAGAACGCCCCCTCCGCCGCGTACCCGCTCATCTGGTACGGCAGGATCTGCAGCGTCACGTTCGGCTGCCGCGTCAGCTCCAGCAGGTACTCGATCTGCTCGCGCAGCACCTTGTGGCCGCCGATCGGGCGGTGCAGCACGGACTCGTCGACGACCGCCCACAACCGGGGCGCGCCCTGCCGCGTCAGCACCTTCTGCCGCTGCATCCGCAGGGCGACCCGGCGCTCGGCCTCGGCGTCCATCAGCTCGGGCCGGCCGTGGCTCACGACCGCCTTGGCGTAGTCCTCGGTCTGCATGAGGCCCGGCACGAACTGCAGCTCGTGGCACTGGATCAGCGACGCGGACTCCTCGAGCCCGACGAAGTCCTGGAACCAGTTGGGCATGGTGCCCGAGTACCGGTGCCACCAGCCGCGCTCGTTGGACTTGCGCACCATGTCGAGGAACTGGGCACGTTCCTGCTCGTCGTGCACGCCGTACAGCGACAGCAGGTCGGCGACGTCCCGTTCCTTGAACCCGACGCGGCCGAGCTCCATCCGGCTGATCTTCGAGTCCGAGCCGCGGATGTAGTAGCCGGCGTCCGCCCGGGAGATGTCGGCGGCCTCCCGCAGACGGCGTAGCTGTGCACCGAGCACGATCCGTCGCGCCGTCGGCGCGCCGGACGAGTCGCCACCGCCGAACCTGGGAGACTCCTCGTAGCGAGGGTCTTCCGCGGTCATCGTCGCCTCCAGCGTGGGTTCGTTCCGACATGCAATGGCAAATGCCAACCCATTCAGGGTACGCGGTCTGACCAGACTTTGAGGAGCCCGACCGCTCGGTGTTCCCCTTATGGTGACATCCCGTGACGAGCCCCGAGCACGATCTCACCACTCCGGGCCCGCACCCGCCCACGACCTGACCGTCCGGGTGAAGTCGAGGTCCGCCGCGGTGGAAGTCCGCCGCGCGAACCCGTCCTGCCCCCGGCGACAGCCTGGCTGAGGGGCGGTACAGATCATGCTCCTGGCGCGTCGCTCCTGGCGTCCTTTGCCGGTCCCGTTCCCCATTTGGAGCAGTGCCGGGCCCTCGGCTGCCGGGGCCGGTCCGCACCCTGGTCGACAGTCACCAAAGGCCCACTTCCTGGCGGTCCGGTACCGTGAGAGCTCCGGACTGCCCCCAGGGAGGACGGGTGGACGAGGCAATACCGAGAGCTGCCGACCCGCTGGTCGGCCGCGCCGTTCGCCTGTTCGAGTTCCTCGCGCGGGCGCAGCAGCTCAGGAACTCACCACCCCGCACCGTCGACGGGTACCGCTCCGCGCTGTGGCTCCACGCGCTGCCCGACCACCCGGCCGTCAGCTCCGCGCACCGTGGCGATCCCGAGCCGGAGGCCGACGTCGTCACGATCGAGCGCGTCGCCCGGCACGACCCGCCGCCGCCGGAGGAGCTGGCGCCGTGGCTCGCCGGCTGGCGCGACCCGGACAGCACGCCGGCCCTGGCCGCCGACGCCCCGGCCGAGCTCACCGAGCAGTACGTCAGCTGGCTGGTCGCCTGGCACGCCTGGGCCGAGCGGGAACGCCGCGACCGGCCCGTCCGCGCCTGCTACGCCCAGCTCTTCGCCGCCTACGTCGCCGCGAACGGCAACCCCGAGGAGCTGGAGCTGGTCATCGGGGTCGGCAGCCTCGCGTGGGCGGCGCCGGGCGTGCAGCGGCACCTGCTGACGGCGCCGGTCGGCGTCCGCTTCGACGACGACACCGGCCGCCTGACCGTCCACCGCGTCGAGTCGGTGGCCACCGCGGACGTCGAGCTGGACATGCTCGACCCCGGTCTGGTGCCCAACCCCCGGCACGTCGACGAGATCCGCGCCGCCGCCCGCGACCTCGACACGCATCCGCTGCACCGCAAGGAGACCGGCGCGCTCGTGCGCCGCCTTGTGCACGCGCTCGACCCGGACGGCGAGTACCGTGACGACGACGTGCCGCCGAAGCCGCAGGCCGGCGCGGTCGCCGCCTACGCGCCGGCCGTGATCCTGCGCAGGCGCTCGCAGCAGGGCATCGTCGAGATCTTCACGACGATCGTCGAGCAGCTGGCCACCGAACAGCGGGTGCCGGACGGGCTCGCACCGCTCGTCGACCCCGACCACCGCCCGCGCCAGCACACGCCGGACAGCGAGGACGGCGCACTGGTCGAAGTGGACGGTGACGCCTTCCTCCCCCTACCGGTCAACGAGACCCAGCTCCGCATCGTCCGCCAGGTCGACCGGCAGGCGCAGACCCTGGTCCAGGGGCCACCCGGGACCGGCAAGACGCACACCGCGGCCGCGCTGCTCTCCCACCTGCTCGCGCAGGGCAAGCGTGTCCTCGTCACCGCGCACACCGACCGCGCGCTGCGCGAGGTCCGCGACAAGCTGCCCACCGAGATCAAGCCGCTGTCGGTGGCCGTGGTCGGCTCGTCCCGTGAGGACATGTCGGACCTGAAGGTCGCGGTGGAACGCATCGCGGCCGCCGCCACCGACCACGACGAGGACGCGGCGGCCACCACGATCCGCCGCTGCCTGGCCGCGATCGAACGCCTCGGTCTGCGCCGCGCCGAGCTGCACGACGAGCTGGTCGAGGCCCGCCGCGACGAGGTCCGCGAGCACGAGCACGCCGGCTACCGGGGCACGCTGGCCGCGATCGCGCTGAAGCTGCGGCAGCAGGAGCCGCGGTTCGGCTGGCTCCGCGACCACGCGGACGTGCGGGCGGACAGCGAGCCGCCGCTCACGACCGCGGAAGTCCTGGAGTGGCACGGGTTCCTCACCGACACCGCGCTCGTCGCCGACGAACCCGAGGCGGGACAGCGGCTCGTCGAGCTGGGCACCGCCCCGGCACCGCAGGTGTTCACCGAGTTCGTCGACACCGAACGCGTGGCCGCCGCGACCGAGGCACGGCACGCGGACCTCAGGCGGCACCCGGCCTTCGAGGCGGTGCGCGGCATCGAACCGGCGGCGCGCGCCCAACTGCGCAGGCGGCTGTCCGAACTGGCCGACGAGGCCGATGACCTCGCCCGTCGCCGCGAGACGTGGATGGCCGAGGCGCTCGCGGACATCCGCACCGGTCGCGCCCGCCTGTGGCACGCCCGCGCCCAGCAGATCGCGCAGCTGCTCGAGCAGGCCGGCACGCTCGTCGACCAGCTCGGCCCGCTGACCGAGGTCGAGGCCTCCGGCAGCGTGAACCCGCTGGTGCCGCTGGCGAAGCAGCTCCACGCCCACCTCGCCGGCGGCGCACTGAGGACCGGCCCGAGCGGACTGCCGAAGATCGGTGCCCTCACCCCGAAGCCGGTCAAGCAGGCGCAACCGCTGTTCGAACAGGTGCTGGTGGACGGCGTGGCGCCGACCTCGGCGGCGCAGGTCGGCGCGTTCCTCCTGTGGGCGGAGGCCGGCCGGGTGCTCGCGGTACTGGACAAGGCGTGGCCGGGTGGTTCCCGGCTGCTGCCCACGGATCCGCCGCACGAACGGCTGGCCTGGCACCGCACCGAGCTGGACCAGCTGCACCGCGTACTCGCACTGGGCGAGGCGTTGGAGCTGGAGCAGCGCCGGTTCGCCGAGGCCGGCCTCCCCCGCGCCGACTGGACGGACCTCGACTCGGTCCGCCGCTACGCCAACCTGGTCGACGTGGCCGCCTCCGTCGACGCACACGTCACCGCCACGATCCCGCTGCGCCGCCTGGAGTCCGCGGTGTCCACGGTGGCCGGTCGGGTGGACGCGGCACCGTGCGTGCCGGCCCTGCTGGCGGCGGTCCGCGACCGCGACCCGTCCGCGTACACGACGGCCTACCAGCGGCTCACCCGGCTGGTCACGGTCCGCGCCCAGCTCACCCGCCGGGACTCGCTCGCCGCGTCGGTGCCGCCGCGGTTGCGTGCCGCGGTGCGGGCCAACCCCGCCGTGTGGGGCGAGAGACTGGCGAGCTTCGGCGAGGCGTGGACGTGGGCGGCGGTCAGCGCCTGGGTCGCCGACCGCGGCTCGACGGACGTCAACGCGGTGCAGGCGGAGATCACGCTGACCGAGGAACGCATCCGCCGCGAGGTGGAAACCCTCGCGGCGACACGGGCCTGGCGCCACGCGGTGTCCCCCGACCGGCTCACCGGCCAGGCGCGGGCGAACCTGGAGCACTACGCGTACCTGGTCCGCCGGCTCGGCAAGGGCACCGGGAAGTACGCGGCGCAGCGGCGTGCCGAGGTCCGGCAGGCCATGGACCGCTGCCGCTCCGCGGTGCCGGTGTGGATCATGCCGATCTACCGGATCGCGGAGCAGCTGCAGATCGCCAGGGACATGTTCGACGTGGTGATCGTCGACGAGGCGTCGCAGGCGGGCCTGGAGGCGACGTTCCTGCAGTACCTGGCGCCGCGGATGGTCGTGATCGGCGACGACAAGCAGGTGTCGCCGACGGCCGTTGGCGTCGACCAGCAGCAGCTGCGTGACCTGGCCAACCAGTACCTGGCCGACGACCCGTACCGCTCGGCCTGGCAGGACCCGCAACGCAGCCTGTTCGACGAGGCGAAGATGCGCTACCGCGGCCTGTTGACGTTGACCGAGCACCGCCGCTGCGTCCCGGAGATCATCGGCTTCTCGAACCGGGTCGCGTACGAGCCGGACGGCATCCGCCTGGTGCCGGTCCGCCAGTACGGCGCGGACCGGTTGGACCCGATCCGCGCGGTGAACGTGGGCGACACGGTCGAGGGGACCACCAACAAGGTCAACGCGGCCGAGGTCGAGGCCATCGTCGAGCGGCTGGAGAAGTGCCTGGCGGACCCGCGCTACGACGGCAGGACGTTCGGCGTGATCTCGCTCCTCGGCGCCGCGCAGGCGAAGGCGGTCGAGCGCCGGCTGCTGGAGCGGGTGGCCCCGGAGGACTGGGCGGCGCGCAAGCTCCAGTGCGGCGACTCGGCCGACTTCCAGGGCGCCGAGCGCGACGTCATGTTCCTGTCGATGGTGGCGGGCGCGTCGGACCGGGTGGTGCCGCTGACGCGTGAGATGTTCGTGCAGCGGTACAACGTGGCGGCGTCGCGGGCGCGGGACCAGATGTGGGTCTTCCACTCGATCCCGCTGGCCGCCCTGTCGAACCCGGAGGACATGCGGTTCCAGCTGCTGGACCACTGCTACGGCGTGATGTCGGCCGACCGCTCGGAGGGCGTGCTGACCACGGCGGTGCCGCCGGACGTGCGGGTGGAGCCGTTCAACTCGCTGTTCGAGCAACGCGTGGCGAACCGCCTGGTGGGCCTGGGGTACGCGGTGGTCCCGTCGTTCTCGGTGGAGCGGCCGCGCCTGGACCTGGTGGTGGTCGGCGCGCACTCCCGCCTGGCCGTGCTGTGCGAGGGCGACACGTGGCAGGGCGCGCCGGCCTACGAGCGGGACCTCGCCACCCAGCGGGACCTGGAACGCTGCGGCTGGCACCTGCACCGCATCCGCGAGTCGGCCTTCTACGCCGACGAACCCCGCGCGATGGCAGCTTTGTTGAGCCGGCTGCGCGCACTCGACATCGCCCCTAAGGGAGACCCCGGTCTTTCCCCGGAATGACGATTTCGCCTGGTCGGGCGCGTTGCGGCGAGCGCACCATGGAGGCATGACCCACGAGTTGACCCGCTCCCAGGTGCTCGCCATCGCCGAGCAACGGGACCGGCGCTTCCAGGTCGAGGCACGGATCAACGTCGTCGTGCACGACCTGGACGCGCTCCGCGCCGCCGCCCGCCGAGCCTTCGACCACGGCCGGTTCCCGACCGAGCAGGAACGCGCCAGGGCATGGGCGGCCATCGAGAACGACCCGGCGAGCCTCATCGGCCAGGCACTGGACTTCGCCCGCCTCACCGAGGACATCCCGGGCCTGCTACCCCATTCCGCCGAGTGGACGGTCAGCCGGGACACCTGAGGCGTGGCGATGGCCGGAACCGGCCGTGATCAACCGTGCACGGGGTCACCGCGGACGACGTGAGCCCGGGATGTCCGCCTCGATGTGGGCCGCCGTCTTGAGCAGCGGTGGCAGCAGGTCGCGACGCATGGCCTCCAGCGACGTCCGGCTCGCGTGGGCGGACACGTTCACCGCGGCCACCACCCGCCCGGTCCGGTCCCGCACCGGCGCCGCCAGTGCGCGCAACCCTTCCTCCAGCTCCTGGTTGACGAGCGCCCAGCCCTGCGACCGCACCTTCGCGACCTCCGCGCGCAGCGCGTCCGCCGAGGTCACCGTGCGCGCGGTCAGTGGTTCGAGGACCACGGCCGACAGGTACTCCTCCAGTTCCTCCGCCGGCATCCCCGCCAGCAACACCCGCCCCATGGAGGTCGCGTACGCCGGAAAGCGCGTTCCCACGCTGATCGCGACGGTCATGATCCGCGACACCGGTACTCGCGCCACGTAGACGACGTCCTGTCCGTCCAGCACCGAGACCGACGACGACTCGTTCACCTCGGCGACCAGCGACTCCAGGTGTGACTCCGCCACCTCCGGCAGCGACAG
This sequence comes from Actinophytocola sp., assembly GCF_045807065.1. GTDB lineage: Bacteria > Actinomycetota > Actinomycetes > Mycobacteriales > Pseudonocardiaceae > Actinophytocola. The sequence continues at coordinate 384 of NZ_JBJMIE010000152.1, read as the reverse complement.
CGACGACAGGTACGCGTACCCCAGCTCCAGCACCCGCGCGGTCAGCGAGAAGAACCGTCCGTCGCTGCGCACGTATCCCAGCGACGCCAACGTCAACAGGAACCGCCGCGCCACCGCGCGGGTCACGCCGGTCCGCGCCGCCACCTCCGACAGCGTCAGCTCGGGATGTGCCTGGTCGAACGCCCGGATCACGGCGAGCCCACGCTCCAGCCCCTGCAGGAACGTACCCGTAGACGCCTCACCGGCCATCGGCTACTCTTTTCGTTGAAAGAAGAATCTTTCGCTCAGCGAAATTCTACCGGAGTTGCCGATGACAAGTCCAGTGCCCCTGGCCGAGGCGATCGCGGCGCACGTCCACGACGGGGACACGGTCGCGCTGGAGGG
>NZ_JBJMIE010000151.1:0-21391 GCF_045807065.1 Actinophytocola sp. | reverse complement strand
GCGATCGACCGGACGTGTCGGGCCTTGGCCGCGGGGGTGGCTGGTGTGCGGGAGCTGGTCCATCCCCGGCGTGTGGTGATCGGCGGTGGTTTCGTGGCTGGTGTTCCCGAGGTGGTCGGGTGGGTGTCGGAGCGCCTTGCCGAGCTGGCTCGTCCGGGTCAGCCGCCGCTGGTGGTGGAACCGGCCGTGTTGGGCGGCTTGTCCTCGTTGCGTGGCGCGGTGTCACTGGCCCGGTTGGTCGTGGCGTGACCGGCAGCCGTCAGTCGGCGCGCAACCGGTACCGCAGGTCGTCGACCAGTTCCTTGGTGGCGCCGGGGTCGTGCGCGGCGCCGTAGACGTGGTAGTCCGGTCGGACGAGCAGGGACGTGGCGCCGAACCGTGCCAGGTAGGGCCGGTAGACGTCGTCCACGTCCACCACACCGTCCTCGGGGCCGCCGGGTGGTAGCAGTCGTGCCACGTGGGTGCCCAGTCCGGTGAGGAACGCCAGTCGGTCCTCGTCGAGGGTGGCGTGGGGGTCTTCGGTGGTCAGCAGGACGAAGCCGCGGCCGACGACGTCGTCGAACAGGCCGGTGCGGCCGTGCCGGCGCACCCGCCCCTGCGGCACGACCGCGCCGGCGGGCCGCCGCTCGCGCAGCAGCCCGGTCGTGAGCGGTTTCGCCGGTTCGGGGCGGGTGGGTGGCTTGCCGCGGCGGTTCGCCAGGACCGTCGCGTCCCGTTCCGCGGCGGCCGCCGGGTCGGTCACGCAGATCACCCGTCCCAACTGGACGGACGCCAGGATCGACTCCTTGGCCTGCGTGCGGCGTTCCTCGGCGTAGCTGTCCACGATGGACTCACCGGCCAGGCCGCGCAGGGTCAGGTCGAGTTTCCAGGCCAGGTTCACCACGTCCCGGATGCCGGAGCACATGCCCTGCCCGGCGAAGGGCGGCATGAGGTGCGCAGCGTCGCCGGCCAGCAGGACGTGGCCGACCCGCCACCGGTCGGCCCACCTGGCCTGGAAGATGTACGTGGTGCTGCGCAACAGCGTCGCGGTGTCGGGCGTGACTCCGAACGGCGAGAGCAGCCGCCACGCCGTCTCGTCCCGGTTCAGCTCGGCGGTGCTCTCGCCGGGCAGTCGCATGAACTCCCAGCGCCGTCGGCCGGGGCCGCTGCCCACCAGCGTCGTCGGCCTGGCCGGGTCGCAGACCTGCACGTTGGTGGGGACGAACTCGCGCGGCTCGCGGAGCTCCACGTCGCAGAGCAGCCACTCGTAGGAGAACCCGAGGTCGGTGACGGGGACGTCGAGGTGGTCGCGGACGAAGCTGTTGGCGCCGTCGCACCCGACGACCCAGCGCGCGGTGAACACGCGGGTCTCCTCGTCGGCGGTGGTCGCGGTGACCGCCACCTGCTCGTCGCCGTCGGCGGTCCCGTCCACGATGTCCACGACCTCGTGGCCGCGCAGCACCGTGACGCCGGGAAGCGCCGCCGCCCTGGCCGCGAGCAGCTCCTCCAGCGCCGGCTGGTGCATCGTGTTCGCGTCGGGCCAGCCGTAGGGGCCGGCCGTGGTGAACTCGATGTCCAGCAGCGCCTCGCCGGCGGCGGTCTGCCACTGGTACCCGTTGGCGGGCACGGTGATCCCGGCCAGCTCCGGCCCGATCCCGGCGGCGGCCAGCAGCCGCGCGGTCTCGCCGTCGAAACTGGTCGCCCGCGGCAACGTGTACGGCCGGGCGCGGCGTTCGAGCACCAGCACCCGCCAGCCGCGCTGGGCCAGCAGCACCGACAGGGTGGCGCCGACCGGCCCGTTGCCGACGACGACGACGTCCGCGTCCGTCAAGGAGAACTCTCCCTACGAGGTGGCATCTGCTTGTCCGACAACACGATCGGCAGCCTATCCACACGGGAACCGCGGGACATCCCTCAGCTTGGTCCAACCGGTCCGCCGCGCACCGACCCGAACTACCCACGTTGGTGATGGCCCCCGGACCCGGTGTGGGAAAGCCTGGACCGGACGAGGGATGTCGCACGCTCACGGGAGGGCTTTTCGTGACCACAGCTGGACTCTGGCGTGCGCTGTCACCCACCGAGACGATCCAGGCCGTACGGGAGTCCTGGATCGGGTACACGGTGCGCGCCACGGGCCGGCTGGACCTGGATGCCCTGGCGACGGCGTACGAGGCCGTGTGGCGCGCGTACCCCCAGCTCGGGGCGCGACTGGAGACCGGCGCCGACGGGTTCGGATTCGCCACGTCCGACGCCCGCCCGGAGCTCGGCGTCTGCGACGGGGACCTCGACCACCCGATGACCGGCGTGAAACTGGACCAGCAGCGGGCGTTGAGCGCGCTCAACGTCGTGCGTGACGGCGACGACGACATGAGCGTGTGCCTGCTGACCCACCACAGCATCGCCGACGCCCACCACTCCATCGAGGTGCTCGCGGCGCTGTGGTCCTGCTACACCGACGTCGTCAACGGCGTGCCCGTCGAGCTGCCCCGCCACCCGTTCCCCAGGTCCCTGGAGGACCTGCTGGCCGAGCGCGGCATCCACGCCACCGCCCCCGCCGCCGGGGCCACCTCGGCGCCGCCGGCCGCGACGGGCCAGCCGGTACCCGAACCGTCCACCCCCGCCCGGCACGTCGTCCAGCACCGCCTGACGGCGGCGGAGACCTCGGCACTGGCGGAACTCGGCCACCGCGAGCACGTGACCGTCAACGGCCTGTTGGCGGGCATCCTGCTCCTCGTCGAGGCCGAGCTGCGCGATCTGCCGTTCACCGACCTGATGTACCGGTTCACGGTGAACCTGCGCAGGCACCTCACGCCGCCGGTCGGCGCGACCGAGGGTACGAACGTGCTCGGCGGTGCCGGATTCAGCGCCACCGAGGACATCGAACCCGACGCCGTCGCGATCGGCCGGGCGGTCGGGACGCGGCTGCGAGCGGGACTGGCCGACGGATCCATCCAGCGCAGCCTCCTGGACCTGATGAGCCGGCCCGCGCCCGACGCGCGACCGTGGAACCCGAGCACCGCCCCCGTCGTGGTCAGCATGATCAACTGGGGACTGGTGCCGCCCCTGCGCACGCCGGACGGCCTGCGGCTGACCAACTTCCGCTCCGCTTCCCGCATCTTCAGGGAGTTCACGCTCCTCGGCGGCTACGTGGTGAACACCTTCGACGGGCGGACAGGCATCGACCTCGCCTGGCCCGAGGGCGATCCGGAACTGCCCGGACGCATCGACTGCCTGCGCGACCACGTGAGCGGCGTGACGCGGCGGCTGTGACCGCCCGTGTGGCTCCCGCACCGAACGCTACAGCCAGATGGAGGCTCCCGCGGTGACGACCGAGACGACCAAAGCCCCGCCCGCCAACGCGACGATCGGCTCGCCGATACCCCAGGAGCTCATCCACCGCGACGACCCGTTCACGCTGCCGCCCGCACTGGTGGCCCTGACCGAGCGGTCCCCGGTCGCCGAGGCGGTCCTGCCCAGCGGTGACCCGTTCTACCTCGTGTCCGGGTTCGACGAGGCCCGTGCGGTGCTGTCGGACCCGCGGTTCTCCGCCGACCGGTTCACCTACCACCCCAGGATCAAGAAGCTGCCCCCGAAGGTCCGCGCGGGGTTGGTCGACGACAAGGCCCGGGCCGGGTCGTTCATCAACATGGACCCCCCGGAGCACAGCCGGTACCGCAAGCTGCTCGCCGGGCAGTTCACCGTCCACCGGATGCGCCTGCTCGGCACGCGGATCGAGGAGATCGTCACCGAGCGCCTGGACGCCCTGCTTGCCGCGGGGAACACCGCGGACCTGCTGCCCGACTTCGCGCTGCCGGTGACCTCGCTGGTGATCTGCGAGCTGCTCGGGGTGCGCTACGAGGACCGGGCGGAGTTCCAGCAGCGCACGGCGAGCCTGTTGCGGATGAACATGCCGGGCGAGGAGGCGGTGGCGAACGCCCACGCGATGCGCGCGTTCATGCAGCGGGTGGTCACCGACAAGCGGCAGAACCCCGCCGACGACATCATCTCCGGCCTGATCCACCACGCCGGTGCCGATCCCGCGCTGACCGACGACGAGCTGACCGGCATCGCCAACCTGTTGCTCATGGCCGGTTTCGAGTCCACCGCGAGCATGCTGGGGTTGGGCGTGTTCGTGCTGCTGCAGCGACCGGACCAGCTCGCCGCGCTCCGCGCCGACCCGGCCATGGTCAACGACGCGGTCGAGGAGCTGCTGCGCTTCCTCAGCATCGTCCACATCGGACTGTTCCGGTTCGCCAAGGAGGACGTGCGACTCGGCGACTGGCACTTCCCGGCCGGGTCGACCGTCGTGGTCTCCGTGCTGGCCGCGAACCGGGACGGCAAGCACTGGCACGACCCGGACGTGCTGGACGTGACCCGGACCCGCGGCTCGCACCTGGCGTTCGGCCACGGCGTGCACCAGTGCCTCGGGCAGCAGCTGGCGCGGATGGAGATGAAGGTCGCCTACACCGAGCTGCTGCGCCGCCTACCCGGGCTGCGCCTCACCGTGCCCGCCGCGGACGTGCCGCTGCGCAACGACATGCTGCACTACGGGGTACACGCGCTCTCCGTCGCCTGGACCGCGCCGTAGACGGGCTCAGCATTCCCCGCGCAGGCCTTGGTAGTGCGCGAGGCAGTCGGCGTAGGTGGCGAGCAGGCCGGCGCCGGCGGCCACGGCGAGGGTGGGTGCGGTGGCGTCCTTCTCCGACAGCAGCGGAGTCCCGGCCATGCCCCAGTCCAGGCCGAGGTCGGGGTCGAGCGGGTTGAGGTCCACCTGCGTGCCCGGCACGTACCGGGTCGAGCACAGGTAGCCGACGCACGTGTCGTCGGTCAGCGCCAGGAAGGCGTGGCCGAGTCCTTCGGCCACGTACACGAACGCGCCGGACTCGGCGGTGAGGACGTTCGCGGCGTGCGTGCCGAAGGTGGGGGAACCGGTCCTGATGTCCACCACCACGTCCAGGACCGCGCCCCGGTGACAGGTCACCACCTTGGCCTGTCCCGGTGGCAGTGCCACCCCGTGGAGTCCGCGCAGCACGCCGCGCGAGGAGACCGAGAAGTTGGTCTGCGCCACGGTGAACCGGTGGCCGACCACGTCGGTCAGCGCGTCCTCGCGGTAGGACTCGTAGAAGCAGCCGCGGTGGTCGGTGAGCCTGGTCGGGGTGAAGAGGAAGCTGTCCGGAACGGTCAGCTCGCGGCCGCGCACACGTACCCTCGGATGGACTCGATCACGTAGTCGATCATCTGGGTGGTCAGGCCCGGGTACACGCCCACCCAGAACGTGTGCTCGGTGATCAGGTCGGAGTTGGCCAGGTCGCCCGACACGCGGTAGGGCTGGTTCAGGTACGCCGGATGCCGGGTGAGGTTGCCGCCGAAGAACCGCCGGGTGCCGATCCGGGACGCCTCGAGGAAGGCCACCAGCTCCGAGCGGCGGAACGGCGCGTCCGGCAGCACGGTGATCACGAAGCCGAACCAGCTCGGGTCCGCACCCGGGGTCGGGCTGGGCAGCAGCAGGCCGGGCAGGCCGTCGAGGCCCTCGCGCAGCCGCTGCCAGTTGCGCCGCCGGGCGGCGCCGAAGTCGTCCAGCTTGGCCAGCTGGGTGAGCCCGAGCGCGGCCTGCAGGTCCGTCGCCTTCAGGTTGAACCCGACGTGCGAGAAGATGTACTTGTGGTCGTAGCCCTGCGGCAGCGTGCCCGCCTGGTAGTCGAACCGCTTGCGGCACGTGTCGTCCTCGCCCGGCTCGCACCAGCAGTCCCGGCCCCAGTCGCGCAGCTGCTCCACGATCCGGGCGAGCGCCAGGTTGGACGTCAGCACGCAGCCGCCCTCACCGGTGGTGATGTGGTGTGCCGGGTAGAAGCTGACCGTGGACATGTCGCCGAACGTGCCGGTCAGCTTCCCCCGGTAGGTGGAGCCGACCGCGTCGCAGTTGTCCTCGACCAGGAACAGGCCGTGCCGGTCGGCGATCTCGGCCACCTCGGCGACGGCGAACGGGTTGCCCAGCGCGTGGGCGACCATGACCGCCTTCGTGCGCGGGCCGATGGCGGCCTCGATGCGCTCCGGCGTCGTGTTGTAGGTCCCGAGCTCGACGTCGACGAACACCGGCACGAGGCCGTTCTGGACGATCGGGTTCACCGTGGTGGGAAAGCCCGCCGCGACGGTGATCACCTCGTCGCCGGGGACGAGCCTGCGGTCCTCCAGCGCGGGTGAGGTCAGCGCGGACAGCGCGAGCAGGTTCGCCGAGGAGCCGGAGTTGGTCAGGTGCGCCTTGCGCAGCCCGAGGTGGCGCGCGAACTCGCGCTCGAACCGGCGTGCGCTGACGCCGGCGGCGATGCGCATGTCCAGCGCCGCCTCGACCAGCGCGACGCGGTCCTCCTCGTCCAGCGCGGCACCGGAGGACTGCACCAGCGTGGTCCCGGGCACGAACTCGCCGGACGCGTTCTCCTGGTGGTACTTGCGAACCAGCTCCAGTATCCGCGCCTTGCTCTCCCTCATGCCCGCGCCCTCCTGGCGTTCTCTCGGATCTCGTCGATCAACATCGCCTGGCGCACCATCGCCGCGGTGTCCGGCCGGGTGCCCGTCCGGATCGCGGCGACGAACGCGGCCACGGTCTCCACGCACTGGTCCTCGGCGGGCAGCGGCACGCGGCTCACACCGCCCTGCCGGGCCACGACGATCTCCGTCGTCCCGGCCGGCGGGGTGAACGCGCGGTCGACGCTGATCCGGCCGCTGCTGCCGTGCACGTGGTAGTCGTTGACGTAGTGGTGGTCCAGCCCGAACGCGAGCAGTGCGGAGACCCCGTCGGACCGGTACAGCAGCGCGGAGCCGGCGACGTCGACGCCGTGCCGCGGGTCGGTCATCAGGGTCGCGCCGGCCACCTGGAGGTCCGGTCCCAGCATCAGCTGCGCCAGCCGGACCGGGTAGGCGCCGTTGTCCAGCAGGGCACCGCCGCCGAGCTCGGCCGCCAGCCGGATGTCCCCGGGTGGCCGCGCGGGGATGGTGAACGTGCTGTGCAGGCTCCGGACCGCGCCGACGGCACCGTCGGCGAGGAGGCCCTGGACCCGCTCGTGGCGGGAGTGGTGGAGGAACATGAAGTTCTCCATCAGCACCAGCCCGTTGGCCTCGGCCAGCCGGGCCAGCTCCAGGGTGTCCTTCGCGGACGTCGTGGCCGGTTTCTCGGCCAGCACGTGTTTGCCCGCGTCGAGGGCGTGGCGGATCCATTCCGCGTGCAGCCGCGACGGCAGCGGCACGTAGACGGTGTCGATGTCGTCGCGGTCCAGGAGGTTCGAGTAGCCGACGAGTGCCTCGCAGCCGAACTCGGCGGCGAACTTCGCCGCCCGTTCGCCGGTCCGGCTGGCCACGGCGACGACCCGGACGTGCCGGTTGGCCTGGAACGCGGGCAGCATCCGGCGCCACGCGACGTCGGCGCAGCCGAGTATGCCGATGTTGATGGCTGTGGTCACCACAGTGTGTGTAGGCATGTCAGTAGGCTGCGGGCTTCGACGTTGAAGTAGTTGCCGTGCCGCACCAGGCTCGCGGTTTGTTGCGCGGTCATCCAGATGAAGTCCGGCGGTACTTCGGTGGGGAAGTCGTCGTCCACCTCGATGACCATGTAGCGGTTCTCGGCGTGGTGGAAGCGCCCGCCCTCCTCCGAGTGGACCACGTCGTGCCTGATCGCCTCGGCCGGGGCGTCCAGGACGTGCTCCAGGAACAGCGGTGGTCGCGCGTCGGTGTAGTTGTTGGGTGTGCAGTGCACGGTCGGGGCCATCTCGATCACGTCGAAGGTGCCGGCCTGGGTGCGGGCCTGGACGAGTATGTGGAGGACGCCGCCGATCCGCTTGGCGAGGAAGGCGAGCAGGCCCTGGCCGACCGGTGCGAGCATCGGCTGTGTCCAGTGCGCCACCTCACGGTTGCTGGCCCGGACGTCCACGCCGATCACGGTGAAGTACTTGCCGTCGTGGTTGCTGATGTGCTCGTCGGTGGCCTTCCAGCCGGCCACCTCGTTGAGCGGGATCCGTTGTTGGAGCAGGCTGTGCTTGGTCTTGGCTTCGGTGAACCAGCTCAGCAGCGCGGGCAGTTCGTGCAGCGCGCCGCGGTGTTCGGCCAGGGAGCGTAGGAGCGCGCCGCGGAAGGAGTCCTCGCCGAGCAGGGACGGCCGGTCGACCGGCGCGGCGTAGGGGATTCCGGACAGCACCGTCCGCGAGTCCATGTTGACGAGGTTGTCGACGTGCAGCAGCTCGTGCAGCTGGGCCAGAGTCAGCCAGCAGAAGTCGTCCAGCAGGGGGATGTCGTCGGTGACCTCGATGACCATGTTGCGGTTGCGCTTGTGGAGGAACCACGCACCCTGTTCGGACTGCAGCACGTCGACCAGCACCCGGCCGCGCCAGGGTGCGGTGAAGTAGTCCAGGTAGGGGATGGGTTTGCCCTTGTGCACCCGGGTGTAGTTGCTGCGGGTCGCCTGCAGGGTGGGGGAGAGCTGGGTCAGGTTGACGTTGCCCGGCTCCATCTTGGCCTGCATCAGGCAGTGCAGGACACCGTTGAACTCCTTGACGAGGATGCCGAGGATGCCGATCTCCGGCTGCCGGATGATCGGTTGCGTCCAGTGCGGGTGCTCGCCGTGGTCGGTGTTGACCGCGAGCCCCTCGATCGTGAAGAACCGGCCGCTGTCGTGCACGAGGTTGCCGGTGTCCGGTTGGAACCGCCAGCCGGACAGTCCGCGGAAGGGGACCTGTGTGACCTGGTAGCTGTTGGCGTTCCTGCGTTCGGTGAACCAGTCGTGGAACGCGGGAGTGGGGACCAGTACCCGGTCCTGTGTGTTGGCCGACTCGGTGAACCGACGCAGCAGGTCGTCGTCGGTCGTGGTCAGCAATCCGGCAGCGGACATCGACACGCCTCAGCCGTTCAGCCGGATCGGGAGGGAGCGGTACCCCACAAGCATCATGTCATCCCCTGATCGTGAGTTTCGTGCGTGAGGAACCGGAGTCCTCCTCACACTTCCGGGCACAGGTGCAGGAGCGCCTGGGCGGCCAGGCGGTAGCCGTAGGCACCGAGGCCGACCACCACGCCGCTCGCCAGCGGGGCGATCACCGACTCGTGCCGGAACTGTTCGCGGGCCCAGACGTTGCTCAGGTGCACCTCGATCCACGGCGGCTCGTAGCTCGCCAACGCGTCCCGCAGGCTCCAGCCGGCGATCATCAGCGCACCGGGGTTGACGATGGCGCCGACCGTGGTGTCCCGGTGCTCGTGGATCGCGCCCACCAGTTCGCCCTCCCCGTCGCGCTGGACCGGGACGACCTCCCACCCGCGGACGCGCACCTCCTCGGCCACCGCCTTCTCGATGTCCGCGAGCGTGTCAGTGCCGTAGATCTCCGGCTCGCGCCGGCCCAGGACACCCAGGTTGGGACCGTTCAGCAACAACACGACACCCACAGGACACCTCTCAACTCGTGCGCGGATGTTCGAAGGCTAGGGCTGGACGGCACCGGCCCGGCATCCCTCGTCCTGATAGCGCCGGGCCGTCCCGCGCCGGCGGCACGGCGGCTAGGACGCCCCCACCGGCGCACCGTCGCCGATCCTGGCCAGTGCCGCGCGCAGGCCGTCGCCGAGGATCTCCAGCTCGGCGTCGGTCGCGTTCAGCGGCGGGGCGATCAGCAGGCCCTCTCCGGTGCGGTCGGGGTGGAAACCGACGAACGGGTAGAGCAGCAGGCCGTTGCTCCTGGTGGTGCGCAACGCCTCGCCGATGGTGCCCGGCGCCAGTTCGATGCCGTAGAAGTAGCCGACACCGCGCAGGTCGGTCACCGCCGGCAGGTCCCGCACCGCTTCCGCGAGGATCTTCCCCAGCTGCGCGCCGCGCACCTGGTCGCGTTCCAGGGCACCGATCTCGTCCAGCACCGAGAGCACCGCGAGGCCGACCCGGCCCTGCAGCGGGGTCGCCGACATGGTGCCCATGAGCGGGAGCCACCTGCCGCTCGACATGATGCTGTCGGCCAGCTCGGGTGCGATCATCGTGGCGGCCAGGGGGAGGTACCCGGCGCCGAGGCCCTTCGCCAACGTGATGATGTCCGGCTCCGCGTCCTGCGCGTGGTGCGAGCCGAGGGGCAGTCCGGTGCGGCCCAGTCCGGTGAGCACCTCGTCGTGGATGAGCAGGACGCCGTACTCGTCGCAGATCTCGCGGAGCGCGCGCAGGTAACCGGGCGGTGGGCAGTAGCCGCCGCCGGTGGTGCCGTTGACGGTCTCCATCAGCACCGCGGCGACGCTGTCCGGGCCGGCGGCGACGATGGCGTCACGCACGGCGTGCGCGCAGTCGGCACGGCAGACGGGGAAGCGGCAGCCGAGGTGGTGGCCGGGGTAGGGCGGGTCGAACGCGGGGGCGAGGCCGAAGCTGTCGTCCTCGTGCGGCCGGCGGGAGCGGTGCCCGGACAACGCGAGCACGAAGGCGCTGTTGCCGTGGTAGCCGAGCGAGGCCGTGAGCACCCTGTGCCGGCCCGTCTCGCCGCGGGCCCGCTGCGCCAGCCTGGCCAGCGCGATGGCCGACTCGGTGGCGTGCGTGCCGGTCGGCGTGAACATGACCCGGTCCTGCGGCCGGTGCACGGCACGTGCCGTCGCCGCGGCCAGCTGCTCCATGTGCGTCGGCGCGAACGAGCCGGCGCTGGCGTAGGTGCAGATCCCCGCCTGGTCGCTCAGCGCCTCGACCACCGTCGGGTGCGCGTGGCCGATGTTGACGTTCACGATCCCACTGCACGCGTCGAGGAAGCGCCGTCCGTCGGAGGTGAAGATCCACGAGCCGGAAGCGTGGCTGTAGGACATCGGTGGAATCTGCAACCGGGCGGCGAGGAGCTGCGACGGCCCGGCGACCTCGTTCGTAGTCACGATGGGAGTCCTTCCGACGGTCAGCGGACGCACGCGGGTACTCCGCCTGGGGACACTCGCCCCGGCCGGAGCCGCGTGGTCGTCCTCCGGACGCTGCTAGACCAGCTGCTCGACCCGACGCGCCACCTCGGCCGGCGACGGCAGGCCGGCGATCTCCTGGCGGAGCCCGGCCGCGGCCTTGGCGTACGCGGGGTTGGAGATGATCTCCTGGCAGCTCTTCGCGATGACGTCACTCGTGGCCTCGTCCGGGGTGAGCGTGATCGCGACGCCCGCTTCGACGAGGCGGCGGGCCATGTCGTTCGCGCGGTACAGGGTGGGCTCGGGAACCAGCACCTGGGGCACCCCGAAGCTCAGCGCCGTCATCATGGTGCTGCCGCCGGACTGGTGCACGATCACGTCGCAGGTGGGCGCGACGACGTCGAGGGGGATCCAGCCCGCGCGGATGTCCGGCACCCGTTCGCGCACGGTCACGGCGTCCTTGTCGGTCACGGCCACCACCACCTCCGCGTCCAGGGTGCGGACGTTGTCGAGGATGCCCTGGAGGAGGTCGAACTGGCCGTGGCTCGCCACGCCGGTCCCGATGGTCACGCCGATCCGGGCGTCCCCGCCCTTCGCGTACATCCACGGCTCGAGGATCCGCTGCGTGTTGCCCGGGACCCACCGCATCATCTGGGTGGGCCGCGCGTCCGCGGGCCGCAGGCTCGGCGGCGTGATGTCGATCATCATGTCGGGCACGGGAATGCCGTCGATGCCCACCTCGGACAGGAGGTCGTCCAGCTCCTCGACCGCCCCGAGGTCCATCAGCCGCGGGTCGTGGATGTCCCACCCGTGGCGCACCCAGGGCACGCCCAGGTGGGCGGCCAGCAGCGGGGCCGCGTAACAGCAGATGCCGCCGATGACGACGTCGGGGCGCCAGTCCTTGGCCAGGGCCAGCAACGGGTCGAGGGTCGCGGCCTCCAGGCGCGCATACCACCGGCCCGACATCTGCTCGCGCTCGATCGGGTCGTTCGGCACCTGGAACCCGCCTCTGGCGATGATCTCCTTCGGGTCCACGTCCGGGTTCGTGACCCGCACGGCGGGCAGGCCGAGGCCGGCGATGGTCGGGAGCTCCACCTCGAGCGAAGCGGTCATCATGACCTCGTGCCCCTCGTTGCGCAGGGCGTTCGAGAGCGGGGCGTGGCTGAAAACCGTCGACGGGCTGATCCCGGCGAGAGTGAGGACCTTCAACATTGCTCCTAGCGGTAGTTCGTGTGGTGGGGCAGTTCGAGTGCCGGCCCAGCCCTGCCGCCCGGGCGGCGCGTCCCGTCCCCCGACCAGGCTTTCCCACACCGCGTGCGCGGGGCATCACCAACGTGTGTAGTTCCGCCCGCCGATCTCGATCCTCTACAGTGGACCACCCGACGGCCAGCGGACGGCCATCACCACCGCGTCGGTGAGGGCCTCGTACGAGTGGTCGATGCCAGGGCCCCACAGCACGTAGTCGCCCTGCTCGGCGAGCACCCTGCTGCCCACGGTCAGGTCCACGCGGAACTCGCCCCGGACGAGGACGACGAGCGTCGTGCGCCGGTCGTCGACCGTCCACTCGGGACGAACGGTGCCCGCTCGGTAGGTCGCCCACCTGACCTCGACGTCCTCGCTGTGCCGAACACCTTCGGCGGGGTCGACGAACCCGCCCAGCAACCAGCCGCGGGTGGCCCTGGTGTCCTCGGCGGCGTTGCCGTGGCACCAGTCGACGGCCGGTCCTGTTCTCGACACTCCGCTCAGCTCCTCCTGGGTGACGGCTTGGTTGACGACCTTCGGCAACTGTCGATACTGTCGCATGACCATTCCGGTGGCTGGGGCGACGGCCGTGACCTCGCCGCGGCGGGTGCCGTGAGCCCGTTGGAGGGCAAGAGGATCGGCCCCCGCGGACGTTCGCGCGGTGGGCGCAGGAGCAAGCCGATGCGGGGGAATCATGACGATGTTGGTGACCGGCGCGACCGGCAATGTCGGTCGTCACGTCGTGGACCTGTTGGCGCGGGCGGGAGTGGACGTGCGGGTGACCTCCCGCGATCCGGCGTCGCTCGACCTGCCGGCGGGGGTTGCCGCCTACCGGGCGGACCTCACCGACCCGAAGACGTTCGAGCACGCGCTTCGCGGCGTGGAGAAGGTCTTCCTGTACACCCAGCCGACCGGCATCGACGGGGTCGTCGAGGTCGCGAAGGCCGCCGGCGTCGAGCACATCGTGCTCCTGTCCTCTTTGGCTGCCGCCGGTCGCGATCCGGACCACTGGATCGCGCGGTACCACCGGATGGCGGAGGACTCGATCGAGCGGTCCGGCCTGTCGTGGACGTTCGTGCGGCCGGGCCCGTTCGCCGCGAACTCCCTGCAGTGGGCCCCGTCCATCAGGGCCGGGAAGCCGGTGCGGCTCCTCTACGCGCACTCCTACCTGTCCTCCATCCACGAGCGCGACATCGCCGAGGTGAGCACCCGCGCTCTGCTGCGGGACGGCCACGCCGGCGCGCGGTACCACATCACCGGTGGCGACAGCATCACCCAGGCCGAACAGGTCGCCCTCATCGGTCAGGCGATCGGCCGCGAGCTGGCGTTCGAGGACCTCACGGGCGATGACGCGCGTGCCGTGTTCCACGAACGGATCGGGTCCCGCCTCCAGGAGCTGGTACGGGACGGGATCATCGGCAGGACGGACGCGCCGGACATCGTCGAGACCAGGATCCGCTACTACGTGGAGGCTCTCGAAGGACCCGTCGAGATCGACCGCACCGTCGAGAAAGTCCTCGGCAGGCCGGCGCGAACCTTCGCCGAGTGGGCCCTGGACCACAAGGCGGACTTCACGAACTAGGCTGCCGCGGATCCTGGCGACACGCGGACTGTTCGGCTCCCGGTGTTCCGCCGGGCCGGGGTAGCGGGACGCCGAGCCATATCAACTGTGGGGATGTGCGCCCGGCCGTCCCCTGATTATCGTTCCGAATCGGGCCGCACGGGCCCGCTCCACACCGTGCGGATCACATGCGCACGTCACTGCACTGGTTGCTCGGAGGGCTCCCGCATGACTGAAACCGTTGTGTACCCGCAGGACCGCACCTGCCCCTACCAGCCGGCGCCGGAGTACCTGTCGTTGGTCGAGCAGCGGCCGCTCGCCCAGGTCACCCTCTACGACGGGCGACGGGTGTGGGCGATCACCGGTCGTGACGTGGCCCGCCGGCTCCTGATCGATCCCCGCATCTCCAGTGACCGGACCAACCCGCAGTGGCCCGCGATGTTCCCGAGCATCGCCGCCGCCGTCAGGGACGCCCGGCAGAAGGTGCTGAAGATCGTCACCGCGTTGGTGGGCGTGGACGGCGCGGTGCACAACGCCCGGCGCAAGATGCTGATCCCCAGCTTCACGCTCAGGCGGATCAACGCCCTGCGCCCGAAGATCCAGGAGATCGTCGACCGGCAGCTGGATCTCATGATCGAGAACGGCGCTCCCACGGATCTGATCCCCGCGTTCGCCGCACCCGTGCCCGTGACGGTGCTGTACCACCTGATGGGTATCCCGGACGACGATCACGACTTCTTCGAGAAGCAGTCGTACCAGTTCATCTCCGGCTCGAACGCCGACGCGGCGTACGACGAGCTCATGACCTACATGAGCAAGCTGATCGAGGAGAAGCGGCGGAACCCCGGTGACAAGGTCCTCGACGACCTCCTCGCGGAGCGTGGTGCCACTGGGGACGTGGGCGACGTGGACGCCGAGGAGTTGGTCTCGACGCTGGTCCTGCAGGTGGCCGGCGGCCACGGCACCACCGGGACCATGGTCTCGCTGAGCGCGTTCACCCTGCTCCAGAACCCCGAGCGGCTCGCCGAGCTGCGCGCCGACCCGTCGCTGATGCCCACCGCGGTGGACGAGCTGTTGCGACTGCTGTCCATCCCCGACGGATTGCAGCGGTTGGCCGTCGACGACATCGAGATCGAGGGAACCACCATCCGCAAGGGCGACGGCGTGTTCTTCATAACCTCGCTCATCAACCGCGACGAGGACGTCCACGGGGCGCCGAACTCCCTCGACTGGCACCACAACTCGGTCCGGGACCACGTCTCGTTCGGGTTCGGCGCCCACCAGTGCCTCGGACAGAACCTCGCCCGCGTCACCATGGAAATCGCACTCAGCACCCTGTTCCAGCGGCTTCCCGGCCTGCGCCTCGCGGCTCCGGCGGAGGAGATCCCGTTCAACCCCACCGCGGGCTTCCAGGTGCTGAACGAACTACCCGTCACCTGGTAGTCGAGGGGGCCGGTGCGTGCGGTCGGGCTGTGCGCCGGGAAAGTCCAGGCACCGGGTGTGCCTGGACTTTCCCGGCGACACCCGTCCCTGGGCGGGGAGCATCGAAGGGACGCCGGTCACTCGTCCCGGCAGGGCTGGAAGCCGAGACCGCGATACCCGCATCACTCTCGCGCGGTCACCCGACCGTGGGGGAGTGGCGGTCGGATGACCGCGCGGAGCCGGGCGCGGCGAAGTCGTCGACCACGTCCGGCTGCCACGTCGGTCAGGTCGGGATCCTCACCGGCAGTTCCTGCCGGAGGATCTCGAGCACGCGGTCCCGCTGGTCGACGAGGAAGAAGTGGCCTCCCGGGAGGACCACGAGGTCGGTGGGCCCGGTGGTGTGCTCCGCCCAGGCGCGGGCATCGTCCACGGAGACCCGGGGGTCGCTGTCGCCGGTGAGCACCGTGAGCGGGCAGTCGAGCCTGCGGTCGGGATCGTGACGGTACGACTCGACGGCCCGGTAGTCGCCACGGACCGTCGGCAGGATCATCTCCAGCACTTCCGGATCGGCCAGCGCGGCCGCGTCGACGCCGCCCAGCGTCCGCAGCTCGGCCACGATGTCGGCGTCGGACACCTGGTGCACCCGCTCGGCTCGGTCGCGGCAGGGGGCCCGCCGGCCGGACGCGAAGAGGCGCGTGGGTGCCGGCAGTCCGGCACCCGGCATCCGCAACGCCACCTCGTAGCCGAGGACCGCGCCCATGCTGTGCCCGAACAGTGCCAGCGGACGGTCGTCGAAGTGGCGCAGCGCGTCGAGGATCTGGTCCGCCAGGTCGGGGATGTTGTCGACCGGGGGCTCGTGCCGGCGGTCCTGGCGGCCCGGGTACTGGACCGCCAGAACCTCCACCGCGGGGGCGAGCGCGCCGGCCACGGGGAAGAAGAAGCTTGCCGACCCACCGGCGTGCGGCAGGCACACGAGGCGGGCGTGTGCGTCCGGTGCCGGGCGGAACCGGCGTAGCCACTTCTCCCCGTGCTCGCCGGCTCGTGGCCCCGGCGTCACGACGTCGGGACGAGCCGAACCGGGAGGTCCTTGGTCCGGGTGAACCCGGGCCGCAGGATCCACGGCACCTCTTCGCGCGGCACCGCGAGGGCCAGGTCCGGGAAGCGGGTGAACAGGCCGCGGAGCGCCACCTCCGCCTCCAGGTAGGCGACGTGCTGTCCCAGGCAGCGGTGGATGCCCTTGCCGAACCCGAGGTGGCTCTCGCTGCCGACGCCCAGCCGGTCGACGATCAGCTTCTCCGGCTCGGGGAACTTCCGCGGGTCGCTGTTCGCGCCCATGATCAGCGGCACGACGGGCATCCCCCTCGGGATCACCACGCCGCCCAGCTCGATGTCCTCCGTGGCGAACCGCGGCTGCCCGAACTGGATGGGGCCCAGGCGCTGCAGCTCGCGCACGGCCTGCGGCCACAGCGACGGGTCCGCCTTCAGCCGCGCGAGCTGGTCCGGGTGCTCGAGCAGGGCGAGCACCGAGTTGCCGATCAGGTACGTCGTCGTCTGGTGCCCGGCCGTCACCAGGCTGAAGAGGACCCCGACCAGCTCGTCGTCGCTGACGATGTCCGGGTTCTCCGTCTGCGCCTGGACGAGCGCGGTGACCAGGTCGTCCCGCGGCTCGGCGCGCCGGCGTTCGATCATCGCCCGTGCGGCGGCGAGGGTCTTGCGCACCTCGCCGGGGAGCCGCTCGCCGTCCAGCGTCGCCATCGCGTCGCTCCAGGCGCGCCAGTGCGGGCGGTCCTCCTCGTCGACGCCGACCAGCTCGCAGATCACGGTGACCGGCAGCGGGTAGCAGAACGTGTCGACGAGGTCGATCGGCGAACCGTCCCTGGTGGCCTCGGCCAGCTCGTCGAGCAGGTTCGCGGTGATCTCCTCGACCCTGGGCCGGAACTTGCTCACCCGGTGGTTGGTGAGCGCGTAGGAGACCAGCTTGCGCAGCCGGGAGTGGTCGTCGCCGTCGGAGGCGTTGATGAGGTTCTTCAGCCAGGGGATCAGGTCCTCAGGCACGTCCAGGTGCTTGAACACGCCGTTGCGGATGTCCTCGGCGGGCGAGTCCGCCAGCGGGTTGGTGATGAACCGCGGGTCGGTGAGAATCTGGCGAACATGATCGTAGCGGGCGGCCAGGAACATCGGCGGTCCGCCCATGAAGCCGCCGATCTGCAACGTCGGCGCCTCGCGCACCCGCGCGTGCGCCCCCCACGGGTCAGCGACCACTTCTGGTGAGAACAGGTCCACCGGTTCGGCCGAAGTCTCGGCAGTGGTGGTCATGGGCCTCTCCCTCTGAGTCGAAAAGCAGTGATCAGCTGGCATCGGGCGGGTAGCAGCCCCGTTTCGGAACGATAGGAAAGGGATGGCCCGCTGCCATCCCCCAACCTGATAGGGCTCGCGCGGCCCGGACCGGTGGCCCCCGTTAAACGCGCACAGAAATCGCGTACTGACATCTGTATTGGTATCGGAACGGACATACAACGCCTGTCCACGCGCCGTCAATCCGCCGTCAGTCTTGTAAGCAGATGAAAACCAGGCAATCCGCCCATATTAGTATGAACAGGACAGACAAAACGCTCTGACCTGCGACGATCCTTCGGTGACGACTCGCTCAAATGCGTCACTGGACGCAGAGCCGCACCCGGTAGTAGTGTCGGTAACGGGTTAGCTACAGATGGTAATCGACTGTCGGGCCGACTACTGGACTTCGGGGGATCGTTCTTGTCTGCTTCTTTGAGCGAACGAAACCGCTACGCACCGTCATTCAAATTCCCTCACCATCACCCTTTCGGTGGCTGCATGGATGATCTCTTATCCGGTTTATGCGAGACCGCTGGTCTTTTTCAACGATCCGCTTTGTCCTGGTACGACGGGCGTCTCGACGCGGGATTGCGGTATGCCGCCGCGGCGGCCGCCGTCGAATGCGAGGACAAGCACGAGCTGTGTGCGCCGGTGCCCTTCTGGCACGTCGCACTGCTGATCAAGGCACGGGAGGTGGAGGACGCCTGGCGAGCGCTCAACTCCCTCGAGGCGAACGGGGAAGGACCGAAGTCGCCGCGGATGGCCGCGACGTGGCACCTCATCCGAGGTGAGCTGCTGTTCGCCATGGGCCGGGTCGACGACGGCCTCGCCGACGTGAACGCGGGGCTGCGCATCGCGGAACGGTGCGGTGACCGGGCGTCGCTGCCCTCCGGCTACGTCGTGATGGCGCTCGGCGCGCTCCGCAGGGCGGACATGCGCACCTGTCAGCATTTCGTGGACAAACTGACCGGTGAAGCCCTGCTCGGCTATTTCGGGCAGGCCGCCGGGGCGTGGATGACCGCTCAGGTCGCGGAGGCCCGCAGCGGAGTGGAAAGCGTCGCGGGCCTGATCGTCGGCATCGTCACCCACCCCCTCGTTCTTCGTCAGCTGCTGGTGTCGCAGCCGGCGGCGGCGTCCTGGCTGGTCCGTGCCGCCCGCAAGCTGGGCGCCGACGACCTCGCGAACGACGTGGTGTCTGCGGTCCGCGCCTCCTCCGCGGAGCAACCGCGGTTCGAGGTCATCCGCGGCTCGGCGGCGCATGCCGCCGGACTGCTGGAAAGCGACGCCGGCATGTTGCTCGAGGCGGCCAACCGCCATCCGGACAGGTGGTGCGCGGCGTCCGCGCGGGAGGACCTCGCCGACCTGCTGGCCAAGCGACGGAGCGAACGCGACGGCACGATCCGCGCGTTCGAGTCGGCTCTGGACACCTACACCGCCGTCGGTGCCACGCGCGACGCTTCCCGCGTCGTGAACAAGCTCCGGGACTTCGGCGTGCGGCGCGGCGCGAACCGTGCCGTGGAGCGTGCGGGCGACCTGCCGCACGGCCTGACCGACACGGAGTTCGCGGTCGCGGAGCTCGTGAGCCAGGGGTACACCAACAACGAGGTCGGCAGGCAGTTGTTCATCTCCCGGCACACCGTGGCCTTCCACCTCAAGAAGGTCTACCAGAAGATGAGTGTCGGATCACGGGTCGCGCTGGCGGCCACCTGGAAAGCCATTCGGTAGCCCGCTACCCCGCCCGCGGTTCCGCCGCCGGCGCAGGGCCACCGCTACCCACGTTGGTGATGCCTTCGACGAGCGGTCTGGGCAAGACTGAACTCCTGTCGGACCAGCACTTTCCAGCTCGGTTCCGAACACGACTCGGTGCTCGACGGACTGCCGCCAGGAGGACTTCGTGAAGGTGCTGGTGTTCACCGGGACCGCGATGGAGATCGCTGTCCCGCCACCGCCGCCCGTCGTGGCGAGGGATCCGCGCGGTGACGACGGGTGAGACCGCGTCGCGGTCGCGGCCGCGCGATGGACCTGTTCCAGCACCGGTGTTGCCAGCGTTGACGGAGGAGCCCTGATGGAGGTCATCGGAAGCGGCTTCCTCGCTGGCAACTTCGCAACCCTCGCGAGCTCCCACCCCGGCGTCGTGGTCGCCGCCTTCGGGGTGTGCGTCGCGTCCGGGATCCCCGAGGCGGACTTCGCGCGGGAGGCCACGCGCCTGTACGAGCTGATCTCCCGCTGCGAGCGGCGGCAGGAGAAACTCGTGTTCTTCTCCACCGCGTCCGCGGCCATGTACGCGGTGCCGGGGGAAGCGGGCAGGGAGGACGGGCCGGTCTTCCCCTCGACCGCGTACGGCCGGCACAACCTGGCGCTGGAGGCGGTCCTCGCCGCCTCCCGCGTCGACCACCTCGTCCTCCGGCTGGCGCACGTCGTCGGCGCGGCACAGCACGCGGACATGCTGCTGCCCAGTCTCGTGCGACAGGTCCAGTCCGGCACGGTCCGGCTCTACCGCGGCGCGTGGCGGGACGTCATCGACGTCGCCGACGTGGTCACGGTCGTGGACCGGCTGCTCACCGCGGGCGTCAGCCGCACCGTCGTCAACGTCGCCACTGGAACGGCGGTGCCCGTCGAACGGCTCGTGGACCACCTCGAGGCCGAGCTCGGGGTCCGGGCGGACCGCGAGTACGTCAGCGAGGTGGCCACCCAGCCGGTGTCCGTCGCCAAGTTGCACAGCCTCGTGCCGGAGGCCGCCCGGATCGGCAGCGAGGACTACTACCGGCGCGTGCTCAGCAAGTACGTCTGGGAGTACGCCGGCAGCACGACGGCCGCGACCGGCTGAGCAACCGCCATCCATCCCACAGGGACGTCCTTCATGACATTCGCCGTTGAAGCCAAGCGACAGTCCGGGGAGGCAATCGTCGACCGGGTCGACCGCCCGAGCGAACACGATCGGTTCTACACGCAGCTGGGACGAACCGGCCTGCGGATCAGCCGTCTCGCCCTGGGCACCGTGAACTTCGGCGGCCGGGTCGAGGAGGCGGAGGCCCACCGGCTCATGGATCACGCGCTGACGCGCGGGATCAACTTCCTGGACACCGCGAACATGTACGGCTGGCGTGTCTACAAGGGATACACGGAGGAGGTCATCGGGCGGTGGCTGGCGGCGAGCCCGTCGCGACGCGACGAGGTCGTACTGGCCACCAAGGTCGGCAACGAGATGGGTCCCGGACCCAACGACCAGGGCCTGTCCGCCCGGCACATCATCGCCGCGTGCGAGGCTTCGCTGCGGCGGCTGGGTACCGACTGGATCGACCTGTACCAGATGCACCGGGTCGACCACACCAGCAGCTGGGACGAGGTGTGGCAGGCGATGGAGCAGCTCGTCGGCCAGGGGAAGATCCGGTATGTCGGCTCGTCCAACTTCGCGGGCTGGAACCTCTCCGCCGCACAGGAGTCCGCGCGCAGCCGGCACTTCCTCGGCCTGGCGTCCGAACAGTGCGGGTACAACCTCGTGATGCGGTTCCCGGAGCTGGAAGTGCTGCCCGCGGCACAGGCCTACGGCATCGCGGTGCTCGTCTGGTCCCCACTGCACGGCGGACTGCTCGGCGGCGCCATCCGCAAGATCGCCGAGGGGACCGCGGTCAAGTCCGCCCAGGGCCGCGCGGCCGCCGCGCTCGGCGACCGGCGCGAGGCCATCGCGGAGTACGAGCGGTACTGCCACGAGCTGGGCCGTGAACCCGCCCAGGTCGGGCTGTCGTGGGTGCTGTCCCGCCCGGGGGTGACCGGTGCGGTCATCGGGCCGCGCACCGAGGAGCACGTCGACGGCGCGATCACGGCACTGGAAACTCCGCTGTCCGAGGCGGAAATCGCCGGGCTCGACGCCCTGTTCCCCCCTGTCGGCAGGGGAGGACCCGCGCCGCAGGCCTGGATGTCCTGACGCTGAAGGGAAACGCATTGACCGAACACAAGGACCCGCGAATCCTG
>NZ_JBJMIE010000150.1:0-3168 GCF_045807065.1 Actinophytocola sp. | reverse complement strand
GGTCAGGCCAGGGATTCCAGCCAGGTGCGGTGGAGGGCGGCGAAGCGGCCGCCGCGGCCCTCGATCAGTTCCTCCGGGGAGCCGTCCTCCACGATGCGGCCGCCTTCCACCACCAGGACGCGGTCCGCGATCAGGACCGTGGACAGGCGGTGCGCGATGATCAGCGCCGTCCGGTCGGCCAGCACCGACTCCAGCGACCGCTGCACGGCCCGTTCCGTTGGGACGTCCAGGCTCGACGTCGCCTCGTCCAGGACCAGGACCGCCGGGTCGGCCAGGAACGCCCGCGCGAACGCCACCATCTGCCGCTGCCCCGCGGAGAGCCGGCCCCCGCGCTTGCGGACGTCCGTGTCGTAGCCCTCCGGCAGTGCCTCGACGAACCCGTCCGCACCCACCGCGACCGCCGCCGCCTCGATCTCGGCGCGGGTCGCGGACGGGCGGCCCAGCGCGATGTTGTCCGCCACCGAGCCCGCGAACAGGAAGTTCTCCTGCGTGACCGTCACCACCTCGCGCCGCAGGTCGTCGTCCGCGACCTCCCGCAGCGAGACGCCGTCCAGCAGCACCACGCCCGCCGACGGGTCGTAGAACCGGCCCACCAGCTTCGCGATCGTCGACTTGCCCGCACCCGTCGCACCCACCAGCGCCACCGTCTGACCAGCGGGGATGCGGAGGTCGAACGTCGGCAGCACCACCGGCGTGTCCGGCGCGTACCGGAACTCCACGGCCGCGAAGTCGACCGCGCGGCCCGTGGTCCTGGTCGGCAGCGCCGTCGGCACGGCCGGCTCCACGACCACCGGCTCCTCCTCCAGCACGCCCGAGATCTTCTCCAGCGCCGCGGTCGCCGACGTGTACGAGTTGGCGAACATCGCGAGCTCGTCCAGCGGGTCGTAGAACCGCCGCAGGTACAGGGTGAACGCCGTCAGCACGCCCAGCTCCAGCCCGCCGTTCACCACCCGCACGGCACCGATCGCGAGCACCAGCGCCAGCGTCAGGTTGCCGACCAACCGCACGGTCGACGTGAACCGGGCGACCACGACCAGGGCCTTCTTGTTCGCGCCGCGGAAGTTCTCGTTCAGCCCCGCCATGATCGCCTCGTTGCGGTCCTCCCGGCGGAACGCCTGGACGGCCCGCATGCCGTTCATGGTCTCCACGAACTGCACGATGATCTTCGCGATCGCGCCGCGGGTGCTCCGGTACGCGTGCCGTGAGCTGAGGTAGAACCACCTGGTCACCCAGACCAGCGGCACCAGCCCGGCCAGCACGACCAGCGCCAGCGGCACGTCCAGCACCAGCAGCATCACCGTGATGCCCACCACCGACAGGATCGCCGTCAACAGGCCGTCGAGCCCGTCCTCCAGCAGGTCGTGCAGCGAGTCGATGTCGCTGGTCATCCGCGAGATGACCTTGCCGGACGTGTACTTCTCGTGGAAGGAGATCGACAGCCGCTGCGCGTGGCGGAAGATCCGCTGCCGCAGGTCGAGCAGCACGTCCTGGCCGAACCGGCCCGCGACCTTGAGGAACGCGAACCGGGTCGCCGCCGCGCCGAGGCCCGACACCACGTACGCCGCGACGCACCAGAGCAACACCGTCGTGTCCCCGGCTCCGTGGACACCGACCGCGTCCGGGATGCCGGTGTCGATGGCGATCGCGACCACGAGCGGGCCGACCAGCGTCAGCAGGTTCTCCAGCACCACCAGGGACAGCGCGAAGAGCGCCGTCCGCAGGCGGGGCCGGACGAGCGAGGCCAGCAGCCGGCGCGACCGGGCCTGCAGCCGGCTGCCGACCAGCGCGTTCAGCTCCTCGTTGTCCTCGGCGGCGACGCCCCGCCAGTCCTCCTCGTCCGTCGGCGTGCTCGTTGTCGTGTTCGTCGGCGTGTTCGTTGTCGTTGACTCGCTCACGCGACCACCTCGTCCCGCTCGTCGTCCATCGTGGACAGCAAGGCGCGGTACTTCTCGTTCGTGGCGAGCAGGTCGGAGTGGCGGCCGATCGCGGTGATCCGTCCCTCGGACAGCATCGCGACGCGGTCCGCCAGCTGGACCGTGCTCGGCCGGTGCGCCACCACGAGCGCGGTGACGTCCGACAGCACGCGCCGCAGCGCGTGCTCGACCTCCGCCTCGGTGTGCACGTCCAACGCGGACAGCGGGTCGTCCAGCACCAGCACCGACGGCCTGCCGACCACCGCGCGGGCCAGCGCCAGCCGCTGCCGCTGCCCGCCGGACAGCGAAAGGCCCTGCTCACCGATGCGGGTCTCCAGACCCCACGGCAGGTCGTGGACGAAGTCCGCCGACGCCACCTGGAGCGCCTGCCGCACGTCGGCCTCACTCGCGGCGGCCGAGCCGAGCGCCACGTTCTCCCGCACGCTCGCGGAGAACAGCACCGGCTCTTCGAACGCGGTGGCGACCGTGCTCCGCAGCTCCGCGAGGTCCAGGTCCCGCACGTCCACGCCGTCCACGGTGATCTTCCCGCCGGTCACGTCGGCGAGGCGGCCGACCAGTGCGGTCAGCGTCGTCTTGCCGGAGCCGGTGGCGCCGACCAGCGCGACGGTCTCGCCGGGCCGCAGGTCCAGGTTGACGCCCCTGAGCACCTCGGCGTCGGAGCCGGGGTAGGCGAAGCGGACGTTCTCGAACCGCACGTGGCCACGGCCGTTCGCGGGCAGTCTGCGCGGGTGCGCCGGGTCCGTGATCGTGACCTCGGCGTCGCGGACCTCCCAGTAGCGGGCGGCGGCGGTCGCGGCCTGGTTGGTCTCGGCGAGCAGCCAGCCGATCGAGTCGGTCGGCCAGCGCAGGTAGGTGGCGACGGCGACGCCGGCGACCAGCGTGCCGACGGTCATCGAACCGTCGACGATCGCGAACGTGCCGAACAGCAGCTGCCCGCCGATGGCGATCTCCGGCAGCACGATGATCGCCGCCCAGAGCAATCCGACCGTGTGAACTTTGCGCAGCTCCGTGCCGCGCAGCTCCCTGGCCTCCCGCGTGAACCGGTCGGTGAGGTGCCGCCCGCGGCCGAACGCCTTCAGCACGCGGATGCCAAGCACGGACTCCTCGACGGTCGTCGCCAGGTCACCGGTCTGGTCCTGGGCGCGGCGCGCGAGGACCGCGTACTTCGACTCGTAGAGCGTCGAGATCAGGATCAGCGGCGCCGAGCAGGCCAGCGAGATGAGGCCCAGCACGG
>NZ_JBJMIE010000149.1:0-34959 GCF_045807065.1 Actinophytocola sp. | reverse complement strand
GATCGCCGCGGGCAAGTACAAGGGGCGCCGCGCGGTCGAGGTGCGGCTCGACGGGCGCCGGGTGGGGGAGCTGACCTACCTGATGTCGCAGCGGTACGCGCCGCTGGTCACACAGGTGAGCGCGCACAACGGCCGCGCCGGCTGCGAGGCCGAGATCGAGCGGGACGCCAACGGTCTCCAGCTGACGCTGCGCCTGCCACGTGACGCCGAGGCGCCGGGACCGGTGGACGCGCCGACGGTCGTGCTGCCGGCACCCGTCCCGGCACCGTCCGTCCCGGCACCGTCCGTCCCGGTCGCGAGCACGTTCACCCGGCACCGGACCGCGTGGCTGGTCGCGGCGGCGGTCGTCGTCGTACTGTTCTTCGCCGCGCTGGCCAGCAACGGCGACGAGTCCACGCGCAACACCGCCGGGGACGAGACCACGACCACCACCGACCGGTGGACGGCCACCTCCACCACCGCGCCGACCACCACGCCCAGCCCGACGACCACGCCACCCCCGCCGCCGCCCACCTCCACGGCCGTCGTGCCGCCGCCGCCTCCGCAGCCGACCACCGAACAGCCCGCCCCACCGCCGGCCGAGCAGCCCGCGCCGCAGCAGCAGTGCGCTCCCAACTCCACGGGCTGCGTGCCGATCGCCTCCGACGTGGACTGTGCCGGCGGTAGCGGCAACGGCCCCGCGTACGTGCGGGGCCCGGTCCGGGTGATCGGCAGGGACATCTACGACCTGGACCGCGACGGCAACGGAATCGCCTGCGAATGAGGTGAATCGTTGACCTACCACGGGAGGTGCCATAACGTCGGTGGTGCGTGAGAGCGCTCTCACCCCCTGCTGGCGACCGTCACCCCTGCGCGGTCGCCGGAGCGCTCCCGGGAGGTCTCGATGCCGAGATCCGTGCTGGCCGCTGCGCTCGTCCTGGTCTTCTCGCTGACGGGTGCCGCCGTTCTCGTCGCACCCCAACCGGTATCGGCCCAACCGGCCCCGCCGCCCGTCCGGCCGCCGTCCCCGCCGGCGAAGCCGAACACCACTCCGGCGCCGGCGGCCCAGGCCGGCCCGAACCCGCTCGCCGCGATCTGCAACAAGTACTGCGACGGCCGGGACCCCGCGCTGGCGCCGGCCGACCGGGAGGCGGTGGTGGCGACGCTGTTCGGCCGCCGCTTCTCCTTGCACGTCAACGACTCCGACGCGATGGGCTGGGCCGCCGTCGCGGCCGGGGGCCCCGGCGACGAGGTCTGGCTGGACCGCTCCTTCGACGGTGGCCGCACCTGGGGCTCGGGCAGCCGGCTCGGCGGCACGAGCATCCCGGCCGGCGCGACCGGCTGGCGCACGCTCATGTTCAACGTGGACGACTGGGCCAACAACGGCGTCGGAGCGCTCCGCGCGTGCGGCAAGGCCGGCGACCGGCCCGACATCGCCTGCACCGCGTGGGCACGCTCCACCTGGAACGCCTGGGACCGGCGCACCGCCGCGGCCACCGGGCTGATGATGTTCTACCGCAACGACCTCGGCCTGTTCGACACCACCGGCTGGTGGAACTCGGCGAACGCGCTCACCGCGATCATCCGCAACGTCCAGGTTTCCGGCATGCCGAGCTACCGGTATGTGATCGCCAACACCTACGACCGCAACGTCAACTCCGGACTCGGCCAGTTCCGCAACGACTACCTCGACGACACCGGTTGGTGGGCGCTCGCCTGGATCGCGGCCTACGACCTCACCGGCGACTCCCGCTACCTCTCCACCGCCCGCGCCGGCGCGGACTACATGAACTCGTACTGGGACGGCACGTGTGGGGGCGGCGTGTGGTGGTCGACCGCCAGGGGGTACAAGAACGCGATCACCAACGAGCTCTTCATCCAGGTGAACGCCGCCCTGCACAACAGGATCGCGGGTGACGGCACCTACCTGCAGCGGGCTCGCGGCGCATGGTCCTGGTTCGCCGCCACCGGCATGATCAACAGTGGGAACATGATCAACGACGGTCTCACCGGCGGGTGCGCCAACAACGGCCAGCCGGCCTGGAGCTACAACCAGGGCGTCATCCTGAACGCGCTCGTCGAGCTGAACCGGGCCACCGGGGACGCCGCGCTGCTGACCCGCGCCCGCCAGCTCGCGAGCGCGTCCACCGCCAACACCGGCCTCAACCCGGGCGGCGTCCTGCGCGAGCCGTGCGAGCCGAACTGCGGCGCGGACGGGCCGTCGTTCAAGGGTGCCTACGTGCGCGGCCTCGTTGCGCTGAACGCCGCGCTGAGCGACCACCCGTACGCGAGCTATCTGACGCGCCAGGCCAACTCCGCCTACGCGACGGACCGCAACTCGCTCGACCAGTACGGCCTGCGGTGGGCCGGTCCGTTCGACCAGACCGACGCGGCCCGTCAGCAGAGCGCGCTGGACCTCATGAACGCGGCGTGACCAAGGTGACCATGGAATAATACGAGCGTTTTCCGGCGTTGACACGTACGCTGTTCGAGGGACGGCGTGAGAAATCGCGCCGGCAGGGGATTACCTCTGTGCCCGATGGGCACACCACCATGAAGTAGCTCGTACACGCGCCCATGCGTGCGCGCGTGCGAGCCGGACGACAAGCGGGCGCCGCTCCCGTGTCCGCACATGCCCGCAAGCGTGTGACCAGGGGAAACGGCGTCACGGAATGAGTAGAGCGATCAACACGATGCTGCGATTGGAGGCGGCATAGATGAACATGATGGACGATTGGCGGGACCGCGCCGCCTGCCGAGACGCGGACCCCGAACTGTTCTTCCCGGTGTCCGAGATGGGTCCCGGCGCGCGGCAGGCAGCGGAGGCGAAGGCGGTGTGCGCGCGGTGCTCCGTGCGTGCGCAGTGCCTCGAGTACGCGCTGGACGCTGGTCTGGACCACGGCGTCTTCGGCGGCACGACCGAGCGCGAGCGCCGCGAGCTGGTTCGCCGCCAGCGGGTAGCCTGACCCACAGACCGAAGCCCTGGACGCGTTGTGTGCGTCCAGGGCTTCGTCGTGTTCACCGCACGCGGGTGCTGGCCGGCGGCCCGAGGTAGCTCGGCGCGAGGCCACCGGTGTCGACGACGATCTTCTGCACCACGACCGTCGGGTCCACCTGCCACACCTTGAGCACGTGCTCACCGGGCCGGTCGAGCACGTGCATGGTCGCGGTCCGGTTGACGTTGTCCGAGGTGTTGCGTTCCCACTGGCGGTTCATGGCGGTGTCGTCCGCACCGGTCGCGGTGGTCACGTTCACCCGTTGCGGTGACTCGCCGTCCACCGAGACCGCGTAGGTGAGGCCGTCGGTCGGGTGCACGTTGTTGCGCGGCGACAGGTACACCCACACCGTGACCGGCCCGGTCGTGTTCACGTTCACCGTGTACTCCAGCCGCGGGCCGGTCGGCTCCCGGCGTGGCGCGGTGACCGGGTCCGGCCGCATGCCGGCGCCGTCCCGCCCGATGTCGGGGATCCGCACCCAGTCCCCGACGACGCGGCTCGCGCCGTCCGCGGGGATCGACACGTAGCCGTTCGCCTCGACGTAACCACGCGTGGGCCTGGTCGCGGGATTGTCCACAACGGCCTCGACGACCACTGTCCGGCCGGCGCCCGTCACCGTCAACGGCACCCGCGTGGTGCCCCGCGGCGCGTGCCACCAGTCCACTGTGACCTCGAGGCGCACCTGCTTGTCCACCGTGCCACGGGGCTTCGACACCGACACCCACGGCCGCGCCGAGGAGACGCGGTAGTCGAACGCGGTCGCGCCCCGGTTGAACACCTCCAGATACTGGCGCGGCTGGCTCTGGTACGGGCTGAACGTCGGCAGCACGGCCGGCGTGGTCGCGGCCGGCCACCACTGGTCCGAACCGTCGATCGCCACCCCCATGTCCGCGGCCGCCGGCACCTGGATCCGTTGGACGGCGGGGAAGACCTCGTCCGGCAGTGCCTGGTTGTTCAGCTCCGGCTGCTGCCACGGTGCGTTCGGCCCGTACCGGGCGACGTCGCCGTACCCGATCTTCGGCTGGGACTGGAAGCCCTTCCACTTCCCGCCGGCCAGCTCGGTGTTGTAGTACGTGCTCAACGCCTGGTCGTCGGCGAACCGCGCGTCCGTGAGGTCCGCGAGGTCGTTGGTGGCCGCCCGGCCCTGTCCGGCGTAGAGGATGTTCGTGAACTCGGCGCGCCGCAGCTCGTACAGGTTCGCCGTCGCCCCGGTCGCATAGCCGACGAGCTGGAAGTAGGCGTCCCGGTAGGACTCCGGCAGCACTCGGTCGACCCGTTGCGAGCGAGCCGCGAGGCGCTGCCAGTCCGCGGTCACCCGGTCCATCTCGCGGTAGTTCTCCAGCGAGTAGGGGGTCATCTGGTCGTCGTAGGTGACCGCCGTGCCCGGACCGCTGGTGATCCGCCGGTTGAGCAGCTCGGGCTTGCGCCGCGCCTGCAGCACCCCGTACTCGTGCAGGATGTGCGCGATCTCATCGGCGTAGCGGGCGGGGAAGTTCTCGGCCGCGTAGCGCTTCTCCCACGCCGGCAGGTCCTTGCGCGGGATGGGTTTCCACGCGTTGTCGAGGAAGAACTGCAGGGGCAGCTCCTCGTTCTTCATGTCACCGACGTTCGCCACCCACAGCCGGTCGACGCCGTGGGCGTGTGCCGCGTCGAGCTGCTCCCACGTGTTGTCGAGGTTGATCGTGTCGGCCCACTTGTAGTTGCGCCCGCCGCCCACGTAGTCGAAGTGGTAGTACATCCCGTAGCCGCCCGCGCGGGGCGGCAGGCTCGGGTCGGGCAGCTTGCGCATGTTGCCCCAGTTGTCGTCCGTGAACACGACGGTCACGTCGTCGGGCGCGCGCAGTCCCTTGTCCCAGTAGCGCTGGACCTCCTTGTAGAGCGTCCACACCTGCGGCACGTCGGACATCCCCTTGTCGGCGAGGATCTGCCGCTCGCTGCCGAGGATCTCCTGCATCAGGTCGATGCCGTCGCCGTCGGGCAGGCCCACGTCGCCGTTGCCGCGCATGCCGAGCGTGACCACGCCCTCGAAGCCCTCGGACTTCATCCGCTCGATGCCGTCGGCCCAGTACGCCTTGATCGCGTCGGCGTTGCGGCGGAAGCTCCACTCGCCCGTGCCGCCGTAGGGGTCGTGGCCGGGTGTCACGATGGTGCCGTTCGCGTCGCGCACCGCGGGCACGGCGTGCCGGTTCCACTCCTCGATGCCGCGCATCATCGGCGCCTCGTGCGAGGTGCCCATGATCACGCCGTAGAGCGACGCCGTCGCGTGGTTGGCCGGGTCGTCCTCGGCGAACGCGCGGCCCCACACCGCCGGCCACAGGTAGTTCGCCTTCAGCCGCAACATGGTCTCGAACACCCGCGAGTAGAAGCGGCTGTTGAACCCGCCGGGGAAGCCCGGGGCAAGGCCTTGCCCGAACTGCGTCGGCGCCCACCGGTCGAGCGCGGGGTTCTCGTCGTTGATGAAGAACCCGCGGTACTTCACCACGGGCGTGCCCTGCGTGTGCCGCCCGGGCAGCACGTACAGCTCGTCGGCCTGCTTCGCCGGCACGTCGTCCCACCAGTACCAGGGCGAGACGCCGATGCGCCGGGACACGTCGTAGGCGCCGTAGATCGTGCCGCGCTGGTCGCTGCCGGCGATCACCAGGGCGCGGCGGACGCCGGGCAGCGGGTCGCGCACGACCTGCTGGAGCGAGGTCTCCCACTTCCCGGCGATGCCGGCCACGTCGAGCTTCCCGCGCCGCACCAGGCCGTCGATGAGCGGGCTCACCCCGATCGTGCCGACGAGAACGGGTTCGCTGCCGGCCGGCACGTCGTTGACCGACGTCGCCGGCCGGACCCCGGTGACCCGCTCGACGTCGTCGCGGAGGTCGCCGACCACCCGGACCACCCCGGGGTGGTCGGCGTCGCTCACCACGAGCGGCGCGGCTTTCCCCTTCGCCACCAACGGGAATGCGCCCGGCCGAGGCGCAGTGACCACATAGGACTCCGCCGCGGTCGCCCCGGCGGCCGGCGTGGCGACGGCGGGGGTGACAGCGGCGGCCAGGAGCGGAAGTACGATGAGGGCCGCGGACCTTCTCATGTCGATCTCCGTACTATCGCAGGGCGGAGCCGAAATTTTCGGAACAGTTCCGTAACCTGCTCACGATAGCCAGAGTGCTGCCACGAATCCAGAGTGCTTGCAGCCCAACGATTTTCGAAACTTTCGGGTCAGGTCTCCTTGCGTGCCCGGAGAACGACGTCGTTGACGTGGCCCGTGCCGGGTGGCGCGGACACCCTCGGCCGGGTCTCGTTGACGAGGACCGTCCACGTGTCGTCGAGGAGTTCGGCGATCTCGCCCGGGGTGTAGTAGTCCTTCGGGTCGAGGGGGGACTGGTGCTCGTGCATGTGCGTGAGGTCGTGGCCGCCGACGAGCAGCGTCCCGCCCGGCGCCACCGCGGCCAGCATGCGCTGGACCGCCTGCTCGGCCGTGTGGGGGATCGCCCCGTACATCGCGACCACCAGGTCGAACGCGCCGGCGGGTGGTGTGTAGGTCGTCAGGTCGGCGTGCGTCCAGCTCACCTTCGCGTCGCCCGCCGCGGCCGCCGCACGTTCGAGCGCGACCCGCGAGAGGTCGACCGCGGTCACGAGCCAGCCGCGCCCGGCCAGCCAGAGCGCGTCGGCGCCCTCGCCGCAGCCGAGGTCGAGTGCCTGCCCGGGCGGCAGCTCGGCCACCTCCGCGACCAGCGCGCCGTTCGGCGCGCCGCTCCACAGCTGGTCCTTGGCGCGGTAGAGGTCTTCCCAGAACTGTTGGTCCATACCGCGCATGATCGGCGTCACCACGCGATGTCGGCAACCTTTGTTGCCAATATGGCAACACGTAGGGTTGGTGTCATGATCCGAGCTGTCCTGTTCGACTTCTCCGGCACCCTGTTCCGCTTCGAGCCGAGCCCCGGCTGGCCGTCGGTGGCGGCCGACGACGCCGACCGGGAGCGGCTGACGACCGTGCTGACCGCCCCGACGCTGTCCGGCGAGCACCTCCCGCCCGACCTCGTGGCGGCGTGGGAGCGCCGCGATCTCGACCCGGAGGTGCACCGCACCGTCTACCTGGCCATGCTCGCGTCGAGCGGCGTCGAGCTGACGCCCGAGGAGACCGACGCCGTCTACGAGAGCCTCACCGACCCGCTGGCCTGGCACCCCTATCCCGACACCGAACCGGTGCTGCGCGAGCTGCGGGAGGCCGGCGTGCCGGTGGCCGTCGTGAGCAACATCGCGTGGGAGATCCGGGGCGTCTTCGCCGAGCACGGGGTGCTGGACCTCGTCGACGAGTACGTGCTGTCCTACGTGGAGGGCGTGGTCAAGCCGGACCCGAAGATCTTCACCGTGGCGTGCCAGCGGCTCGGCGTCGCACCCGAGGACGCGTTGATGATCGGTGACAGCCCCGAGAACGACGGCGGCGCGGCGGCCATCGGCTGCGCGACCGTGTTCGTCGACCCGGTGCCGACCGGGCAGCGTCCCGCCGCGTTGCGCCACGCGGTCAGCGACCTGCTACGCAGGGTGAGGGGTTAACGCTCACACTGGACGAAGGTGCCGTCGAGGTCACGGAGACCGGGGTGCGCGGCCGGTCGCCCCCGTCGCCTCGGTGTTGCCGGCGGGCGCGTGGGCCTACTCGGCCGCCGCGGTACGCAGGGCGTCCACGACGTGGGCGGCCGCGCCGACGAGCGGCTGGGGGAGTCGCGCCAACACCAGCCGGCGCGGCTCCCCGGCGACCGGTTTGACGCTCACACCCGCCGGCACGGCCGCGGCCAGCACGGCGGGCACCGTGGTGATCCCCGCGCCGGCCGCCACGAGGTTGAGCTTGGCGAGCCAGTCCCGCGCGGTGTGCGCGACGGCCGGGCGCTCGTCCAGCCCGGGCCACACGCCCATCTCGCCGGCCGTGGAGCTGGCGATCCACCGCTGGCCACGCAGGTCCGCCACCGACACCGACCGCGCGGCGGCAAGCGGGTGCCCGGCCGGCACGGCGATGCACAGATCCCGCTCGGCGAGCGTCAACACCCGCAGCGGCGGCGACTCGGTGTCGAACGGCCGGAACGGCGGGACGGCGGCCAGGAGCGCGAGGTCGAGGGTGCCGGCCCGCAGGGCGCGGACGAGCGTCGGCGTGCTGCCCTCGCGGGTGGTCACGGTGATGGCGGGATGCGTGCGCCGCAGGGCGGCGAGGGCACGGGGCACCAGGACCCCGCCGGCGCTGGCGAACCAGCCGAGCCGCACCGTCCCACCCTCGTCGGGCAGCCCGGCCAGTTCCCGGTCGATCCCGTCCACCTCGCCGAGCACGGTGACAGCGCGCCGCAACACGACGTGCCCGGCCGCGGTGAGGCGCACCCCGTCGCGCCGCCGCTCCAGCAGCGTGGCGCCGGTGGCCTGCTCAAGCGCGGCGATCTGCCGCGACACGGCCGACTGCGTGTAACCGAGCGCGTCGGCCGCGGCGGTGAGCGTGCCCCGCTCGGCGACCTCCCGCAGCACGCGCAACCCGGTGATCGACACTTCCATGAGGGTTACGCATACCACCGTTGCGGAACTTTCGCTCCCCGCATGCCCCGCAGCTCCCTAGCTTGGTGGGCATGACACGCATCGCTCTTGTCACCGGAGCCAACCAGGGCATCGGTTACGCGCTGGTCGAGGAGCTGGCCGCGCGCCTGGCCCCGTCGGACCTGGTGCTCCTGACGGGCAGGAACCCCGAACGAGTGAAGGCCGCGGCCGACCGCGCCGCACGCGGGGCCCGCAGCCACGTCGAGGCCCGAGTCCTGGACGTGACCGACACCGAGGCCATCGCCGCACTGGCGACCTCGTTGGGACGCACGGACATCGTCATCTCCAACGCCATCGCCCCCCTGGTCCCGGACCGCCCCCAGGCGGCGCAGGCGGACGAGTTCATCGCGGTGTCCAACGGCGCCACGCACGCGGTCCTGCGCTCGTTCGCCCCGACCCTGCCGCCGGGCGGCCGGCTCCTGGTCGTGGCGAGCGGCCTGGGTACGTTGGGATTCCTGGACCCCCGGCTGCACCCGCTGTTCGACACCGCGGCACTGGAGGAGGTCGAGGCCGCGGTGGAGACGTGGCGACAGGCCGTCCACGACGGCACGGCACCGCGGAAGGGCTGGCCGGCGTGGCTGAACGTCCCGTCGAAGGTGGCGCAGGTGGCGGCCGTGCGCGCGGTGGCCGCGACGAGGCGTGACCAGGACCTGGCCAACGGCACGCTGATCGCGGCGGTGTGCCCGGGCCTGGTCGACACGAGAGCGTCCCGCCCGTGGTTCGACGACTTCGGCGAGGCGCGAACCCCCGCGCAGGCGGCCGGTCCGGTCGTGGACGTGGTCCTGAACCCGCTGGACCCCGCCATGTACGGCGAACTGATCCAGTTCGGCAAGGTCCTGCCGTGGCACAACGGCAAGCCGCTGGACCGCCCCGTCAGCTGATCAGGCCGTCCGGTCGTGCTCGGCGGCCTCCCGAGCGATGTCGATCCGCGACCGCACCCCCAGCTTGGCCAGGATGTGCGACACGTGCGTCCCCACCGTCCGCGGCGAGAGCACGAGCTGCTCGGCGATCTGCGGGTTGGACATCCCCTCCGCCACCATCCCGGCGATCTTCGTCTCGGTCGGCGTGAGACTGCTCCACCCGGCCTGAGCCTGCCGGTGCTTGACCCGCGGCCCCCGCCGGATCCCGTACTGGCGGAGCTGGGCCCGCAGATGGGCGAGATCCCAGTTGGCACCGAGCCGGTCGTACAGCTCGTCCGCCCGCGTGAACGCACGCCGAGCGGAGTCCCGATCCCCCCGGTTGGCGAACCCGATCGCGGCGGCCTCCAGGGCCTTGGCTCGCAACAGGGGCCGCCCGGCGTCCTCGTAACGGTCGGCCGCGTGCTGCAACAGGAACGGATCCCGCTCGAACAGCCCGCGGCAGTAGGCGGCGGTCGCGAGCCGGTGCGGCACCTGCGAGCGCCGCGCGAGAAGGGCCGCCTGCTCGGTGACATCCGCCGCAGCGGCGGGTGACTTGGTGTGCGCGGCGAGCCGGGCGACCTCGGGCAGCAGGTCCTCGACCTCGTCCAGTTCCTCGGCGTCGCCGGCGACCCGGTCGGCGAGCACGGCCAACGCCTCCTCAGGCTGGTCGGCCACCTCGCGGTCAAGGCTGCGCGCCAACGTCAACGACGACACCACCCGGTTGCCGATCTGCTCCGCGCTGGACGCGGCCAGGTCGAGGTGCCGCCGCGCGGCGGCCGGATCACCCCGGTGGAAGGCGATGACCGCCGCGATCCCGCGGTCGCAACAGGTGGCGCCGGGGTCCTTGAACTCGTCGGGCAGGCTCTCGATCTCGGCCTGGGCGTCATCCCACCGGCCGACCTCGAAGAGCAGCTCTCCCAACGCCGTCTGCGCCTGGGCCAGCCGCACGAGACTCCCGGTGCGGTCGGCGAGCTGTCGCACCGTGAGAGCGGTGCCCAGTGCCTCGTCGTACCTGTCGAGGTCCCCGAGCGCGACGGCCTTGTTGATCTGCAGCAGCAGGCGCAGGTCGGTTAGTGACGGATCGTCGCCGATGACGTCGAGGGCGCGGTCGAACAGGGGCAGTGCCATCGCGACGTCACCACGCATGATCGACACCACGGTCAGCACGTGCAGGGACCACCCCGGGGCCCAGTTGTCCCCGGCCTCCTCCGCGGTGGCCAGTGCCTTGGCGGCCACGCTGCCGGCGACCGACACCTCGCCGAGGTCCCGGTGCGCCCGCGCGGTGAGCACGAGCAGCCGTGCGCGCTGCTGCGCGGAGATACCGGCGATGTCGTGCGCGCGCTCCAGCGCTTCCAGCGCCTCGTCGGAGCGGCCCAGCATCGCCCGGGACTGCGAGACCGTCCAGTGGAGGTCAACCAGCAGGTCCGGGTCGGTGACCATGCCCATGGCGCGGCTCGCGACCCGAACGGCCTCGTCGCACTCGCCCGCGCGGTACAGCGCCTCCGCCAGCCGGCACACGAGCACGGCGCCACGAGGAGTGCTCGCCGGTGCCCCGTCGGACGCCTTGCGCAGGAGCTCGATGGCGTCCCTCGGCGCCTGTGCGATCAGCGACGGCGCCGCCTCGACCGTCCAGTCGAGCAGCGACTCGTCCATCGGGTCGGCGTTCGGTCCGCTGATGGCGTGCAGCAGTTGGCGTGCGACCCGCGGTGTGGGCACGCTCGCCTCGGCGAGTGCCTTCGCCGCGTCGCCGTGCCACGCCGGCCGCAGCGGAGCGGCGATGTCGTCGTAGAGCGCGCTGCGGATCAACGGGTGCCGGAACGCGAGCTTGTCGCCGACGTCCTTCAGCACGCCGGCGGTTCGTGCCTCGTCGATGGCCGGCACCAGCTCGACGACCCTGCGGTGCAGGACGATCGCGAGGTCCGCGACCAGGAACTCACCACCCAGCAGCGCGGCCGCCTGCAGCACCTTGCGGACGTCGGTGGCGAGGAAGTCCAGCCGGTCGGTGATCGCGGCGACGAGCGAGTCGGGGACCGGGCCGCTGGCGACCTCGACCGCGCCGGACTCGGTCACCGTCAGCCGCTGCGCGCGGACCAGCGCGTCCAGCAACTCGGTCAGGTAGAGGGGGTTGCCGCCCGCCTCACCCGCGAGGCGCAGCAGGTTCTCGCCAGGCTGGCCCGCCGAGATCGCCGCCACGAGGTCGGTGACCGCCTGCTCCGCCAGGCCCTCGAGGCGGAGCAGGCCGTCCGTGCCCACCATGCGTCGAACCGCGAGCAGCTCGTCCCGTTGGGGGACCGGACGTACGACGCCGATGAGCAGCAGCGGCGAGCGGTCCAGCGACCGCGCCAGCCACTCCCACACGCTGATCGTCCACGAGTCGCCCCACTGCAGGTCGTCGACCACCAGCACGGTCGGCCTCGCGCTGGACAGCTTCGTCATGAGGGCGAGCATCTGCTCCGCGGCCGCCATGGCGGGGTCCACGGTGCTGGTCAGCTCGCCACGTAACAGGCGCTGGATGGTGTCGAGACGCGGTTCGGTGGACTCCCTGGACAGCAGGCTCTCCAGGAGCGGCTGTAGGGGGAGGGTCTGGCCGAGCTCGTCGCACTCGGCCCAGAAGGTGGCGAAGTCCCGTTGCTCCGCCGCGACGACGGTCGCACGAGCGAGGGAGGACTTGCCGATGCCGGGCTCACCTTCGATCAGCACCGCGTGGCCGGTACCGGAAGCGAGGTCGTCGAGCCATCCGACCAGTAGGGACAACTCGGCCTCGCGACCGACGAGCGCGTGAGCGTCACTCGGCATACCTCGACGATATTGCTTGCCGCGGCATGTAACAACGGTTGGCGGACAGGTTACGCCAACCGAGTTCGTCGTCATTTTGTTGCTCGTTCGTTAACTCTCGGTTATTCCTCGTTACTTGAGGTATTTACTATTCGTATGCGATCATTTCTTCGAAGGTATAGTTTGGCCCCCAACTCTACTCACTCCACGTCGCGCCGATGGTGAACCACTATTCGCGCGATCTTCTTCCCCTATCCAACAACCCGCCAAGGCATATTGGGAGTCGAGATGAATGTCGCGCGAATAGTGGTCGCCCTCGTGGCGTCGGTGATCATGGCGGTCGGCGTGGCTGGCACCGCGTCTGCTGACCCACCTGGCATGACCCACAACACCATAGTGCCGGACATGACCCACAACTGACAAGTGCCCGAACGTCTGCAATTGTCAGTCCTCGGCTCCTAGGTCAGTTGGCAGTGCGGTAGGCCCGGTCGCAGGGCGCCGTCGGGATGGTTCCAGCATCTCGACCGCGTCCTGCGGCTCGGTGTACCGCACGATCTTGCAATGCGTAGCCGAGATTGACGAGCCGGCCGCCGAGGCGGCATTCGTCGGCTACGGCCATCTGTTCTTTTCGGTGGGCGTCCGTGTCGAGCATGCGTAGCACGAACCGGGCGATCTGGTTGTTGACGCTGCTCAATTCAGCGACAAGTACCAGTTCGTCGTGCCAGTCCTCCGCGGCCACCACATTCACCCCACCAATTTCGTTTCCCATTCGTTTCTGACAATAGCCAGTCTGCCCTTGGCGTGCGTACCGAGACATCGGTCAAGTGACGGATGTGCGAAGGGCAGTTGCCGGGGCGATCATTGCGCCGAACGGGTGGCGAATCCCTGATCATCGTGCGCCTGCTCCTGCATATGCACGGACGCCGCGACAGACGATCATGTAAATGCTATACGCTCCGTCACCGACTAGCGGGCGTGGCATCTCCATTGGTGGAGCGGCCCGATCAGCGGAGCCCGTCTTCCCGTCAGCGAGCTGGATCTTCCGGCAACTCGCCACCACCCTGGGGGAGGGGCTCACCGCTGCGGTCGTCTGGCCCGGGGCACCGGCAAGTCCGCCCTGCTCAGAGCGATCGCGGGCGGCTGTGAACGGGCTGGTAGCAGCCCTGTCCGGGTGCACGCCGACACCGATCTGGCGACCTTCGCGCACACGGTTCCGCTCCTCGCCGACGACGCCCACCAGCTCCGTCCGGCCACGCTCGACGCCCTTCGGACGCGTGCCAGGACCGCCGGCGCGCATGGTGATCACTTACCGTCCGTGGCTGCGGCCCGGTGGCTTGTGGGCACTCGGGGCAGAGCCCTCCCGCCACCACTCGCCGATCGTCCTCGGGCACCTTGACAGGGACGCGGTGGCAACGCTGGTCGCGCGGTGCGGCAAATGCCAGCCGTCCGACATGTTCGTTGCCCTCGTGCTGGGGCAGTCCGGCAGCTCGCCGATGTTCGCGGGGCTGGTGACACAGGCGCTGCTCGGCACTGGCCGCCTCGGCCCCACCCCGAGCGGTTCCGACGACCCAACCGGGTCTCCGTGTCCCCGGCCTCGCCGAGCGGCTCCGGTACCTCCTCGAAGCCCTCGAACCGGCGATCTACCAGCTGATCGAGGCACTTGCCCTCCGCGCGCCACTTGACACGAGGTCCTCGCTGAACTCCTCGGCACCGATCCCGCCGGGCTCACCGACACGTTCACCACCGTCGACGCCGCGGAGCCGGGCGAGGAGACCGAGGAGGATCCGACGCTGCTGAGCGAGCGTGGGCTGGAGGTGGGCCGGCTCGTCTCACCAGCAGGTCGGCGCGCGGCTGTTCATCTCGGCGAAGACGTCGAGCACCACGTGGCACGGATGAGGAGCCGGCTCGGCCGCGACGAGCTGTTCAACCGCCGACGGGGACTGCTGCGGACCTGGTCCCGGCCTTCGGCAGCAGCAACGGCGTGGCCAGCAGGAGCAGCCCAGCGAGTCCGATGGCGGCGCGGACGCCCATGACCGACGCCAACAACCCCCACACCACCGTCAGTGCCGCGGTGGTGGCCCGGACGGTGATCGTCCACGCCGACAGCGTCCTGACCACCCGGTCCTGCGGCGTGTGCGCGAGCCGGAACGTGGCCGACAGCGGGTTGAACACCCCCGCGCTCGTGATCAGGCCCAGCTCGACCAGGATGACCACCAGCAACCCCCCGCCGCCGGCCGGGACGAGCGCCAGCCAGATCACCCAGGCGGCGCGGAGGGTTCCGCTCACGACCAGCACCCGGTGCTGCCCGAACCTCGCGGCGAGTGGTCGCGCCAACCGGGCGCCCACCAGCCCACCGAGGCACGGTATCCCGAACGCGAGGCCGTACTGCAGCGTCGTGAGGCCGAGGTCGCGCAGGAGCAGGACGGCAAGCAGCGGCGCGGTCGCCATGATCAGCCCGTTGACGAGGCTGGTGTTGAGGAACAGCGCCCGCAGCCGGTGGTCGCGCAGGATGTGGCGCCACCCGTCGCGGACCGCTGGCCGCTCGGTCCGCCGGACCGGCCGCGGCTCCGGACGTCGCACAGAACCAATGGTGAGCGCGGAGCCCAGGTAGCTGACCGCGTCGGCCACCACGGTCGTCACCGGGCCGAAAATCCCGATCGCCGCGCCGCCGAGCGGCGGACCCAGCGCGGTGGCGGTCCACATGGTCGTCTCGAACCGGCTGTTCGCGCGCAGCAGGTCCTCGGGGCGCACCAGCGACTTGAGGAAGGCCCCGCTCGCCGCGGTGAACACGATGTTGGTCGCGGTCACGACGACCGAGACGACGACCAGCTGTGTGAGCGTCAACAACCCGAGCGCGTAGGCGGCGGGCACGGACGTGAGCACCGCGCACCGCAGGAGGTCCATCGCGATCATGACCGGTCGCTTGCGCCTGACCTCGACCCAGGGTCCGAGCGGCAGTGCGATCAGCGCGCCGGCCGCCGGTCCGGCCGCGGCGAGGAGTGCCGCCGCGGCCGGCCCGGCGTGCAGCACGAGGACGGCGATGATGGGGAACGCGTCGAGCGCGAGCCACGTGCCAGCCGCGCTGACCGTGTACGCCGCCCAGAGCCGTCCGAAGTCCCGATCCACGGGTGGATCAAACCCGTGGACGGCGCCGGTGATCAAACAACCGGGCCCACAACCGGTGGTTGTGCGCCCCATGCGGGTGTGAGCGTGCCCAGCGCCGCCACGATGCCCTCGCAGCTGCGGGCCACCGCCTGGTACACCCGCACCTCCTCGCGGTTGGCGAACGGGCCCGGCCGCCCGGCGGCGCCAGCGGTCCAGCTCGGCGATGCGCGGCCACTCGGGACAGAGATCCGTCTTGGACAGTACACAGAGGACATTGGGGCCGTGAGGAACTCGGGGTTTGTCCCGCAACCGCATTGGTGTGCCGGCCGTACCTGCCGGCGACCGCTGGGGGATTCGCCCCACTGTCGAACCCGAAGTGAAACGGTCAGCGGGCGGCGGGAAGGCTGCCGATCGCGGCGGACAGCAACTCCTGCAAGGCGGAACACGAGTCGGGCTCACCGTGGTGCATCACCGCGACGACGGCCTGGTCGGCCGCGACGCCGACGTCGTAGCGGCAGAACTCGCCGCGCGCGGTGAACGTTTCCAGCGCGGGATATCCGAGCAGCCGGGTGCGGCTGGTGGTGGAATCGCGGTTCCTGGTCAGATCGGACAGTCCTTTGCCGCTGGTGAAGGCGGTGAGCTGGGCGGAGGCGTCGTTCTTTCCGGTCCAGCGGCAGTTCGCGCCGAGCTCGTCCTGTCCCGGTGCGCCCGCGTCGAGGCCGAGCGTGGCGCGTGTGGAGTCGTCGAGCAGCGTGCACGGGTCGACGCCGACGAGGCCCTTCGGCGACTCGACCGCCGGCACGGCCGGCTCCGGTGGTGGCTCGGTGGTACCGCACCCGGCCGCCACGAGCACTGCCGCCGCTGTGACCAGCAGGCGAATAATCACGAGACTTCCCTCCGCCGTGTCATTTCCCGTCCTATCGGGATTTCTGTAACGTTCTCGACCCCTGATACGTCTTCCCAAGCAGCGTTTCGCTTGGAGGCGAGCATGAGTTACCGGGTCGGAATCGACTTCGGCACCACCTTCACCGCGGCGGCGGTCCATCGCGACGGTGAGCAGGCGGTCGAACTCGTTCCGTTGGGGGACAGCAGGGCATCGGTGCCGTCGGTCGTGTTCGTCGCGCCGGACGGTGGGCTCGTCATGGGCGACGCCGCGGCGCGGCGTTCGGTGACCGACCCGGACCGCGTGGTGCGCGAGGTCAAACGGCGGATCGGCGACGGGACGCCGCTGGTGGTCGCGGGTAGACCCATCGAGGCGCACACGATCGCCGCGTGTTTCGTGCGCTGGGTGGTCGACCGGATCAGCGAGCGGGAAGGCGCCACGCCCGAGGGGGTGGCGTTGACGCACCCCGCGTCGTGGGGCCGGCACAAGTGCACGTTGCTGACCGGAGCTCTCGCCGCGCAAGGGATCGGGTCCGTCCGGCTGGTACCCGAGCCGGCGGCGGCCGCGTTCGCGTATGCCGCGACGCGGGACGTGCCGCCCGGCGCCGCGATCGCCGTGTACGACCTGGGCGGCGGCACGTTCGACGCGGCCGTCGTGCGCCGGCTCGCCGACGGCGGGTTCGTGCTGGCCGGACGTCCGCAGGGGATCGAGGCCCTCGGCGGGGTCGACTTCGACCAGGCGGTGTTCGCCCACGTCCGCGCCGCCGTCGGTCCACCGTGGACGTCGTTGGACTTCGACGACCCGGCGGTGCGGTCCGCGGCCGCCGCGTTGCGTCGCGAGTGCACGGAGGCGAAGGAGGCACTGTCCGCCGACACCGAGGTGACGATCCCGGTGATGCTGCCCGGGCTGAGCACCCGGGTGCGCATGGTGCGGAGCGAACTGGAGCGGCTGGTCGCGCCGGCGGTCGCGGAGACCGTCGAGGCGATGCGGCGGGCGGTCGCGGCGGCCGGGTTGGCGCCCGCGGACCTGTCGGCGGTGCTGCTGACCGGTGGCTCCTCGCGGATTCCGCTGGTGGCGCAACAGGTGTCGGCGGCGCTCGACCGCCCGGTCACCGCCGACGCCGATCCGAAGGCGATCGTGGCGACGGGGGCGGCGCTGTCGATCGCGCCGGTCGTGCTCGAGCCCGTGGCCTCGATCGTTCCGGTGCGGGCGATCGTCGCGCCGGCCGCGCCCGTCGGCTCGAGATGGCGGAACCGGCGGGGACTCATGGTGGGCATGGGTGTCGCGGCGTGCCTGGCCGCGGTGGTGACCACGGCGAGCACGGTCGGTCCGGACCTGCTGCCCGGCGGTACGGCGGCGGGCGAGGCGAACACGTCCAACCTGCCCCGCGAGGTCGTGGACCGCGTGCCGATCGGCACCCCGAACAGGAACGACGTCGACCCGTGGACGGGCAAGCCGTTCGAGGAGACGACGCCGCCGGGTCCGACGCGGTCGGACGCCAAGCCGGCGGAGGCGACTCCCGAGGCGCTGACGCCGACGCCCACGACCGGCGGCGACCGCGACGCGGCGATCGCGGGTGGGCCACCCGTCGAGACGTCGGGCGGGGCCTCGGCCACCGGCGTGCAACCGCCCATCGGGGACGGTGGCCGGACGAACACCGGGTCCAGCTCCTCGTCGGCTCCCGGCCCCGATCCGCAGCCGGTCTCCGCCGAGTCCTCGGTGCCGCCGTCCTCGGAACCGCCGGTCGTGTCCAGCGAGCCGCCGGCCGAGTCGTCGTCGGCCCCGCCCACAGAGGGTCCGTGACCACTGTGAACGCTCACCTCACGGGGGCGTCCGGGTAGCCGGTGACGGCCGGTCCGCCACCGCCCGGCCCAGTACCGTCCGCCTGACCGCGCCACCCCTCGCCGCCCGACGGGACCGACCCGGCCGCGCCTGGTGGCTGTGTCGTGCTGGCTGTGGTGGCTGGCCGCCGGCGTCCTTCGCCTTCTTCTCGGCGGACTCCGGCTGGTTGGTCCCGGCACTGAGCTTGGAGAGCGCCTGGTCGTTGTCGGCCACGAGGATGCTCTCCGTGGTGTTCGCGCTCACACGCTTCGACGCCGTCCGGGCCGAGCTGACCCGCATCGCCCGGGACAGCGGCCCGTCCGCGACCGCGGACACGAGGTGGAGCCTGCCCGTCCTCGTGATCGTCGGCGGCGGGCTCCTGCTCGGGGTCGCCGGCGCGTCGTTCGCGCTGGGGCTGCGGGCCGGCCGGCGCTGGCGCGGTTGACGTTGACAGCGCTCACACCGCTGGCGGCCGGGTACGCCGTGCTCGTGGTCTCCGCGACCGGCTGGCTCGTCCTCGCCTACGCGGCGACGGCGCTGGCCGGCGCGGTGTGCGTGTACCTGCCGCC
The DNA here is from genome assembly GCF_045807065.1 of Actinophytocola sp. Taxonomy (GTDB): domain Bacteria; phylum Actinomycetota; class Actinomycetes; order Mycobacteriales; family Pseudonocardiaceae; genus Actinophytocola. The sequence continues at coordinate 16,373 of NZ_JBJMIE010000149.1, read as the reverse complement.
CGCGTCCCGCTGGCTGGGTTGATTACCCTGGCGTTCGTGGACGATCGAGTGCTTGGCCGGACCGGCCGCGATGTCGCCGTCATCGGCCTGGGGTGTTGGCAGCTGGGTGCGGACTGGGGGCGCGTGGACGACGCCGACGCCATGGCCGTCCTGCACGCCGCCGTCGACTCCGGGGTCACCTTCCTGGACACGGCGGACGTGTACGGGGACGGGCGCAGCGAGCGGCTGATCCACCGGTTCCTCGCGGAGCGGCCGGGGGAGGTGATGGTCGCGACGAAGTGCGGCCGCCGCGCCGACCCGCACGTGCCGGCGGCGTTCACGCCGGAGAACCTCCGGGCGTGGACCGACCGCAGCCGGGCGAACCTCGGCGTCGACCGGCTCGATCTCGTGCAGCTGCACTGCCCGCCGACGCCGGTCTTCTCGAGTGACGAGGTGTTCGACGCGCTGGACGACCTCGTCACGGCGGGCAACCTGGCCGCCTATGGCGTGTCGGTGGAGACCTGCGAAGAGGCGCTGACCGCGATCGCCCGGCCGAACGTGGCGAGCGTGCAGATCATCCTCAACGCGTTCCGCCGCAAGCCGCTCGAACGGGTGCTGCCCGCCGCCCGCGAGGCCGGCGTCGGCATCATCGCACGCGTGCCGCTGGCGAGCGGTCTGCTGTCCGGCAAGTACGACGAGCACACGACCTTCGCCGCCGACGACCACCGCAGTTTCAACCGGCACGGCGAGTCCTTCGACGTCGGCGAGACGTTCTCGGGCGTGCCGTACGAGGTCGGTGTGGCCGCGGCCCGCGAACTCGCCGAGGTGGCCGCCGGGCTCGGGGTCACCACGGCCGCCCTCGCCCTGCGCTGGATCGTCGACCAGCCCGGCGTCAGCGTCGTCATCCCCGGCGCCCGCAACGCAGTCCAGGCCAGGGCCAACGCCGCGGCGGCGGACCTCGACCCGCTCGACACCGACACCCTGGCCACGATCGAGCACATCTACGACGAGCGGATCCGTGCGCACGTTCACCACCGTTGGTGACTCGTCCGCCTCGTCGCCTTGTTGAGTGTTGGTGCGTTCCGGCGAATGCGCGGTTGCGGAGGTGGGTTGTGGCTGGGTGCCGTCACGTTCCCCTGAGGTGACCGTTGCGCGGGTGCGGACCTCCGCACGAGGAGCAGAGGCCGGACCTCAACCCCGCGCGAGAGTGAGGATCGCCTGTAGCTCGCTGTACGCGGGCTTGGCGGCGAAGTTCTCGTCCAGGAGGTTGGCCGCGCCCTCGCCGTCGAAGAAGCCGGGTACCCACGAGTACCTGTCCGTGAAGCCCCACACCGTGAACGAGTTGCAGCGCCTGGCGAGCAGGCAGCCCTGCAGCAGCACGCTGTAGCCCTGGGCCTGCGCCTGCAGCTTCACGGTGTCGGCCGGCATGATCATGCGCACGTCGGCCTCCGTGACCGCGGTCTCCAGGCCCAGGGCCTCGAACCGGGCGAAGTTCGCGGCCACGTCGCTCGCGGTGGTGAAGCCGAACTGCACGCCGAAGTGTCCCTGGGCGCCGAAGCCCTGCACCGGAACGCCCTGCGCCAGCAGGGATTTCACGAGCGCGAGGTAGGCGTCGCTCTTGGCGTTGACGCCTTCGACGTTGTAGTCGTTGAGGAACAGCTTCGCCTTCGGGTCGGCCTGGTGGGCCCAGCGGAAGACGTCGGCGAGGTAGCTCGGGCCGAGTTCCCGCAACCACACCGTGTCGCGCAGCTGGCCGTTGTCGTCGATGACCTCGTTGGCGACGTCCCACTGGTAGATGCGGCCGCGGAAGTGCCGCACCTCGTCGGTGATGTGCTGGCGCAGGATGCCGCGCAGCTCGGCGGCGTCGATCTCACCGGAGTCGACGCCCTGGGTCAGCCAGGCCGGGAGCTGGTTGTGCCACACCAGGGTGTGACCGCGAACATGCTGGCCGTTGCGCCTGGCGGCGGCGAGCAGGTCGTCGGCCGCGGAGAAGTCGAGGTGCCCGCGTTCGGGTTCGACCACCTCCCACTTCATGACGTTCTCGGCGGTGATCGAGCTGAACTCGGACCCCACGCGGGCGCGGTAGGTCGCGTCCGAGGTGAACGCCGCGTAGTCGACGGCCGTGCCGATCAACAACTGGCGCCCGGCGAGCGCACGCAACGGCCGGTCGGCGGAGTTGGCCCCGGCCGCCGGAGCGGGTGAGCCGGCGGCCGGGAGCAGGGAGGCGGTGACGAGGACGCTGGCGAGAAGGCCGGCGACTGCGGCGACACGGGATACCTTCATGCGGAGCTCCTCGGCGACGGTGGCGGGAACACTCCGAAAATTTCGGAGATTTGTCGGTATCGCGAGGGGAACGTTAAGACTCACTGCGGCCTATGGTCAAGCCCACGGCGCTGGAGTGCTTCCGAAAGTTTCGCTCCCTCGCCTACGGCTCGGTCGTCGACCTGACAGACCCGCCGCGTGCCGATGGCCGCGCCGTTCACCGCCGGGCACCCTGGGCATGGCCGAAGGGAGGCCGGATGGCGGAGTTGGTCGTGGTGGGCGGCGGCATCGGCGGCCTGTCGACGGCGCTGTCCGTCGCCCGGCGTGGACATCGGGTCGTCGTGCTGGAACGCGGTGAGTTCGCGGAGTTCGGCGCCGGGATACAGCTGGCGGCGAACGGGATCCACGCGCTGGACAGGCTGGGCATCGACGTCCGCGCCTCCGCGGTGCACGTCGACGAGCTGCGGTTCATGGACGGCGTGACCGGAAACCACGTGGCGAGCGTGCCGCTGACGGGGGAGTACGAGCGCCGGTTCCGCAACCCCTACCTCGTGGTGCACCGCGGCGACCTGTACCGGCTGCTGCTGGCCGCGTGTCGCGGTTCTGCCGAGATCGCCTTGCGCGCCAACACTTACGTCACCGGCTACGAGCAGGACGGCGCAACCGCCTCGGCCGTGCTCGACACGGGTGAGCGCGTGAGCGGTGACGCGCTGGTAGGCGCCGACGGCATCCGCTCCAGCATCCGCCGGCAGCTGGTCGGCGATGGCCCGCCGAGGATCTCGGGAATCACGGTCTACCGCGCGATCGTCCCGATGGCGGACGTGCCGCCGTCGCTGCGGTGGCCGGCGGTGACGTGGTGGGCCGGACCGGGCTGCCACTTCGTGCACTACCCCATCGCGGGCGGCGAGTTCCTGAACCTGGCCGCCAGCGACGACAACGGCGCGACCGAGGCCATCGCCGGCGTCGACGTGCCCGCGAGTCTCGTGCTCGCCCGGCTGTCCGGTCTGGCGGCCACCCCACGGCGACTGCTGGAACTGGGCCGCGACTGGAAGTCGTGGGTGCTGGTCGACCGCCCGCCGGTGGCGAACTGGACCGACCGCCGGGTGACGCTGCTGGGGGACGCGGCACACCCGATGCTGCACTACGCGGCGCAGGGTGCCTGCCAGGCACTGGAGGACGCCGTGCTGCTGGGGGAACTGCTCGACTGCGCGGCGGCGGAACTGGGGCAGCGCTTCGAGAAGTACAACGCGGCGCGGCGGGAGCGCACGGCCCGGATACAGCGGATCTCGCTGGAGAGCATCAAACTGTGGCACCCCGCGGGTGCCGCGGCAGCGGCCAGGAACGCCGCCCTCGCCGCGATGTCCACCGCGGACTTCCACGACGAGCTGGCGTGGATGCACGGCGTCCGGGAGTTCGGCGCGGCCGCCTGAACGCACGTCCCCGTACCGATCGAGGCATCACACCACCGGGCTCGAGCGCTCGCCTGCCGAACTCACCCGCAGCCACAACGAACGCCGGCACCGACCGTCCACAAAGGCATCGACTGTCCACAGCGCCAACCGTGGACTCCACTGTCGTCGGTGGCAGCCGGTACGCTGGACACCGGGGGCCGGAGGCCACCGCGGTCTCCTCAGGCCGCGGCCGCGAAGCCCGTCACCAGTGCTCGGGCGACCTCGACCGTCCGCCGCGCCTGGAACTCCACCGCGGCCAGGTTCTCCTCGTGCACGTTCCCCGGCCTGTTCCGCGACACACTGGCGACCCCGTACGGGTTGCCGTTGTTCGGCTCGAACAGGACCGGCTCGGTCGACCCCGTCGGCACGATCAACGACCCCCAGTGGCAGAACGCGTTGTGCAGCGCGAGGATCGCCGTCACCTGCCCGCCGTGCGGCGCCGACCCGGAGGTGAACGCCGACACCGCCTTGTTCCGCAGCCGCCCCGGGATCGACAGCCGGGCGGTCGTGTCGATGAAGTGCAGCAACTGCGGCGCCGGCAGGCCGAAGCGCACCGGCGTGCCGACGAGGACGGCGTCCGCCCAGTCGAGATCGTCCAGACCGGCCTCGGGCACGTCCTCCGTGGCCGCACGGTGCTCCGCCCACGCGGCACGGTCGATCACGGGTGGTTCCGCCACCAGCTCCGGGATGCGGCGCAGCCGGACCTCCGCGCCCTCCTTCTCCGCGGCGGCCGCCGCCGCGACAGCGAGCTTGTGCACGTTCCCACTCGACGAGTAGTAGATCACGGCCACCTTGGTCATGGCCCCACTGTCGTGTCACCGCGGGAGAAGGGCAACCACGGACGCCCGGATCTGTCAGGTGCCCGAGAACCTGACAGAGTCGCCGCCGCGCGGTCGAGTGAGCGCTCCCGCCTCCCTAACCTGGAACCCGTGGACGAGACACTCGTTAACGACTACCTGGCCCGCATCGGCGCGGCACGGCCCGCGCGGCCCGACCTCGCCGGCCTCGCGCACCTGCAGGAACGCCAGGTCATGACGGTGCCGTTCGAGAACCTCGACTACCACCTCGGCGAGCCCATCCACCTCGACGAGCGGGTGCTCGAGAAGATCGTGCACCGGCGGCGCGGTGGCGGCTGCTACGAGACCAACCCCGCGCTCTGGTTCCTCCTGACCGCACTCGGCTACGACGCGGTCATCCTGCCCGGCCAGGTCTTCCGGGACCGTCTCGGCGCACCCATGTGCCACCTCGCGCTGCGCGTCGAGGTCGACGGACAGCGGTGGCTCGTCGACACCGGGTTCGGCCGCAACAGCCGGCGCCCCCTGCGGTTCGACGACCGTGCGCCACAACAGGATCCGCACGGCGAGTACCAGATCCTCGACGTGCCGGCGGGCGGCGTCGAGCTGCGGCTGAACGGGCGGCCGCTGTACCGGCTGGACGACCGGCCCTGCCGGCTCGAGGACTTCCGGCCGACGCTCTGGTGGTGGCGCACCTGCCCCGACTCGCCCTTCATGCAGGACCTGTTCTGCTCACTGCCCACCGAGGACGGTCGGGTCACGCTCAAGGGCGACCAGCTCACGATCGTCAGCGGCGGGGACCGGTCCACAGTGGAACTCCCGGACGACTCCGCCGTGCTCGCCGCGTACAAGAAGCACTTCGGCTTCGGGCTCGACGTGGTGCCCAGGAAGCCGGACGTCCGGTCCGCGGGGATCGAGGTCTGAATGTCCGGCGTCACCGACCCCGCCACGCTGCCCGGCGTCTTCGCCGACGCGTTCAACTCCGGGGACCCCGCTGCCGTGGAGCGGCTGTTCGAGCCCGGCGCGGTGTTCGTCACCGAGCCCGGCCACCTCGTCAGCGGCGCCGGGCGCCGGCAGGCCACCGGCGACTTCCTCCGGCTCGGCGTGCCGATCGCGATCACCCTGCGGCACAGCTATGTGAGCGATGACATCGCGTTGCTGATCGGGGACTTCGTCATCGCCGGCACCGGCCCCGGCGGCGACCCGGTGCACATCGAGGGAACCGCCACCGACGTGGCCCGCCGCGGCGCGGACGGCTGCTGGCGGTACGTGATCGACAACCCGCCCGGTACCGACCGCTGAGGAGGAGTGCCGTGTCCGACTCCGTGCTGGACCTGCCCCACGACGTGGCGCCCGATCCCGACGAGTTCCTGCGGGCCGCCATGCGGTGGCACTTCTCACTCGAGACCGGGTCGCCGTTCTGGCTCGCGCGTGCGTCCACGTTCGACTTCGACCCGCTGACCGATGTCCGGACCTTCGCCGACCTCACGTTGTTCCCCAACGTGGCGGGCGAGCTGCGTGACGCCCGCGTCGAGGACCTGGTTCCCCGGGGCTACGGGGCGCGGCCCGACGTCGTCGGCGTCTACGAGAGCGGCGGCACCACCGGCCCGCCCAAGCGGGTCGTGCTCCTGCGGGACTGGCTGGACAAGCTGATCGCCTGGAGCAGCGCCCAGCTCGACGGGCACGGCGTGCCCAAGGACGTGAACTGGCTGTGCGCGGTCCCGTCCGGGCCGCACATGGTCGGGCCGATCATCGCCGCACAGGCGCGGTTCCGCGGCGGGCTGGCGTTCGCGGTCGACCTGGATCCCCGGTGGGTCAAGAAGGTCATCGCCGCCGGCAAGGGGGAGGAGGCCGCGGCGTACGGCGAGCACCTGGTCGAGCAGCTGTCGTACCTGCTCCAGACCCAGGACGTCGGCGTGCTCATGATCACGCCGCCGGTGCTCGAGCGGCTGGCCCGCCGCGACGAGCTGGTCAAGCTCGTCAACGACAAGGTGAGCGCCATCAACTGGGTCGGCACCCAGATGGACGCCGACACCCGCTACCTGTTCCGCACCGAGGTGTTCCCGGACGTCGTGCTGTACAGCGGGTTCGGCAGCACGATGATCCTCGGCAACGCCAGCGAGCGGCACGGCCTGACCGACGACGACCCGTGCGTCTACGACCCCTTCTCGCCCTACATGTCGTTCTCGGTGGTCGATCCGGCGACCGGGGTGCCCGTCGGGTACGGCGAGCGCGGACAGGTCGTCATGCACCACGTCAGCAGGAGCCTGCTCATGCCGAACAACCTGGAACGCGACTACGCCACCAGGATCCGACCGCTGCCGGGGCAGGTGGGCGACTCGGTCGCCGACGTGGCGCCGGTCGAGACGTTCGACGACGAGACCGTGATCGAGGGCGTCTACTGATGATCTCCCTGGACGCGCTGGGGCCGAACGGGAACTTCCGGACCCGCAACCGGCTCACCGTCACCGACGTCGCGGGCACGCCCGTGGCCGAGCTGTCCCTGGTGCCGAAGGTGTTCGTCACGCGTGCCATGTCCGCCCTGCGCCGGGCGACGACGCTGCCGGTGCGGGAGCGGCTGGCCGCCCTCGCCCGTGCGGCCGACGTGTTCGTGAACGCGAACATCGCCGGCCTGTCCTTCGCGGACTACGAGCACGCGGTCAGCCGTGTCTCCGGCGTGCCGCTGTCCGTGGTCCGGTCCGCCACCGCGGCGATCGTCGCGGCCGCGGAACAGGCCCGGTTCAGCGCGTTCCAGGCCAGGCCCACGGGCGCCGTGGACGACTGGCGGGACGAGCGCACCACACTCGGGAGCGCGGTGTGGACCAGGCGCGGTGACGTGTTCGCCGTGCACGCGGCCGGCAACCACCCCGGCCCGCACGGGCTGTGGCTGGAGGCGCTCGCGCTCGGCTACCGGGTGGCCGTGCGACCGTCGCGGCGCGAGCCGCTCACCCCGCACCGGCTGATCACGGCGCTGCGGTCCGCCGGGTTCGGCGACGACCAGGTCGTGCTGCTGCCCACCGACCACGACGCCGCCGACGAGATCCTGCGTGCCGCCGACCTCGGCATGGTCTACGGCGGCGACGACGTGGTGGGCAAGTACGCGACCAACCCGAACGTGCTGCCACAGGGCCCCGGCCGGTCGAAGATCCTGCTCACGCGCGACGTCGACTGGCGCGACCACCTCGACACCATCGTCGACTCGGTCAGCCACGAGGGCGGTGTCGCCTGCATCAACGCGACGGCCGTGTTCGTCGACGGCGACCCGGCCCCGCTCGCGGCCGCCATCGCCGAACGCCTGGCCGCCATCCCGACCCTGCCGCCGCAGGACCCGAAGGCGGTGCTGCCGGTCGCGCCCGTCGAGTCCGCGCGTGCCGTGGCGAACTACCTCGCCGCGCAGGCGAAGAGCACGCTCACAGTGCTCGGGGACGTCGTCGACGAGCTGGGCGACGGCAGCGCGGCGCTGCGTCCCGCCGTCCACCTGCTGGACCGGCCGGACGCCCCGCAGGCCGGCGTCGAGCTGCCGTTCCCGTGCGTGTGGGTCGCCCCGTGGACGCCGCGGGCCGGGCTCGCACCGCTGCGGAACACGCTCGTGCTGACCGCGGTGACCGGCGACCACGCGCTCGTCGACGCGTTGCTCGACGAGCCGACCATCAGCAACGTCTACGTCGGCGACCACCCGACCTACTGGCTGCGCCCCGGCGTGCCGCACGACCGGTACCTCGGCGAGTTCCTCATGCGCACGAAGACCTTGATCCGGTCTTGACCCCCTCTCGAACGCCGGCCGGCACAGTGGACACATGCGGGATGCCACGCTGGACGAGCTGTGCGCCGTGTTGTTCGCAACGCTCCGCCGCGCCGACCAGCGCGGCAGGGGAGCGGAGTACCTGCGCGGGCTCCTCGCGGCGCCCGGACGCAAGTCGATCAGGAACATCGCCGCCGCGACCGGCGGTGCCGAACAGGGCCTGCACCACTTCGTCTGCGACTCGACGTGGGACTGGGCCCCGGTGCGCCGCGCGCTCGCCGAGTTCGTCGTGGCGCGTGCCGAGCCGAGGGCGTGGGTGCTGCGCCCGATGGTGATCCCCAAGGCCGGCACCCGGTCCGTCGGCGTCGGGCGGCGGTTCGACCCGGTCCTCGGCCAGACGCTCAACGCGCAGCAGGCCGTCGGGGTGTGGGCCGCGGCCGAGTGGACTTCCAGCCCGGTGAGCTGGCGGCTGCGGCTGTCGCCGGCATGGCTCGCCGACGAGCGCCGCCGTGTGAACGCCGCCATCCCGGCCGGGGCGGCGCCGGAGACGATCGGCGACTGCGCGGTCGAGGCGTTCCGCGAGGTGGCCGGCGTCGCCGACCGGCCCGTCGTGCTCGACGCCCGGGAGATGGACGCCCCGGCGGTCATCCGTGGCCTCGCCGGCCAACCACTGCTCGTGCGCGTGCCGGACACCCTGCGGCTCTCGGCGGCCGGACCGGTGCTGCCCGGCCACGACGCCGTGCCGGCCGGGTGGCTGATGGGTGCCGTCAGGGACCTCCGCCGACCGGTGACCTGGACGGACGGGGACGGCGTGCCACGGACGGCGCTGGCCGCCGTCGCGCCGGTCGTGCTGGCGGAGGTCGGCCCGCTGCGGCTGGTCGGGATCGCCGACATCGGCGCGGCGTGGCCGGCGCAGCTGTGGCTGACGACCATGTCCGGCGCCTCGCCGGCGACGCTGTCGCGCCTGGCCCGCCTCACCGAGCGCGTGGACCGCGACCTCGCCGAGATCGCCGAGCAGGTGGGCATCCGGGACTTCTCCGGCCGTTCGTTCGTCGGCTGGCACCGGCACGTCACCCTCGCGTCCGCCGCGCACGCCGTCATCGCCGTGTCCGGGCGGTACCGGACACGGCTCGCGTCCTGAACCATCCGAACCATCCGACGAAAGGACTGCCATGCCAACCGTTCCGGCGGGAAACACGCGCGTGCACTACCTCGTGGACGGCTCCGGCCCTGGCCTCGTGCTCGTGCACGGGACGGCCTTCGGCGCGGCGGGCACCTGGGGACACCTGGTGGACCAGTTCGCCGACCGGCACACGGTGATCCGGCCCGACTTCGCGGGCAGTGACGAGACCGTGGACGATGGCGGCGACCTCGCCGTGGCGGACCTCGCCGCCCAGGTCGCGGCGGCCGCGGAGGAGGCCGTGACCGGACAGGTGGACCTGGTGGGCTTCTCACTGGGCGCGGTCGTCGCGGCCACCCTCGCGGCCCTGCGGCCGGAGCTGGTGCGCCGCCTCGTGCTGGTGGCCGGGTGGACGAACCCCGGCGACGAGTACCTGCGCAACCTGATGACCGCGTGGCGGCGCACAGGCGCCGACCCGGAGGCCTTCGGGCGGCTGGGCACGCTCACCGCGTTCAGCCGGTCGTTCCTCAACGCCATCGGCCCGGCCGAGGTGGACAGGATCGCGAGCGGCAACCGGCCGACCGACGGCGCGCTGCGCCAGATCGAGCTGAACCTGCGCGTCGACATCCGGCCCCTGCTGCCGAGGATCACCGCCGAGACGCTGGTGGTGGGCTGCACGCTGGACGCGACGGTGCCGGTGGAGAACGCGCGGGAGCTGCACGCCGCGATCCCCGGCAGCACCTACGCCGAGATCGAGAGCGGGCACGTGGTGCTCTTCGAGCAGCCGGGGGAGTTCGTCAAGCTGGTCAAGGACTTCATCGACCGCTGAGCACGCTCACACGTGCCGCGGGTGGCCCGGGAGCCGCCCGCCGCACGTGTTCTCGCCTCAGCTGAAGTCCGCGACGTGGTCGACCGCCCACTGCTTGAACGACCTGGGCGGGACACCCGTGATCCGCAGGACCTCGTCGGTGATGGGCGCCGGCACGCCGTCGGTGTGTGCCCAGTAGCCGACGACCGCGTCCATCACCCACTCGGGCACGATCGGCCGCAGCGCCTCGCGGGCCTCGGCGTCGGTCAGCTCCTCGTACCGCACCGGTTTGCCGACCGCCTCACCGATGATCTCCAGCTGCTCCCGCTGGGTGATCGACTCAGGACCGGTCAGGAAGTAGCTCCTGCCCTCGTGCCCCGGCTCGGTCAGCGCCGCCACCGCGACCGCCGCGATGTCGGCCTCGTGGATGGCGTCGCTGTGGGACTCCGGGTACGGGAAGCGCAGCACGCCGTCCGCGCGGATCATCTCCGGCCAGCCCCACATGAGGATGTTCGTCGCGAAGTTCTCCGGACGCAGGAACGTGTACGGGATGCCGGAAGCCGCGATCGCCTCCTCCACGACCCGGTGCATCTCGGCGATCGGGCGTCGCTGCGGAATGGCGTCCACGACGGTCTGGGACGACAGCAACACGATCTGCTCGATGCCGGCTTCCGCCGCCGCGCCGAGGAAACCGTCGATGCCCGTCGGCATCGTGTACAGGAACACCTTGCTGACGCCCGCGAGCGCGGCCGGCAGTGTCTCCGGCCTGGTCAGGTCGGCGTACACGGCGTCCCCGCCGAGTGCCGCGGGATCGCGGCCGCTGACCCGGAGGTCAGCGTGCACAGCCCCGAGCTGCTCGACGACACGGCGCCCGACCTGGCCGCTGGCACCGGTCACCAGGATCTTGCCCACGGTTTCCCCTTTCAGTGCAACGATTCCGTGCGACTCCTGCCCGGTGCCGACCAGCGCCGGGTGATCGGGCGCTCGACGAGCGCGTACAGCATCCACGCCACGGCGACCGAGACCACCACCTCGGCGGCGAGCAGGCCCACCGTGGCCGTTGTCGAGAAGTACCCGTCGCCGAGCAGGGACCTGCCGTAGGCCAGCACGATGAAGTGCACGAGGTAGAACGCGAAGGAGATCTCCCCGAGCCAGGTCATGACCCGGCCGTTGAAGATCGTGTGCCGGTCCTCGCGGTCGGCGGTCGCGGCCGCGGCGATCAGCAGCGCCGCCGGGATCACGAAGAGCGCGCTCTGGCCGTAGAGGTAGGGAACGGACTCCGCGAGCCAGTAGCCGCCGGCGAGCAGCACGACGGACGCGACCATGCCGATGTTGCGCCACCGTCCGGTCATGACCGCGCGGGCGACGAGGATCCCGAGCGCGAAGTCCAGCACCCGCACGGGCGGCAGGAGGTAGCCGAACCAGTACTGCGACACGGAAACCGTGCTCTCGCCGGGGATCGCGGGCGCGTCGGGGAGGAGCAGGTACGCCACCACGGGCTTGAGCACGACCAGCGCGGCGACCCCGCCGATCCAGTACTTGAGCCGGTCCGGCCGGATGCGCGTGGCGAGCGCCAACAACAGCGGGAAGCACGCGTAGAAGAAGGCCTCCGCGCCCAGCGACCAGCTGGGCGGGTCGACGCTGAAGTTGGTGTCGAAGTCCGGCATCCAGACCTGCAGCGTGAACAGGTTGACGATCGCGCGCCAGGCGGGGGTGTAGGCCGCCGCGAACAGCACCATGGCGAGGGTCCACGCGACCACGTAGTTGGGGTAGATCTTGACGATCCGCCTGCGCCAGAAGGACTTCGCGTCCTCGCCCGGCCGTGCCGACCAGGTGAGGATGAACCCGCTCAGCACGAAGAAGAACCCGACCCCGAGCCCACCGGCCTGCGAGACCTTGTCGTACACGCCGTAGGCGACGCTGTCGTCGTCCACCAGCCGCAGCGCCGGGATCGGCAGCCAGGCGTGGTAGGCGAAGACGCACAGCGCGGCGACGAACCGCAGCCCGGTGAGCGACGGTAACCGGTTGAACCTGTTGTCCGACTTGCTTTCTCCGCCGGTGGCCGGTCCCGCGACGGCGGTTCCGCCGGCGAGGAAGTCATCCACAACGGCGCGGCTCTTGGCCATGAACAGCTCCCTCTCGAGCGCCACGTGTTCCGTGCAAGCACGGTACGGCGGCCGGAAGGGAGGCCGGGCGAAAGTGGACCATAGTCTGTCGGGTTCCAGCCGGATGGAACCCGACAGACCACGGTCGTCCGTGGGGTCAGCCGATCGAGATGCGGTCCAGGTCGGGGGACGAGTCCACGTCGTCGCCGATCGTGATCGTGTTCTCGCCGGCCCGCAGCGTCACCGGGATCGACGTGGTCCGCGGCGTGTTGTTGCCGACGTCGGTGACCGTGACCACCGACGGGGCGCCACCGTTCACCGACACGTCGTAGGACCGGGTGCCGTTGACCGTGTAGTCGAGGTAGAGCGTGTACGTGCCGGCCGTCGGCACCGTGACGCTCGGGAACACGATCCGCGCGTCCGCCGACCCGCCGAGGTTGCGGACCTTCTGCCCGCCCGAACACGGCGAGCAGCTGGTGATGCCGGCGCTGCCGACGTCGTTGCGGTAGTCCTCCGCCTCACGCATGAACACGCGGTCCGCCGGGCGCGGCCGCACGCCGACCTGTTTCGTGACCGTCTTGCCGCGGCCGAGCACCTGGAACGACGCGGTCACCGGGATGTCCACAGCGGACACCTGCGCCGGCGAGGTGAGCGTCCACCTCCCGGTCAGCGTCTGGCCGAGCCGCAGCGACGTCGTGGTGGCGGGTGCGCCGGTGACCGTCCAGCCCGCCGGTACGACGGGTGCCAGCTGGACCTGGTCGAGCGCGTCGTCCACGTCCAGCCGCAGCGTCGCGGTGACCTCCATCGACTGCTGGCCACCGGGCAGCCACTGCAGCCCGGACGGCACCACCCGCATCGTCGTGGTCGGCGTGTACGACTCCGGGGGCAGCGGGCCGACCGCGATCCGGTCGAGGCCGACCGAACCGGTGCCGGACACCGTGATCGTGTTGCCGCCTGCCCGCAGTGGGACCGCCACCGCGGTGCTCGTCGGCACGTCCGCCGGACCCGCCGGCACCGTGACCGGCGTCCGCACGCCGTTGACGCTCACCGCGAGGGCCCCGACCCCGGTGTGGTCGAGCTGCAGCCGGTACGTCCCGGCCGTGGCGACCCGCACGTCCCGGTACCGCACCCCACCCCGGTTGAGGCCGGTCACCGCGTGTGAGCCCGAACATGCCGCGCAGTCGACCGGACGTGCGGTGCCGACGCGGGCGGCGTGCTCGGCCTCGAGCGGCAGGACGTCGTGGGACGAGGCCCTCGGGTAGTCGTACGCCACCTCGATCTCGTCGATCCGCAGCTGGTTCACGAACTCCCGCGCCTGCGCGCCCGCCCACGTGTTCAGCACGTCGAGCCGCACGTACCGCGCCCTGCGCGCACCGACGTCGATGGTCCGCACGGCTCGGGCGCTGGGCAACGCGCCGGCGCGGACCTCCCGCCACCGCTTCCCGTCGTTGCTCACGGAGACCCGGTAGTCCTGGATCCGCGCGGAGTCCTCCGGCCGCCCGAACGACTCGCGGGCGTAGGTCGGCGACCATTCCCGCTGGTGCACGGCGAGGTAGCCGACGTCGCGGGGCCTGCCGAGGTCGAGGGTCACCGACACCGGGAGCTTCTTGTCGCTGTCCCAGTAGGTTTCGTAGTTCCCGTCGACCAGGTCACCGGCCGGGTGGTCGCTCGCCGACGACGTCGCGGTCGCGCGGATCGTCGAGTGGTCGTAGAAGCCGACCCGCCCGGCGGTCTCGACCCTGAAGACCGTGTCGTAGTCGTCCCAGTTCCGGATGTCGGTGATGGACAGGTAGCCGCCGGACTGGGTGAACCGCATCCGCTCGCCGGTGCGCAGGTCGGTCACCCTCGCGATCCAGTAGCCGTTGTCCCGCAACCGGACGAAGTCGGTACGCGGCCTGGTCACGACGTGCACGTACTGCAGGTTCGTGCCCGGCTTGACCGTCGTGACCCCGTGCGCGCCGTCGTTCCAGAAACCGGGTTCGAGTCCGCCGTACATGTACCCGCCGCCCTCGACGCCGTACAGCGACTCGCGGATCGGTGGCACCCACCGCGCCATGAAGTCGTTGAAGGCCTCCTGCTGCGGCGGGAACCTCCCGTTCACCATGGCGGTCTCGGCCATCAGCGACTTCATCGACGAGCCGGCGTTGGTGATGTAGCGACCGGTGGACAGGCGCACGTCCACGGGGGAGTCACCGCCGGAGTACCACCAGTCGCCGGTGGTGGGGAGCTTGTAGTCGGCCTCGACCAGCCGCGGCATGGGCGTCCACGCGGCCTGTGGGTAGTCGTAGGACGGCGTCATGCCGGTCTTCTGCTCGTTGCTGACCGTGTCCATGATCGGCGTGTCCTCGTTGTTGTTGCTCAGCAACCAGGACGGGCGCTGCTCACGGATCTGCTCGTAGAGGTGGTTGCGCTCCCAGTAGGCGTTGTCGTTGTCGATCCAGAAGCCCGCGAGGTCGGGGTAGTTCCGCATGACCTCGAAGAAGTTGTCGTAGCTGAACATGCCGAAGCCGTCGCGGGTGGTCAGGTCGACCTGCTGGCCCTTGTAGGCGGAGTAGGCGGCGGAGTCGAGGGTCTCCAGGCCCGGCTGCTCGTTGTGCCACTGCGGGTCGTCGGTCATGTAGAGGAGAACGCGAACACCCTTGGCCTTGCCGGCCTGTATCAGCTCGCCCAGGAAGTCGCGCTGCGTCGAGCAGCTGCCCGGGATCTGCGACGGCCACGGGCGTGCGTAGCCGAGCCTGCTGTGGAACGTGGCCAGCACGATGTAGGACGCGCCCAGCTTGTTCG
Source organism: Actinophytocola sp. (assembly GCF_045807065.1). Classification (GTDB taxonomy): domain Bacteria; phylum Actinomycetota; class Actinomycetes; order Mycobacteriales; family Pseudonocardiaceae; genus Actinophytocola. Next base: position 1,328 of record NZ_JBJMIE010000149.1, on the reverse strand, counting down.
CCTCGTCCACCCAGTAGTCCGGGGTCCAGCCGCCTGCCGTGACGTCGTGCTCCCACGTCGCGCAGTCGAGGTGCTTGGGGGCCGTGAACATGCCCCAGTGCAGGAAGAGCCCCGCGGTGGACTGGCGGAGCCACTCCTGACGCGGGTGCTGGACCTCCGCGGTCGCCGGCGGGCTGCCGAGCAGGGCCGCGAGGAGGCCGAGTACGACGGCGGCGCAGGCGAGCCGCAGTTTCCGGAGGTTGGATCGGCCACGCTGCCGCAGGGGTCGCATCTCGCCCGTCCTCGGTTTATGTCAAGAAGGCTGCATAAAAGACATCCGATGATTGCAACCGAGGTGACCGGAGTCAAGACCTCAGGTGTTGGGCACGTGGAGCAACTCCGCGAGCACCTCGTCGAGCGCCAGGCGCGCCGCGCCCAGGGCGACGGACTCGGCGCCCAGAGTGGACACGAGCACCTCGAGCGGGAACAGCGTGAGCGTTGCCAACTCGCGGCGGAACAGGTCCGCGAACAGCGGTCCCCGGGACATGCCGCCGCCCAGGACCACAGCCTCCGGGTCCACGGCCAGCGCCAGGATGGCCGCACCCTTGGCCAGCACGGCGGCGACCTCACCCAGCACGGCGAGGCTGTTTTCGTCGCCCTCGGTCGCGGCGGCGACCACCAGTTCGCCCTCGCGGCCGGGCGGCAGCCGGCGACGGGCGGCCAGCGTGGCGCCGCGGGCGTGCAGGCGGGCCATGGCCGAGGACCAGCCGAGCGTCGGCAGCGCGCCGATCTCCCCGGCCGCGCCGTGGCGACCCTCGTGCACCCGGCCGCCCCACAGCACCCCGGCACCCGCGCGGTGACCCGCGAACAGGTAGACGAGGTCGGCGCGCTCGGTCGCGGCGCCCTGCCAGTGCTCGGCGAGCGCGGCCAGCTTCACGTCGTTGGCCACGGTCACCGGGCGGCCGACCGCCTCGGCCAGCGCGGTGGCGACGTCGACCTCGGTGAAGCCGGGCAGCGAGTAGGTCGCGAGGCCCGAGCCGGTCGGCCCGCTCGAGACGTCCAGGACCCGGTGGTCGGCGCGCACGGTGCCGGTCACGCCGCAGCCGACGGCCGTGACGTCGGCCGCCGTCAGCCCGGCCTCGGCCCAGCAGAAGTGCGCGGCGTCGGCGGCGGCGCGGATCCGGGCGGCCGGGCCCAGTCCGGGGTCGAGCGCGGCGCGGCGCTGTGCCAGTACGCGGCCGCGCAGGTCGGTGACCACGGCCATCGCCTTGTGCGCGCCGATGTCCATGCCGGTGATGTGCCCGGCGCCGGCGCGGAACCGGAAGTGGCGCGCCGGCCGGCCCCGCCCG
>NZ_JBJMIE010000148.1:0-6505 GCF_045807065.1 Actinophytocola sp. | reverse complement strand
GTCGATCATGGTCTGGATCGACCGGATGTCGGTGAACGGCGGCAGCACCGCCACCTCGACCTTGTCGTAGTACTTCTCCGGCAGCGCGAACGCCAGCTTCTGCACCAGGGCGATGGCCTCGAGGTGGTTGAGGTTCATCTTCCAGTTGCCGGCGATTAACGGCTTGCGGGCCATCAGCTCTTCTCCAGGACGGCGATGCCCGGGAGGTCCTTGCCCTCCAGGTACTCCAGCGACGCGCCGCCGCCGGTCGAGATGTGCGAGAAGCCGTCCTCGGGCAGGCCCAGCGCACGCACGGCCGCGGCCGAGTCGCCGCCGCCGACCACGCTGTACGCCTTCGAGTCCACGATGGACCGCGCGACCGCGCGGGTGCCCTCGGCGAACGGCGCCATCTCGAACACGCCCATCGGGCCGTTCCAGAAGACGGTCGCCGCGTTGGACAGCACCGTGCCGTACTTCGTGGCCGTCTCCGGGCCGATGTCCAGGCCCAGCCACTCGTCCCGGATCTCCTTGACCGGCACGGTCTCGGTGGTTGCCGCCGCGTCGAACCTGTCCGCGATCACGACGTCCTTCGGCAGGAGGATCTTGTTGCCCGCCTCGCCGAGCAGCCGCCCGCAGGTGTCGATCATGTCCTTCTCGAGCAGCGACCTGCCGACCTCGAGGCCCTGCGCGGCAAGGAAGGTGAAGCACATGCCGCCGCCGACGAGCAGCCGGTCGACCTTCGGCAGCAGCGACTCGATGACCGCCAGCTTGTCCGACACCTTGGAGCCGCCGAGCACCACCACATACGGCCGGTCCGGCGAGCCGGCCAGCTTCCGCAGCACCTCGACCTCGGCCAGCACGAGCCCGCCCGCGTAGGCCGGCAGCAACCGGGCCACGTCGTAGACCGACGCCTGCTTGCGGTGCACCACCCCGAAACCGTCGGACACGAACGCGCCGCCGTCACCCACGAGCGCGGCCAGGTCGCCGGCCAGCGCGGCCCGCTCGGCCTCGTCCTTGCTGGTCTCGCGCGGGTCGAAGCGGATGTTCTCCAGCAGCGCGACCTCGCCGTCCGCCAGACCGTCCACGGTGGACCGGGCGGAGTCGCCGACGACGTCGGCCGCGAGCGTCACGGTCGCGTCGACCAGCTCGTTCAACCGGGCCGCGACCGGACCCAGCGAGTACTTCTCGTCGGGCACGCCCTTCGGCCGGCCGAGGTGCGCGGTGACCACGACGCGCGCGCCCGCGCCGGTCAGCTTGCCGATCGTCGGCACCGAGGCACGGATGCGGCCGTCGTCGGTGATCCGGTCGCCGTCGAGCGGGACGTTCAGGTCGGCGCGCAGCAGCACGCGCCGACCTGACACACCCTCGGCGAGCAGGTCGTCGAGCGTCTTCATCCGACCCCTCAGAGCTTCGACGCGACGAGCGCGGTCAGGTCCGCGAGGCGGTTGGAGTAACCCCACTCGTTGTCGTACCAGCCGTAGACCTTGACCTGGTTGCCGATGGCCTTGGTGATCGGCGCGTCGTAGATGCAGGACGCCGGGTCGGTCACGATGTCCGAGGACACGATCTGGTCCTCGTTGTAGCGCAGGATGCCCTTGAGCGGGCCCTCGGCGGCGGCGCGGTAGGCGGCGTTCACCTCGTCGACGGTGACCTCCCTGGCGAGGTCGACCGTGAGGTCGGTGATCGAGCCGGTCGGCACCGGGACGCGCAGCGAGTAGCCGTCGAGCTTGCCGTTCAGCTCCGGCAGCACCAGGCCGATGGCCTTGGCGGCGCCGGTGGAGGTCGGCACCACGTTCAGGGCGGCGGCACGGGCGCGGCGCAGGTCCTTGTGCGGGCCGTCCTGCAGGTTCTGGTCCTGCGTGTAGGCGTGGATCGTGGTCATCAGGCCCTTCTCGATGGTGAACGCATCGTGGAGGACCTTGGCCAGCGGGGCCAGGCAGTTGGTGGTGCAGGAGGCGTTGGAGATGATCGTCTGCGAGCCGTCGTACAGGTGCTCGTTCGCGCCGATCACCACGGTGAGGTCCTCACCCTTGGCCGGCGCGGAGATGATGACCTTCTTGGCGCCGCCCTCGTCGACGTGCTTGCGCGCGTCGTCGGCCTTGGTGAAGAAGCCGGTCGACTCGATGACGACGTCGACACCCAGGTCCTTCCAGGGCAGCTTGCCCGGGTCGCGCTCGGCGAGCGCCTTGATGGTCTTGCCGTCGACCTCGATGCCCTCGTCGGTCGCCTTGACCTCGTACGGCAGGCGGCCCAGGATGCTGTCGTACTTCAGCAGGTGGGCCATGGTCGCCACGTCGCCGAGGTCGTTGAACGCCACGATCTCGATGTCGTGCTGACTGGCGGCCACCGCACGCCAGAAGTTGCGGCCGATCCGGCCGAAGCCGTTGACGCCTACTCGAACCGTCACCGTGCGTCTCCTCATGCTCGTCTCGTCTGAGGGCCCAGCTCACCCTAGTCCCTGAGGTTTGCCTGGTGATGGGTGTGCGGGCGACTTAACTGTATCGAATCAGTTGCACGGCTTTCATGCGGGTCGGGCAGACCTGCGGGACTTTTCCGACCGGGTCCGTATCTGGGTGCCCGGTACCCACTCTTGTTCCTGTGTAGGGGGGCGCTGGGAGCGGTGGCTGGGTGGGGGATGCCCTGTCACCGGGGAGCGCGCCACAGGGGGAAGGCAGGGTTCGCCTGACTGCGTGGGGGTCAGTCAGGCGGGCCCTGCACGTGTTTGCCGCGCGTGTCCAACACTGCGGACCCGTGAGTCCGACGAATCCGGTCGCCTGGCCCGTCCGCGACGGTTGAACTCACCGGTCACGCGGGTTGGACACGCGGGTCGTCAGGGTTGGACACGCGGGTCAGACCTCTGCTTCCAGCATTTCCGCGGTGACCGCGGACTCGGTGTCCGGGAGGCCCAGCTCCTTCGCGCGCTTGTCGGCCATGGCGAGCAGGCGGCGGATGCGGCCGGCGACGGCGTCCTTGGTCATCGGGGGGTCGGACAGCTGGCCCAGCTCCTCCAGCGACGCCTGCCGGTTGGAGAGGCGGAGCTTGCCCGCGGCGCTCAGGTGCTCCGGGGCCGAGGCGCCCAGGATCTCCATGGCCCGCTGGACGCGTGCGGCCGCCGCGACCGCGGCACGGGCCGAGCGGCGCAGGTTGGCGTCGTCGAAGTTGGCGAGGCGGTTGGCCGTGGCGCGGACCTCGCGGCGCATCCGGCGTTCCTCCCACGCCAGGACCGAGGTGTGCGCACCGAGGCGGGTCAGCATCGCCCCGATGGCGTCGCCGTCGCGGACCACGACCCGGTCGGCCCCGCGGACCTCACGGGACTTGGCCTGGATGCCCATCCGGCGCGCGGCCCCCACCAGTGCCAACGCGGCCTCCGGGCCGGGACAGGTGATCTCCAGCGCGGACGAGCGGCCCGGCTCGGTGAGCGAGCCGTGCGCCAGGAACGCACCCCGCCAGGCGGCTTCCGCGTCGCACGCTCCCCCGGACACGACCGCCGCCGGCAGCCCCCGGACGGGCCGGCCGCGCTGGTCGAGCAGGCCGGTCTGCCGGGCCAGCCCCTCGCCGTCCTTCACGACCCGCACGACGTACCGGGTGCCCTTGCGCAGGCCGCCGGACGCGAGGACGTGGATGTCCGCGTTGTGCCCGTACAGGTCGTGGATCTCCTTGCGGAGCCGGCGCGCGGCCGCCCCCGTGTCCACCTCCGCCTCGACGACCACCCGGCCGCCCACGATGTGCAGCCCGCCCGCGAACCGCAGAAGGGACGACACCTCCGAACGCCGGCAGCACGTCTTCGAGACGGCCAACCGGATCAGCTCGTCCTTGACCGCCGCGGTCATCGCCACGATGACAGCTCCTCTCCCACCACGCGCGCCCCCTCCCACAGGGGCCCGCCTCCCACGCAGGCGTACATCCCACCATCAACCACCAGATCACTCCCGGTCATACCCGAACATCTGCCCGGAAGGCTCTGCTATGGACTCGCACCGGGCGGCCGGCACGCCGCCCGCGTGCCCGCCGTGCGGTGGGACATGCGATGGAAGACGCGTTTTCCCGGCCACTGTGACGAACAACGCGCCACTTCGCCGCCCGCCGCCGCGGGAGGTGCCACCGCCACCGTGCTCCCTCCCGCCCGTTCCACTCGCCCTCCCGCCCTACCCACGCCGAGCCGACTCCGAGCCGGCACCAGCCGGCGCCGGCTCGGTCAGCCGGCCAGCGCGCCCCGGAGGCTGTCCGCCAGCGCGGCCGGGTCGTGCCGCTCCCGGGCGCCGACGGTCGCGATCGCGTCCAGGCGCAGCCGGGCGCCCAGGGACTCCGCGGCGGTGCGCAGCCGGTCCGGTGTCGACACCGAGTCGACGTCGGCGATGACCGCGTCGACGCGCAGCCGGGGGGCGTGTTCGCAGAGTACGTCGAGATGGCGCTCCGGGGAGAAACCCGCGGTTTCACCCGGTTGGGGGACGAGGTTCAGTACCACCATGCGGGACGCGGGGGTGTCGATCAGCGCCTCGTGCAGCTCGGGCACCAGCAGGTGCGGCAGCACGCTCGTGAACCACGACCCCGGTCCCAGCAGCACCACGTCCGCCTCCAGCACCGCCTGGACCGCCGCCTCGCACGCCTTCGGCGCCTCGCCGCTCACGGTGTGCAGCCTGATCCGCTGGACCTGGCCGGGCGTGGTCGCGACCGCCACCTGACCGCGGATGCGGCGCACGGCGGCGGGGTCCTCGTCCAGGCCGATGACGTCCGCCTCGATGTCCAGCGGCTCGCCGCACATCGGCAGCACCCGGCCCGTCAGGCCCAGCAGGCGCGCGGCCTCCGCCAGCGCCGCGACCGGGTCGCCCAGGATCTCCAGCAGCGCGGCCAGCACGAGGTTGCCCACCGCGTGCCCGGCGAGCGCACCGCTGCCGCCGAACCGGTGCTGGAACACCGTCGCCCACAGCGAGTTCTCGTCGCCGTCCCCCGCCAGCGCGGCCAGCGCCTTGCGGAGGTCCCCGGGTGGTAACAGCCCGAGTTCGCGCCGTAACCGACCGGATGACCCGCCATCGTCGGCGACCGTGACCACCGCGGTCACGTCCGGTGTCAGCCGCCGCAGGGCCGACAGCGTCGCGTGCAGTCCGTGTCCTCCCCCGAGCGCGACGGCCCTCACTCGCGCCCCAGGTCCCGGTGCACCACCTTCACCGCCATGCGATCCTCGTCCGCCAGGCGCCGGGACAGCTCCTCGGAGATCGCGACGCTGCGGTGCTTGCCGCCCGTGCAGCCGATGGCGAGGGTCAGGTACCGCTTGCCCTCGCGGCGGTAGCCGGCGCCGATGAGCCGCAGCAGCTCGTGGTAGCGGTCCAGGAACTCCTCCGCGCCCTCCTGGGTGAGCACGTAGTTGCGCACGTCCGCGTCCTTGCCGGTGAGGTCCTTCAGCTCCGGGATCCAGAACGGGTTCGGCAGGAACCGGACGTCCATCACCAGGTCGGCGTCCATCGGGATGCCGTACTTGTAGCCGAACGACAACACGGTGACCTTGGTCGACGTGGCCGTGTCGGAGCCGAACGCGTCCTCGATCTTGGCGCGCAGCTGGTGCACGGACAGCGTCGAGGTGTCCAGCACCAGGTCCGCGTCCTCGCGCAGCGGGCCGAGCAGGTCGCGCTCGGCCTTGATCCCGTCGATCAGCCGGCCGTCGCCCTGCATCGGGTGGCCGCGGCGGACCTGCTCGAACCGGCGGACCAGCACGTCGTCGGTGGCCTCCAGGAACAGCACGCGCGGCTTGTACCCGCTGGCGTCCAGGTCGCGGATGATCGAGGCCAGGTCGTCGGTGAACGCGCGGCTGCGCACGTCCATCACCACGGCCACCTTCGTCACCGCGCCCTGCGCCTTCGCGCCCAGCTCCACCATCGTGGAGATCAGCTCGGGCGGCAGGTTGTCCACGACGAACCAGCCCAGGTCCTCCAGGCACTTGGCGGCGGTGCTCCGCCCCGCGCCGGACAGGCCGGTCACCACCGCGACCTCCACGCCCTGCGCGTGGTCCTCAGGCGTCTCGGTCACTGTTCCGCCTCCCGGAATTCACACTTCTGGTCCCGTTGAGGGACGAAAGGTTCTGTTTGGCCACGTACTCGTGGCCGGCTTGCGTCACGTTCCCCCGAGGTGCGGTCGCGAAGCCGTGAGTCGACACAAGAGGCGTCATGGCTTCTCCTCCTTCTCGGTTTCGGCTGCCAAGGCACTGTGTACCAGGGCCGCGGTGTGGGCGCCGATTCCCGGTACACCGCTGATGTCGTCCACGGACGCCTGGCGTAACCGCTTGACCGACCCGAAGTGCTTGAGCAACGCCGCCTTGCGGCTCTGACCCAGCCCGGGGATGCCGTCCAGCGCGGAGGTGGTGAGCCGCTTGGACCGCTTCTGCCGGTGGTAGGCGATGGCGAACCGGTGCGCCTCGTCGCGGACGCGTTGCAGCAGGTAGAGGCCCTCGCTGGTGCGGGAGAGGATGGTCGGCTCCGGGTCGGCCGACAGCCAGACCTCCTCCAGCCGCTTCGCCAGCCCGATCACGGCGACG
>NZ_JBJMIE010000147.1:0-8630 GCF_045807065.1 Actinophytocola sp. | reverse complement strand
GTGGCGTCTTCCTTTCCGCCAAACGCAGGCGAAGAACTCGGACAGCTGTCCCATCACGGTCGGACCGAGCATCGTGGCGCGGTGACGCAGGCCGGCGGTGAGCAGTTGCAGCAGGTAGTCCAGTCCTCCCGGCCACTGAAAGTTTGTCGCGTCCGTCGGCGGGAGCTTCGAGGTGACAAGCGATCCAGCCGTCTCCACGAGCGTGTCCACCTTGTCGTTCGGATGTGTCTGCAGAATGGTGACCACTGCCTCGCGCCAGTTCTGGTCGCTGAGCAGTTTGTCCATCGGTACGCGGTCAGAGTCTCGCAGCAGCACTCTCGTGGTGAAATATTCCTGGATCCTGCGGTGTGCGAACGTGAGTTCCTCGACCCCGCCCAGGTTCTCGATGTGCGCGAGCTTGGAATACGTGAGCGCTATGACGCCTTTGGTCACCTCGTCGAGGGTGCCAACCTCGCCCTCGACTGCGAGTCCGATCAGAACTGTCTTGTCCGCGCGCAGCCCGACGGTGACCATCGCGAAGGCGAACTCTTCGGCGAGCCGAAGCACGAAGTCACTCTCCAGGCCGAATCTTTCCGCGATCCGCGCCTTGTCGCGTTCGACCCGGCTGACGACGAACTTCTCCATCACCTCGTGCGGGTTCTCGGGGAACCTCTGCGTGTCGCGCAGATACGAGCACAGCAGGTTCATGGCGAGCGGGGTCTCGTAACGGTCCTCGTCTTCAGGACGCACCTTGCCGAGGCCGGTCCACAGATCCCGCTCGACCTCGGGGCGGAGCCGGAACCGCCTGACCAGAGCGGCCCGCCGCTTCGGTGTCAGCCGCAGGATGCGGAACCGCGGCCACCCCAGGCGACCCGGCCCGCGGAACTCCCTGGACGCGAGCACGCCGCGGCAGTTGGTCCACTCGCTCAGGAACTCGGAGATCGCTTCGGCGAACTCGTTGACCGTGTCGTCCGCCTCCGTCGAACTCAGGATGTCGGGGATCTCGTCGAAGGAGTCGAAGAGGAAGAGCCACGTGCCCTCCTCCATCCGCCGGCCGAACTCCTGGTCGAGGTAGTTGTCGACGTCCGCACTCGGGCCCGGGTTGATGGCGTCCCGCACGTAGTCGCGCACTGCGGCCGAGGTCACCGGGCGCTGCGGGCGGAACGACTTCAGGTTGACATACAACGCGATGACGTCGTCGCTGGACGAGCTGCGCCGTGCACCCTGGGCCAGCTGGTACGCGACGTGCCGCAACGCGATACTCTTGCCCGAGCCCGGATGCCCCTCCAACAGGATCAACCGCTCGGTGCTGGTGCGCAACGCCTTCGACAACGACCCGACCCTCCGCAGCGCGTCGGTCTTGCGCCCGGAGAACCACCGGCGCCGCTGCCCGCCCTCGAGTTCGACCTCGGCCTCAAGCTCGGTGTACTTCTCGTCCTGCCAGTCCTCCTGATTCGCCAGCTCATCCAGCAACGTGCACAGGTGACGCGCGAACAACTCCTGCCGAGACACCCTGCTCTTCTCGTCGGAATCGCCCTGCCGCAACAAGAACGACAGGGCAATCGAGACCGCGGCTAGCACGGCGCCAACGATGCTGGCGCGCTGGTCACCAATCTCAATGCCGTCGGTCACGAGGAACCACCCGAGGCTGAGCACACCCAGTCCCGCGCCACCCCACCAGCTGATGTGGATCAACCGCCGGCGGTGTTTCCGCACACTGCCTCCATCCGTCGAAACCTGCGGAGACAATCGCGACAAACATTCCCGACGTTACGACATTCCACCCCACCTGTAGGGTCTGTCCTGTGATCGGTGTGTCCGGCGTTGTTGATCAGTAAGTTTCGGCTCCCGGCCAGCGGTCACCGAAGGTGATGGCAAACGCGTTCAGGACTGGTTTCCAGCGCATCGTCCATCGGGCGCGGTCTGTGCCGGTGGGGTCCAGGCTGCGGGTCACAAGATACAGGAACTTCATCGCGACCCGTTCGGTTGGGAAATGTCCTCAAGCGCGTATTGCCCTGTGGTAGCGGGCGTTGAGCGATTCGATCGCGTTGGTGGAGCAGATAGCGGCGAGGCCCCGAGCACGTTCGAGGCTCCTCCAAGATCTGTTAGTTACCACCTGGCCTAATCCCGTGCGGTTGATCGGCTGGGGCGGCGGGACAGCTCCGCAGCGTATCCGGAGCGAGTGTTGCCGGCCAGTTCGTTCCATGCGGTTGCGGTCCCGACATGCAGGTTGAGCAGGTCGGATAGCACGCTGGCAGGCAGTTGGGCAGCGAGGTTCATCAGTGCGGTGTTGCGGCTGAGCCGGGCGTGGATGCCCAGGCGGTGCAGGCGGCGCATGAGTTGGCGGGCGCTGATCGGTCGGCCGGCAGCGCCGCCGGGGAACAGCCACGTCAGGTCCTGGGTGCGGCCGAGGACAGCATGACCGTGCCGACGGTCGACCAGCTCCAACATGAGCGCGTCCAGCGGCGAAGGAAGGATCAACTGCGCTGCCCCGAGCCGGAGCTGGACGGCCCGATCGTTGAGGCGTTGGGTGATTTGGTCGAGCGTGGTTACGGCGGTGCGAGCCAGGGGCTGGGCGTAGAGCAGGAGCAGCAGTCCGGCGACGCGGTCGACGGTGTTAAGTGCTGTGTTGTTTAGCAGGCGGCGGGCCAGGGCCCAGCGTTCGTCGTCTTCGATGAACGCGGACCGTAGGTTGTCCTGTGGATAGACGGGCACGGTGATGTCGGCGGCGTGTCCACGGCCGACGGTCCAGAGCAGGAAGCGGCGTGCCGTGTAGTGGTAGCTGGTGCCCTCGGCTAACCATTGGTCGATGGTGTGCTGGTCGCAGCTCGCCAGGCTCGATCCGTGCTCACGGAGCCAGCTCAGCAAGCGGACCGCGACGCGCACCTCGGACTTGACGAACACGGCTTGTTCGAAGGTGGTGCGGCGCTGTGGGAAGCCGCGCCGGAGTCGGCGGAGGTGGTGCCAGGTGACGAAGCTGCGCAAGATCTTTCGCTCACCGGCGTCCTGCACGTTGGGGAGGTACTGGGCCAGCCAGTGTTCGAGCGTGGCCAGGTGCTCATCGCGGTCTGGGAGCACGCCTTGGGCGACCAATGCGGCGCGCAGGCGGGTGACCGCCTGTGGCGGTTCCAGTTCGTCGAGTAACTCGTGTGTGACGGGGCAGCCCTCGTCGATGGCGGTGCCGATTGCGGCCAACACTCGACGGGGCGGTGTCTCACGCAGCCACATCAGTACGCTCCGTGGGTCACCGTTGGCCAGTGCCTCGACCACCGCCTGCGCCGCAGTCGGCAATGATGCGATGGCGGTAGCCGAATCGTCATTGCTGGTGCTTTGGTTGCCAATGCCTTCTGATGGGGTTAGTAGGTCGTGCAGCTTTCGACGACAGGCGCAGCGAGTACACAGGTCGTGGTGGAAGAGCCGCTCGACGACCCCACACTCGCGGCAGGCCCGCATCGAGACGGGATGGGTGGGATAGCAACGACGGCACAGCGCTCCCTCTGGCGCGAGTCCGTGGACCGGTTTGTGCTCCCCGCAGGCGACACAGGTGTCGCGGCGTCGCGCACACGTGCCGCACAACCCGCCACCGTCGGCCAGCCGGGTGAGCACCAGCCGTGTCGTGCCGCACCGCGCGCATGGTTCGGGTTCTCGTGTCTTGGTCAGGCAGGTGTGGCAGAGCGGAGTGTCGGTGGTCGCCCGGTAGCAGGGGCGCCGACGCCCACACACCGAGCAAATCGCAATCGGGGGCCGGTAGCAGGCTGGGCAGAGCGTCTCGATGTCGTTGTTGACCACGGGCATCGCCACACGTCCGCACTGGGTACACTCAGCGAAATTCAGCGGGTCGGCGCGGGTACAGGGATGGCAGATCGGCTCGCCGGCCAGGGTGCGGGATGCGATCGGCTTGGTCTGCCCGCACCGGCCACACGCGGCGACGCGCGGTCGCTCGTAGCAGCGGCGACAACACCGCACGCCCTCCCGTTGCCATCCCAGCGAGGACTGGGCGCCGCAGTGCGGGCACGGTGGCAGCACAACACCGCGCACGCCGTGGTCGACCAAGACGGTGACCAACGCCACCACAGCGGGCGAGCCCTGTGCTCCTTGGCCGGTCAGCAGGGCGGGGTTCGCCTCGAGTTCCCAGGCGAGCCGCTGCTGACGCGCTGGCTGCGCGACCGTCGTACGGATCAGCGCGGTTACCGTGTCCGCGCTGATAGTGGGGTCGAGCCGGCGAATGTGGGTAGCGATCTGCTCCACCGGCGACTGGTCGGTGGTCGGTGGGCAGCGTTGGCACTGCGGAGAACCGTCCCGAGCTCGGTACACCACGGCCGCTTTCGTCCGCACCCCATGCACACGGCGGCCTTGCGCTTGATCGCGCACCACCCACAGATCCGCCGCCGGTGCTCGTCCAGGCTGGTCAACTCGTGTTGCTTGCCACACCCAGCACAGCGCGGGAGCACCACATGCGTAGCGCCATGCTGCTGCAACGCGCGGATCAACACACCGACAAGCCTCGGACCCTCCGGGCGACCGGAGACCAACAGCGCCGGATCCCTATATAGCGCCTCGGCCAACGCACGTAACCGCGGTTTGTGCGTGACCAACTCAGCGATCACCTCGGCCACCACCGGGGCAGCCAAACCAGGTTCGGCCGCGCTCACCGCCTCAGCGATCACCGCGTGCGGATCGGTCAGGAACCGGGGTCGATCTGTCCGTGAGCGGGTCACGAGGACGAGTCCGGAACAATCCTCGCGCGCTTGGGACGAAACGACCCCACCCCTCCGCCGCCGCTTGCTCGACCGGAAGCACCACTTCCAGCTGCCTTTCGCGATCGCGTCGCCCCGGCGGCCGCGACCGGTTCGATCAGCTCGTCCATGGTGCAGTCCAAGATGTCCAGTAACGCCATCAACGTCTTCAGGCTCAACCGCTCGGGCTTCTCCACCACCAAGCGGTAGATCTGGCTCGCGGACAGCTGGATACCACGTTCAACCAACAGCGGACCGAGGTCCGTCGTCGAGAACATGCCCCTGGTAGCCATCAACTCCCGCAGATGCCATCGATAGTCCAACTTCGCCGTCATCGCTCGAATCACCCTTCTCCGGTCGGTGCGCCCTCTTCTTCTGTCTCGGACAGGTCCTCACGGCCCTGGCCCGGCGTCTGGCGTGTTGTTCAGCGCCCTGTCCAAGGCTTTGCGCATCATCGTGTTCATGAAGTCCGTGCTCACTCCGGTGTAGATCGCGGTCGTGGACGCGAACCGGTGCCCCACCTGTTCCTGCACGAACTTCGGATCGGCCCCATCCTCGATCAGGTGCGTCACGTAGGAGTGCCGCAGACAGTGCGGCACCAACTCGCTCGGCAGCCCCAACTCATCCCGATAGGACGCGAACCGCTCCTCGATCTCCTGCGGCCGCAACCGTCCACCCCGCTCGGTCAGCCATAGTGCCGGGTGATCACCTGACGCGAACCGGGGTCGGATGTTGACCAGATAGTCCTCAACGGCTTCCACCGCCCACGGCATCACACTCGCCACAGTGCGGCGTCGCGGAGCCGACCCTCGGGTGCGTTTGCCGTACCGCACCTGCAACATCCCGAATCGACCCAACTCCGGCGCCTTCGGATTGCGGTAGAAGTCCACCGTGTCGAGCTTGGACACCTCGGTGCAACGCAGCCCCCACCCGTAGATGACCTTGAACACCGTCGCGTCCCGATACGCGGTCAACGCTCCCTTACGCCTCAACCGAACCGCACGCTCAACCCGCTCGTCCGCGAAGTCCAGCAGCCGCTGCACCTCCTCACGCGTCATCGGCCGACGCTTCGGATCCGACTCAACGTCGACCAAGTGGGCGGCGGTGTTCCACTCGTGACACACCTGCACCGGATGCGTCCCGAACCGCTCCTCACACGCCTCCACCCACCGATAGTGCGGCGAGGTGATGAAGTCGCAAAACAGCCGCAACGCCACCTGATAACCCCGAATCGTCGACTCGGCCTTGCCTTCTTCGGCGATCAACGCGGTCATGAACTCATCCACCTGGCCAGCGGTCCACTCCCACGGATACGCCTCAGCGAACACCACGAACCGGCGCACCACCGCCTCCCGATCCCGGATCGTCTTCGGCTGCAGACGCCGCCCACCCCGCTGCTGCTTCGCCCAACCCGCCAGCATCGCATCCAGCACCGCGTCCTCCGGATGCAGCAACGCCACACCGCTGGCCAACTCAAGCCGAGCCGACCCCACCGGCTCATCCACAAGCTGCAACGCCCACCTCCCATCAGACACACGCATCTTGCATCAAATGCACGACCAAGTCCAAATGTGCAGGTCACAGCGTTATGTGGTCCACCTTGGCTTTACTGCTGTCTACACAGGTACGCTGGGTAAGCTCAGTGGGGATCTTGCATTAGATGCAATTCCCTGGCGTTCGCGCACATGCTGCCGATGCTGCGCGAGCACGGCATCCGGTACCTGCAAGTCGCGCGGGGCGGTCAGGCCGCCGAGCACGGCTACGACGTGCTGGCCGACAGCCTCGCCCCCACCGAGGTGGTCCGGCGCGGTGCCTGGCATCTGGGCCAAGAGATGGACGAGGCGCTCACCGTTCCCCGGATCGTCACGGGACGGCGCGAATGTTCAGCCCGTGCGAAGGGGGAGGTGCTCGATGCGGCCATCGCCGACGAGATCGCCGCCGGCAACATCGCGCCCGGGTTCCGGCACGTCATCGCCTATGCGGCGGAGTTATGTTGTCGGTTTGTTACCTGTCCACTGTCCACGGTGTCCCGTGGTGGACGATCGAAATCACTGACGTTCAGAGACAGGTGACCGAGCGTCCGGTGCTGATAACTGCTTGTGAGCAGCTGTAGTTCAGAGAAGCCTGCCTGCGGTGCACGCAGCTGCATGTGAACCCGAAAATGCTCCCCCGTCTCGACGAATTGGAATCCGATTTGGAGGAGCGGCGGCAGCGCTGGGGCGTGCGACATCGTGCTGCGCCCTGGTCGGGTGTACCAGCCGTTCGCGTGCCTCGCGCTGGCGTGGCACCAGCCGAACTCGCTCAAGGACGCGGAGCTGTCACCGGTTGGCCGCGCTGGAGTGGGCGGAGCTGGCACCGGGCCGCGACGATGCTGCTGGACGCCCTCGACCTGACCAAGGTGACGGTCACGGTCGCGGACTGGTCGGCGGCCGGCACGGACGCGGTCCGCACCAAGCCGAACGCGGGTCTCGGTGATCCTGCAGACGTCGTCGGCGCTCACCCCAGGCGACCTGGACCGGACGACAGTCGGCCGGGCGGACGGCCAGTTCTTGACGGCGTCGACCAGTCCCGACGGCACCACGGCCTGGACCGGCGTGTGCCAGCGGCCGAAGCCCCGGCTGCTGGCGCCGTTCTGGCTGGTGGTCACCAAGCAGGAACAGTACGCGGGAGGCGGGAAGCTGACCTACAGCGACGTCATCCGGCTCTGACTCCTCGTCAACGCCATCAGCTGTTCGCGGCGTAACGATTGCCCGCACCCGACGAAACCATGGGCGTGCCGGAGCCCACCACCGAAGACCAATCCGAAAAGCCGATTCGATCGCCTTGGCGACGTGCAGTGGTCGTGGTCGTCTTGATCATCGTCGTCGTCATCGGCCAGCGCCATGGCTGGTGGGCGGTCTTCGGCCTGTGGTGGGACGAAAAGCTCAAGCCCGACCAGCTGACGCTCGGCATCACCCTGCACGTGTGGGGCCGCATCGGCAAGATGCTGCAGTTTCTCGCCGGCCTCACGGTCGTCCTCGACATCATCGGACCCGAGAAGCTTGCTCAGGCAGCGAGGCTCCGGGAGAAGCGATCGAAGGACACGCTGTCCGGGGTGGATGACGCCCTCCAACTTCAGCCCTTCGCGAACTTGTGGGAGGACGTCTTCCGCGGTCTCATCGACCAGGAACCGATACCACCGCCCGGCGACGGCTTCCGCTTAGTGCTGGCTACCGGCCGCCCGCCGGAGATCGGCTCGGTCGCCGGCCTCGGCCAAGCCGAGTTTGAGACCTGGCTCCAGACCACGAGAAGAGCGCTGCGGAGATCGCATTCCTGCGCTCCACACGGCGATCGGGCCTGCCCTGAGCAATATCGGTTCGCGCGGGCCGAGACGGACTCCTTCCTCCGAAGCTGGCTGTCCGAGGCCGACCTCGCCCGTTACGAACGCGCCACCGCCGCGTCGATCGAGATGGACAACACCCAGCACCTGCTGCAGATCTGGACGATCATCCTGGCGGGCGCCCAGTTCCTGTTCCTGCCGCTCGTCGTCGCGGGCGTTCTCGCGGGCCCGCTCGTCGCCCTCTGCCTGCTTGCTCCGCCACTCGTCGAGGATCCGACGGGCTTCCGCCTGGCTCTCTGGGTCAGGCTGGGCCCGTCGATCCTCCTGAACCAGGCAGCGGCCGCGTTCTTGCATCGCACCACGAAGAAGGGGCTCCGCTGGACAGCCGTGACCATGTTCGTCACGGGTTTCACGTTGGATCTGCTGTCGTCCTGATCGGCAGCCGGCTCCCCGGCACGGTCACCCCTTGAGCGATCAGTGAGGTAGACCTGCGGGCGCGGTGCCGGTGTTACCGCCGGTCGTTTCCCGCAGGTCCTTCCCACACCCGGCGTGCGGCTCTCTGGTATATGGGATATCGTCGTGTATTGAAAGATTGT
>NZ_JBJMIE010000146.1:0-23902 GCF_045807065.1 Actinophytocola sp. | reverse complement strand
GGCGCGCAACCGCGAGGCGATGTGCGCGCTGATCGACGAGCTGCAGACGAAGCTCGCCCAAGCCGCACTCGGCGGACCGGCGTCCTCCCGCGAGCGGCACACGTCCCGCGGCAAGCTGCTGCCGCGCGACCGGGTCGAGTCCCTGGTCGACCCGGGGTCGCCGTTCCTGGAACTGTCACCGCTGGCCGCGGGCGGGATGTACGACGACGAGGCACCCGCCGCGGGGATCATCACCGGCGTCGGCCGCGTCTCCGGCCGCGAGTGCGTGATCGTCGCCAACGACGCGACGGTCAAGGGCGGCACGTACTACCCGATGACCGTCAAGAAGCACCTGCGCGCACAGGAAGTCGCGCTGCACAACAACCTCCCGTGCGTGTACCTCGTGGACTCCGGCGGCGCGTTCCTGCCGAGGCAGGACGACGTCTTCCCGGACCGCGAGCACTTCGGGCGCATCTTCTTCAACCAGGCCACCATGTCCGCGCGCGGCATCCCGCAGATCGCCGCCGTGCTGGGCTCCTGCACCGCCGGCGGCGCGTACGTGCCGGCCATGAGCGACGAGGCCGTGATCGTCCGCAACCAGGGCACCATCTTCCTCGGGGGTCCGCCGCTCGTGAAGGCGGCGACCGGCGAGGTCGTCACCGCCGAGGAGCTGGGCGGCGGGGACGTCCACTCGCGACAGTCCGGCGTCACCGACCACCTGGCCGAGGACGACGGGCACGCGTTGCGGATCGTCCGGTCCATCGTGTCCACGCTCGGGCCGCGCGCGCCGCGGCCGTGGGACGTCGCGCCGGTCGAGGACCCCGTCGTCGACCCGGCCGAGCTGTACGGCGTGGTGCCCACCGACTCGCGAACCCCCTACGACGTCAGGGAGGTCATCGCCCGGGTCGTCGACGGCAGCCGGTTCCGGGAGTTCAAGAAGGAGTACGGCACCACGCTGGTCACCGGGTTCGCGCGCGTCCACGGGCACCCGGTCGGTATCGTCGCCAACAACGGCGTGCTGTTCGGCGAGTCCGCGGTCAAGGGCGCGCACTTCATCGAGCTGTGCGACCAGCGGAGCATCCCGTTGGTGTTCCTGCAGAACATCACCGGGTTCATGGTGGGCCGCGACTACGAGACGTCGGGGATCGCCAAGCACGGGGCCAAGATGGTGACGGCGGTCGCGTGCGCGCGGGTGCCGAAGTTCACCGTGATCATCGGCGGGTCGTTCGGCGCCGGCAACTACTCCATGTGCGGCCGGGCGTACGAGCCGCGGTTCCTCTGGATGTGGCCCAACGCCAGGATCTCCGTGATGGGTGGCGAGCAGGCGGCGTCCGTGCTCGCCACCGTGCGGCGCGACCAGTTCGAGGCACGCGGTGAGGACTGGGCCGCCGCGGACGAGGAGGCCTTCAAGGCACCCATCCGCGCGCAGTACGAGGACCAGGGCCACCCGTACTACTCGACCGCGCGGCTGTGGGACGACGGCGTGATCGACCCGCTCGACACCAGGATGGTGCTCGGGCTCGGCCTGTCCGTCGCCGCGAACAAGCCACTCGAACCGGTCCGCTACGGCGTCTTCAGGATGTGATCATGTTCAGCACGGTACTGGTCGCCAACCGGGGCGAGATCGCCATCCGGGTCTGCCGAACCCTGGCACGCATGGGAATCCGCTCGGTCGCGGTGTTCACGGCGGCCGACGTGGCACACGTGGCGGCCGCCGACGAGGCCGTCCAGGTCGGCAGCTACCTGTCCATCGAGGACATCGTCGCGGCCGCGAAGGAGACCGGTGCCGAGGCCGTGCACCCCGGTTACGGCTTCCTCGCGGAGAACGCGGCGTTCGCGCGGGCGTGCGCCGAGGCCGGCGTCGTGTTCATCGGCCCACCGCCGTCGGCGATCGAGGCCATGGGCGACAAGATCCGCGCCAAGCAGACGGTGAGCGCGGCCGGTGTTCCCGTCGTGCCGGGCCGCAACGAGCTGGGCATGTCCGACGCGGACCTGGTCGCGGCGGCGGCCGAGGTCGGCTATCCGGTGCTGGTCAAGCCCTCGGCCGGCGGTGGCGGCAAGGGCATGCGGCGGGTCGAGTACCCGGCCGACCTGCCGGCGGCGCTGGAGTCCGCGCGGCGCGAGGCCCGCGGTGCCTTCGGCGACGACACGCTGCTGATCGAGCGGTTCGTGGCCAACCCGCGGCACATCGAGATCCAGGTCCTCGCGGACGCGCACGGCACCGTCATCCATCTCGGCGAGCGCGAGTGCAGCCTGCAGCGGCGGCACCAGAAGATCATCGAGGAGGCGCCGTCGCCGTTGCTCGACGCGGCGACCCGCGAACGCATGGGTGCCGCGGCCGCCGACGCGGCGCGGTCCGTCGGCTACACGGGTGCCGGGACCGTCGAGTTCATCGTGTCGACCGACCGGCCCGACGAGTTCTTCTTCATGGAGATGAACACCCGGCTGCAGGTCGAGCACCCGGTGACCGAGCTGGTCACCGGCGTCGACCTGGTGGAACAGCAGGTCCTCCTCGCCGCGGGGTCGCCGCTGGACGTCGAGGTGGCCTTCGACGGGCACGCGGTCGAGGCCCGCGTCTACGCCGAGGACCCCGCCCACGGCTTCCTGCCGACCGGCGGCCGGGTGCTGGCGGTCGTCGAACCGGACGGCGTGCGCGTGGACTCGGCGCTGCGCGCGGGAACCGTGGTCGGGTCGAGCTACGACCCCATGCTGGCCAAGGTGATCGCGTGGGGGCCGGACCGGGAGTCCGCGCTGCGCCGCCTGCACGCGGCGCTCGGCGAGACCGCGGTGCTGGGGCTCGGCACCAACGTGGCCTTCCTGCGTGCGCTGCTGTCCGATGTGGACGTCGTGGCCGGGCGGCTCGACACCGGGTTGGTGGAACGCAAGCTCGACGCGCTCACCGCCACCGAGGTGCCGGACGTGGTGTTCGCCGCCGCCGCGCTGGACGAGCTGATCGGCCTGCGGCCCACCGGTGCCGTCGTCGACCCGTGGGACCTGGCCAACGGCTGGCGGCTCGGTGGTCCGGCGGCCGTCCCGTTCCGGTTCGCCTGTGGCGAGCGGCAGGTCACCGTGCGGGTGACCGGGACCTCGGTCACCGTGGACGACGGGGACCCGGTGCGGGTGTCCGCGCGCCGCGACGGGAACCGGCTGGAGGTGACCTACGGCGGCCGGGTCACGACCTTCCTGCGGGCACGGGACGGCGACACGCTGTGGCTCGCCGCCGGCGGCCACACCTGGGCGGTCGAGGAGCACTCGCTGCTGGAGAGCGCGGCCGCCGGCACGGTCAGCGGCGGCCCGGTCACCAGCCCCATGCCCGGCACCGTGCTGGTGGTCAAGGTCGCGCAGGGCGACACGGTCACGGCCGGCGCACCGCTGGTCGTGGTCGAGGCCATGAAGATGGAACACACCGTGACCGCGCCGGTCGACGGCGTCGTCACGGAGCTGAACGTGCGCGCGGGACAACAGGTCGCGCTCAACCAACCCCTTGCCGTGGTGACCCCACAAGAGGAGCAGCCATGATTGACTTCCGCCTACCCGACGAGCACGAGACCCTGCGGAAGACCGTCGAGGAGTTCGCCCACGAGGAGGTCGCGCCCGTCATCGGCGACCTGTACGACAAGGGCGAGTTCCCGTACGAGATCGTGGCGAAGATGGGGCGGATGGGCCTGTTCGGGCTGCCGTTCCCCGAGGAGTACGGCGGCATGGGCGGCGACTTCCTCGCCGTGTGCGTGACGCTGGAGGAGTTGGCGCGCGTCGACTCGTCCGTCGCGATCACCGTCGAGGCCGGCGTCTCGCTGGGCACTATGCCGATCTACCGGTTCGGCACCGAGGAGCAGAAGCGGGAGTGGCTGCCCCGGCTGTGCTCCGGCGAGATCCTCGGCGGGTTCGGGCTCACCGAGCCGGGTGGCGGCTCGGACGCCGGCGCGACCCTGACCACCGCCGTCGAACGGGACGGCAACTGGGTCATCAACGGCTCCAAGGCGTTCATCACGAACTCGGGCACCCGCATCACCGGGCTGGTCACCGCGACCGCCGTCACCGGTCGGACAGATCAGCGGCGCAAGGAGATCTCGGCGATCATCGTGCCGAGCGGCACGCCCGGTTTCTCGGTGTCGAAGAGCTACTCCAAGGTCGGCTGGAACTGCTCCGACACCCACGAGCTGTCCTTTGTGGACTGCCAGGTACCGGTCGAGAACCTGCTCGGCGAGCGGGGCCGCGGCTACGCCCAGTTCCTGTCCATCCTGGACGAGGGGCGGATCGCGATCGCGGCGGTCGGCGTCGGGCTGGCGCAGGGGTGCGTCGACGAGTCCGTGCGGTACGCGAAGGAACGGGAGGCGTTCGGCCGCACGATCGGCGAGTACCAGGGCATCCAGTTCATGATCGCCAACATGGAGGCCCGGGCGCACACCGCGCGCCTCGCGTACTACGCGGCCGCGGCCAAGATGCTGCGCGGCGAGCCGTTCAAGCGGGAGGCCGCGATCGCGAAGCTCGTCAGCTCCAACGCGGCCATGGACAACGCCCGCGAGGCGACGCAGATCTTCGGCGGCTACGGCTTCATGAACGAGTACCCGGTCGGCCGGTTCTACCGCGACGCGAAGATCCTGGAGGTCGGCGAGGGCACGAGCGAGGTGCAGCGCATGCTCATCGCGCGGGAGCTGGGACTGCGGTAACGCCTGCTTTGGCCGTACTATGACAGCGCTTTCCGCCCTGCCCATGTACGGAGGCACGATGCGCACTTCCCGTCGGCTCCTCATGTTCGCGCTCACGGTGGTGTTGCCACTCAGCGTGATCACGCCCGCCGAGGCCACGCCGGTGCGGTCTGACCGGCCGGTACCGCCGTCCTGGCTCAAGCTGGAGAACGGGGTCTCCGCGCCCCAGTTCGACCTGGCCAACGCGGTCGAGGAGACCCTGTTCGTGCAGACCACGGTCGACAGCGACCTCGACGGAGTGAAGGACCGGGTGCGCATCCGGCTGTCCCGGCCGGGGGAGACGGAGACGCGGGGCATCAAGGTCCCGGTGATCTTCGAGCAGAGCCCGTACCGCTACAACACCGGCGGCGGGGAGAACCACAACGTCGATTTCTCCGTCCTACCCCAGGAAGGGATCCAGCCCTTCGCGGTTCGGGCCGCCGGCACCCCGGCCGGCGCCCGACCGCAACCGGACCTGCCCGGCTCGCTGGACAACTACTGGGTGCCCCGCGGGTACGCGGTGGTGCTCGGCGAGTCCATCGGCACCGGGTACTCCGACGGGTGTCCCACGATCGGTGACATGAAGGAGACGCTCGCCACGAAGGCGGTGATCGACTGGCTGAACGGCCGAGCGCAGGCGTTCAACGAGGCCGGCGAACCGGTCGCCGCCGACTGGACCACCGGCGACGTGGGCATGGTCGGCACCTCCTACAACGGCACGCTGCCGAACCAGGTCGCCACGACCGGTGTCGAGGGCCTGCGCACGATCGTGCCGACCTCCGCCATCGCCAGCTGGTACGACTACTACCGGGCGAACGGCCTCGTGCGCGCACCCCACTCGAACGTGTCCGGCCTCGGCGAGAACGACTTCCAGGGCGAGGACCTGGACGTGCTGGCCTACTACGTCGAGGGTCCCGACCGCGTCGAGAAGTGCCGGCACATCACCGACGCCCTGCTCCAGTACGCCGATCGGACGACCGGCGACTACAACGCGTACTGGAACGAGCGGGACTACCTGCACCGCGCGCGTGGCGTCAAGGCGAGTGTGTTCGTCGTACACGGCCTCGAGGACTACAACGTCATGTCCACGGCCTACGCGTCGTGGTGGGCGCAGCTGACGCGCTACAACGTGCCGCGCAAGATCTGGCTGCACAAGGGCGGTCACGGCGGCCCGACGGGCGCGTCCGACTTCCAGCCGACACTCAACCGGTGGATGGACTACTGGCTGTTCGGCGTCCAGAACGGGATCATGGCCGAGCCCAGGGCCGACATCCAGCGCCCGGACGGCACGTACGAGAAGTACGCCAACTGGCCGGTGCCCGGCGCACGGGACACCACGCTCAGGCTGTCGTCGCCGAACGCGACCGATCCGGGCGGCCTCACCCGGCTGGGTGGGGGCCCGCGTCAGTCGTTCGTGGATTCCGGCCGGACGCTCGACACCGACGTCTCGCTGGTCCCCAACCCCGGCGCGGCGAACCCGAACCGCCTCGCGTACCTGTCCGCTCCGCTGTCGGGTCCCACCCACCTGAGTGGCACCCCGTCGGTGTCGCTGCGGGCCTCCGTCGACAACCGGTACGCGGCGAACCTGACCGCCCTGCTCGTCGACTACGGCCCGGACGGCACGGCGTCGACCGTCACGCGTGGCTGGACCGACGTGCAGAACCGCGACGGCCGCGACCGCAGTATCCCGATCGTGCAGGGCCGGGAGTACACGTTCACCTGGCCGCTTCAGCCCGACGACTACGTGTTCCCCGCCGGCCACCGGATCGGCCTGGTGGTCGTGTCGACGGACATGAACTTCACCCTGCGCCCGCTGCCCGGCACGCGGCTGACCGTCAACCCCGGCCGGTCCTCGGTCACGATTCCGGTGGCGGGCAGGATATGAGGATCATCGGACTGGTGGCGGCGCTGCTGATCGGCCTGGCGACCCCCGTCGCGGCGGCGCCGGACTGCACCGCCACCCTGACCTGCTCGCTCGACGAGATCAACCAGATGTCCATGCCGGAACGCCTGGAGTTCGTGCGCGACATGGAGTCCGGCCCCGCGGCCGCACTCGGCGCCACCGACCGCTGGCGCAACATCGAGGGTGTGATCACGTTCTTCGTCGAGCAACACCTCGGAGCGCCGGACACATGGGTGTCCTATGTGGACGCCGGCATCGTCGAGGGCGTCCAGCGGGGCATCGCCATCGCGCTGGGCCGGTCGGCGGACACCGGCGGCAACCCCGGCGCGACGAAGTGGGCCAGTTACCTGACCCGCCTGTCGACCGGCCAGCTGGCGACCCGCGCCGCGCACGACCGCGCGTGGAGCGAGGCGGAGCAGGCGTCCACGGAGTACGGCAACGCGGTCGCGGAGGCGCGCGGCGTCCCGGCGACCGCGGTGGAGTGGCGGTTCTACCAGTTCTCCGAGGTCTACCGGTGGGCGCTGCGGAACCGGCCCGTCGCGCTGGACCTCCTCGCGTTCTACGGTCCGCTGATCGACCCGGAGCTGGCCGGGGCGCGGGTGCCGTTCTACGACTGGTTCACCGACGTGAGTGAGTCGGCGCCGTCGCACAGGGGCAGCGAGATGGCCTACGGCTTCGCCCAGCTCCACCCCGTCGCGGGCGTGTTCGGGATCGCGGGCCTCTTCCTCGCGTATGTCAAGGAGCTGTTCGAGGAGTACCAGAGGGTGGTGTGAGCCGACGGGTCACGCACGCGAATCAGGGATAACATCGTGGCGTGACCCGCTCACCTGCACGGACTGCCCATGACCGTGCCGTGGCCGACCTGCGTGCGCAGCTGGTCGCCCGGCCCGCCGGAGTACCGATCCGGTTGGCGAAGCCGACCTCGAACCTCTTCCGTTTCCGCGAACCACCCGGCCGCGCCGGCATCGACGTCAGTGCGTTCACCGGGGTGCTCGACGTCGACACCGACGCCCGCACCGCCGACGTCGGCGGCATGACCACCTACGAGGACCTGGTCGACGCGACCCTTCCGCACGGCCTCATCCCGTACGTGGTCCCGCAGCTCAAGACCATCACGCTCGGTGGCGCCGTCGCCGGGCTGGGCATCGAGTCGACGTCGTTCCGCAACGGCATGCCGCACGAGTCCGTGCTGGACATGGACGTCCTGACGCCGGACGGCGAGGTCATCCACGTCACGCCGGACAACGAGCACGCGGACCTGTACCGCGGCTTCCCCAACTCCTACGGCACCCTCGGTTACGCGTTGCGGCTGCGGATCGAGCTGGAGCAGGTCAAGCCGTTCGTGCGCCTGCGGCACGTCCGGTTCACCGACGCGGCCGCGTGTGCCGCCGCCATCGAGGAGATCTGCGCCAACCGGACCTACCGGGAGGAAGGTGTGGACTTCCTCGACGGGGTCATGTTCAGCCGCGACGAGCTGTACCTCACACTCGGCGGCTACACGGACACCGCGCCCCAGCTGTCCGACTACACGGGGCAACGGATCTTCTACCGGTCCATCCGCGACCGCATGACCGACCACCTCACGATCCGGGACTACCTGTGGCGCTGGGACACCGACTGGTTCTGGTGCTCGAAGGCGCTCGGCGTGCAGAACCCGGTCGTGCGGCGGCTGTGGCCACGCCGGTACCTGCGGTCCGATGTGTATCGCAAGATCATCGCGCTGGACCGGCGTTACCAGCTGTACGCCCGGTTCGCGAAGTTGCGGAAGGAGACGCCGCCCGAACCGGTCATTCAGGACGTGGAGCTGCCGGTGTCCCAGCTCGACGCGTTCCTCGACTTCTTCACGAAGGAGATCGGGATCAGCCCGGTGTGGCTGTGCCCGCTGAAGCTGCGGTCGTCCTGGTCGCTCTACCCGATGGACCCGGACCAGCTGTACGTGAACGTAGGATTCTGGGCGACCGTCCCGCTGGGACCGGGCGAGGCGGACGGGACGCACAACAGGCTCATCGAGAGCAAGGTCACCGAGTTGGGCGGCCACAAGTCGCTGTACTCCACTTCCTACTTCGATGAGGATGAGTTCTGGTCGGCATACGACGGAGAGACCTACCGGAAGCTCAAAGAGGCGTACGACCCGCACGGCCGGCTCCCGGACCTGTACTCGAAGTGCGTGCGAAACCAGTGACAGGGGAGGAGTGAGGAACCATGCGGTTGGCGGAGGTCATCGAGAGTGCGGTGGGGCGCAGCGCGCCACTGGAGTTCACCGCGTACGACGGGAGCCGGACGGGAGACCGGGGTGCGCCGGTGCGGATCGACGTGCGCTCGCCGCTCGCGCTGTCCCACCTCGCGTCGGCGCCGGGCGAGCTGGGACTGGCCAGGGCGTACGTGAGCGGCACGCTGGACATCCACGGCGACATGTACACGGCGTTGAAGAACATGGCGGTCTCGACGGTCGTCGGTCAGGTCTCCCCGAAGGTGTTCGCGCAGGTGGCGCTGCGGCTCGGCGCGGCGCGGCTGTGGTGGCCGGTCCCCAGGCCGGCCGGGGAGGCGCGGGTGCACGGCCGCCGGCACTCCAGGCGGCGTGACCAGGAGGTGATCACGCACCACTACGACGTGTCGAACCGCTTCTACGAGTGGGTGTTGGGCCCGTCGATGGCGTACACGTGCGCGGTGTACCCGGACGCGGCGTCCTCGCTGGAAGAGGCGCAGTGGACCAAGCACGACCTGGTCGCCCGCAAGCTGGGGCTGCGCGAGGGGATGCGGCTGCTGGACGTGGGGTGTGGTTGGGGCGGCATGGTGATGCACGCGGCCAAGCACTACGGCGTGCGCGCGCTCGGTGTGACGCTGTCCCGCAAGCAGGCGGAGTGGGCGCAGAAGAAGATCGCCGAGTCGGGCCTGTCGGACCTGGCCGAGGTGCGGCACCTGGACTACCGCGACGTCACGGAGAGCGGCTTCGACGCGGTCAGCTCCATCGGCCTGACGGAGCACATCGGCGAGGCCGCGCTGCCCTCGTACGTGCGGTCGCTGTATGACAAGCTGCGCCCGGGCGGGCGGTTGCTGAACCACTGCATCACGCGGCCGGACAACCGGCGTCCCGCGCGGATCAAGGGTTTCTTCGACCGGTACGTGTTCCCGGACGGTGAGCTGCTCGGACCGGGCCACATCATCTCGGCCATCCACGACAACGGCTTCGAGGTGCGGCACGAGGAGAACCTGCGCGAGCACTACGCCAAGACGCTGACCGCGTGGTGCGCCAACCTCGACGAGCACTGGGACGAGGCGGTCGAGGAGGTCGGCGAGGAGCGGGCGCGGGTGTGGCGCCTGTACATGGCGGGTTCGCGGTTGGGCTTCGAGATGAACAACATCGAGCTCCACCAGGTGCTCGCGGTGAAGTTGGACGGCACGGACTCGCACATGCCGCTGCGCCCCGACTGGTGACGTGCCCCGGGGGTGCCTCTCGGGACGTTGAACTCCCCGCGGGGCACCCCCGAGGACTGCCTGCTCAGGGCTTGCGTGCCACGCCGGCCATCACCAGCGAGGACGCCGGGTCGTCGAGCACGTCGTCCGGGGACTCCGGGCGCCACTCGGGTGTCCACACCAGCCCCGGCTCGACGAACTCCAGGCCGTCGAAGAACTTCCTGACGTCCGCCTCGTGCCGGCGCACGCCGGGGTTGGCCGATGTCTCGTACAGCTGGTCCACCTCGGCGGGGGCCTTGTTCGTCGGGCGCTCCACGCCGTGGGACAGCACGAGGTAGCTCCCCGGGGCGAGCACCGACCGGAACCGCGCCACCGCCTCGTACGGGTGCGCCTCGTCCGGGATGAAATGGAGCACGGCCACCATCAGCAGCGCGACGGGCCGGGAGAAGTCGAGCGTGGAGGCGGCGAGGATCGGCTCGGGGTCGGTCAGGTCACCGAGCATGCACGACGCGTTCGGGTTGTCCTTGAGCAGCAGCTCGCTGTGGGTGACCGCGACCCGCTCGTTGTCGACGTACTGCACCCGCGCGTCCGGTGCGATCTCGTGCACGTTGCCCGCGGTGGGCACACCGGACCCGATGTCGAGGAACTGCGTGATCCCGGCCGACACGCAGAACTTCACGGCCCTGCGCAGGAACGCCCGGTTCATCCTGGCCGCGTTCCGCGCCCCCGGCATCATCTCCAGCAGCTTCTCGGCGAACACCCGGTCGGTCTCGAAGTTCGCCGCGCCGCCGAGCAGGTAGTCGTAGATGCGCGCGGCGTTCGGGCGGTCGAGATCGATCGACTCCGGCGCCCAACTCGGGCGGTCACTTGGCATGCACCGCATGTTATGCGACAAACGGCGGAGCAGGCGGCACTATGGCGCCATGCGCCCGACCGAACGCCTGTCCGCCGCCACGACCAACGCCCTGGACATGTTCCTGCGCGGCGGCGTGGCCGACCTGCGACCCATGCCGCGCGTGCTGATCGACAAGGGCCCCAACCGGTCGGTCTACCGCTTCACCGGCGCCGGGGACGGCGAGCCGGTCCTGCTCGTGCCGCCACTCGCGGTGCCGGCGTTCTGCTTCGACCTGCGGCGCGGGTGCAGCCTCGCCGAGCACCTGGTCGAGCGGGGGCGGCGGCTGTACCTGGTCGACTACGGCAACGTGCGGTTCTCCGACCGCGGGCTCGGCCTCGAGCACTGGATCAACGAGGTGCTGCCGAGGACCGTCCGCGCGGTGAGCAGGGACGCCGGCGGCGCACCGGTGCACCTGGTCGCGTGGTGCCTCGGCGGGATCCTGTCGCTGCTGACGCACGCCGACCAGGCGGACCTCCCGATCGCGTCGATCGCGACGGTCGCCGCGCCCATCGACATGACCGCGATCCCGCTCGTGGCACCGATCAAGCCACTCGCCGACCTCACCCGCGGCTGGATCCTGACGCCGGTCTACCGCGTGCTCGGCGGCGCGCCGCGGGCCATCGTGAAGCGGGTCTTCCAACTGTCGGCCATCGACAAGGTCGTGACCAAGCCGTACGCCATCGTGTCCCACCTGGACGATCGGGACTTCCTGGCGCAGATCGAGGCCGTGGACCGCTTCACGGACAACATGGTCGCGTACCCGGGGCGGACGTTCGGCCAGATGTACCACCGGTTCTTCCGGTCGAACGACCTGTCGAACGGCGAGGTCGACTTCGGCGGGCGGCGGATCTCCCTGCGTGCGGTGAAGGCGCCGGTGCTGGTCGTGGCCGGGACCAGCGACAGCATCGCGCCACAGCGTGCCGTGCGCCGGCTGGTGGACGTGCTCGACAACGCGGCGGAGGTCCGCTTCGAGACCGCGCCGGGCGGCCACCTCGGCGTGCTGGCGGGTCGCCGAGCACGCGCCACGACATGGCGTCACCTGGACGAGTTCCTCGACCGGCACGCGCCGGTGCCTACCTGACGGTTGTCAGGCAGTGGACAGGACGAGTGCGCTCGTCGGGACACCCGTACCGGCTGTGACCAGTACGTTCGTCGCGTCCGGGACCTGGTTGACGGCCGTGCCGCGGAGTTGGCGGACCGCCTCCGCGATGCCGTTCATGCCGTGGATGTAGGCCTCGCCCAGCTGGCCGCCGTGGGGGTTCGTCGGGAGGCGGCCGTCCAGCTCCAGGGCGCCGTCGGCGATGAAGTGGCGGGCCTCGCCCCGGCCGCAGAAGCCCAGCTCCTCCAGCTGGACCAGGACGAACGGGGTGAAGTGGTCGTACAGGACCGCCACCGACATGTCCTCCGGCCCGAGGCCCGACCTCGCCCACAGCTGCCGTGCCACCACGCCCATCTCCGGTAGACCCGTCAGGTCCTCCCGGTAGTAACTGTTCATCGTGAACTGGTCCGGGCCCGAGCCCTGCGCCGCGGCCGCCACGAGAGCCGGCCGGTGCGGCAGGTCCGCGGCCCGCGCCCGGGACGTCACCACCAGGGCCACGCCGCCGTCGCTCTCCTGGCAGCAGTCCAGCAGGCGCAGCGGTTCGGCGATCCAGCGGGACGCCTGGTGGTCATCGAGGGTGATCGGGCGGTTGTAGAACCAGGCCTTCGGGTTCGTCGCCGCGTGGCGGCGGTCCGCCACGGCCACCCTGCCGAAGTCCTCGCTGGTCGCGCCGTAGGAGTGCATGTAGCGGCGGGCGAACATCGCGACCGTCGCGGCCGGGGTGCCCAGGCCCATGGGGTAGTGCCAGCTGTTGTCGATGCCGGACGACGTCGGGGCGGCCGCCGCCGCCGTCTGGACGCGGCCGAAGCGGCTGCCCGACCGCTCGTTGAACGCCCGGTAGCACACGACCACCGACGCCATCCCGGTCTCGACGGCCATCGCCGCCTGCTGGACCGTCGCGCAGGCCGCGCCGCCGCCGTACGCGACGCGGGAGAAGAACGACAGGGACGGGATGCCCAGCTCGCGGGCCACCGCGATCTCCGCGTTGGCGTCCATGGTGAACGTGACCAGCCCGTCCACATCGGACGGACGTAGACCCGCGTCCGCCAACGCGTCCCGCACCGCCTCCGCGGCCAGCTGCAGCTCACTGCGGCCGGAGTCCTTGGAGAACTCCGTCGCACCGATACCCACGATCGCCGCGTCCATCACGCCGCTCACGCTGCCCCCTCGCAGGCTCGGTGACACCGTTCGTCGGCGTGGTGCCCATGGTTCGCTCCGCAAGCGCCGCTCACGCCGCTCACGACGTCCCCTCGCAGGCCCCGCTCATAGGCACTTCGATCCGCACGGTGCCGGTCACGTGGTCGCCGAGGCTGTTGCGTGCCACCACCTCGATGACGTACTCGCCGTCCTCCCGGGCGGCCACGCGGCCGGTGAACGTCAGCTTCTCGTAGGCGTAGCACGGCACGCCGAGGCGGATCGAGATGTTCCGGACGAGCACCGAAGGACCCGCCCAGTCCGTCACGAACCGCTGCACCAGGCCCGTGTCCGTGAGGATGTTCAGGAAGATGTCCTTCGATCCCCGTGCCACGGCCAGGTCCCGGTCGTGGTGCACCTCCTGGAAGTCCCGCGTGGCGATGGCCGTGCTGACCACGAACGTCGGCGTGATGTCCAGCTCCAGCGGCGGAAGCTCGTCTCCGACGGCGATCACCGCGACCGCCACACGGGCATCGTCAGCTCGTCGTCCACGCGTGCGAAGTCGATGCGCACCGGCAGTCCGACCTCGACCTCCTCCGGGTCGACGTCGACGAGTTCGGCCAGCAACCGGACCCCCTCCTCCAGTTCGACGAGCGCGATCACGAACGGCAGCGTGTGCCCGGGCACGGGCGGGTGGTGGTGCACCACATAGCTGTAGATCTCACCCAGTCCACTCGCGACGAGGTGACCCGGCTTGGTTTCGTTGCACCGCGGGCACATCGGCCCCGGCGGGTGCCGCAGCGCGCCGCAGCCGCCACACTGCTGGATCCGCAGCTCGCCCTGTGCCGTGCCCTCCCAGAAGAACGCCGTGTCCCGGTTGACCATCGGGCGGATCAGCGGCGGTGCCGGCGCCGCGGCCGGCTTCGGCGCGAACTTGAGCACCCGGAACATCATCTCCGCCACCGGCTCGTCGCCGACGTACCAGACGTTGCGGGTGGTCACGAACCAGCCCTCGCCGAGCGCGGTCTTCTTCGGCCCGACCACACTCTCCACAGTGGACGACAGCGCGACCTCCTCGCCGTAGCGCAGGTAGCGGTGGTAGGTCTGCTCGCTGTTCGTGGCCACGATGGACGTGTAGCCGGCGTCGTCGAGCACGTGGATCATGGTGCCCAGCGGGTCGTCGTCCGACCGGGCTCCGTTGAGCCCGAACATGGTCCACACCTGGGCCATCGCCGGCGGCGCCACCTCCGTGTAGGCGGTGCTCCCGTCGCCCAGCGCCTCCAGCCAGTTGCGGACCATCGGCAGGTTCACGGGGTCTCGCCCGAACCGCCTGCCGGACTCGCCGCGGGCCATCAGCTCCCGGGCGGCCTCCTCGATGCCGGTCATCGCGGCACCCTCGGCAGGTTCAGGCCGGCCACGGCGATCAGCTCGCGCTGCACCTCGTTCACCCCGCCACCGAAGGTGAGCACCAGGTTGCGTTTCGCCTGTACGTCGAGCCACCGCATGAGTTCCCCCGTCGACTCCTCGGCCGGGTCGCCGTGCGTGGCGACGACCTCCTCCAGCGCGCGGCCGAGCCACTGCACGCGGTCGGACTGGAACACCTTCGTAGCCGAGGCGTCCGCGATCGACACCTGCGCGCCGGCCGCCGCGACCTGCCAGTTCAGGAGCTCGTTCACGCGCACGTGCGCCCGCGCCTTCGCCAGTGCCCGCCGCACGTCCGGCTCGTCGAGGAGGTCGCGCGCCACCGCCCAGGCCCGGACCCGCTCGTACAGCGCGGCGAGCCGCCCGGCCGGGCCGAGCATCACGCGCTCGTGGTTGAGCTGCGTGGTGATCAGCCGCCAGCCCGCGTTCTCCTCGCCCACCAGCATGTCCGCCGGCACCCGCACGTCGCTGTAGTAGGTGGCGTTCACGTGGTGGGCGCCGTCGCACGTGATGATCGGCGTCCACGAGTAGCCGGGGTCGCGGGTGTCGACGATGAGGATGGAGATCCCCCTGTGCTTCGGGGCTTCCGGGTCGGTGCGCACGGCCAGCCAGATGTGGTCGGCGTCGTGCGCGCCGGTGGTGAAGATCTTCTGCCCGTTGACGACGTAGTGGTGGCCGTCCCGGACCGCGCTCGTGCGCAGCGACGCCAGGTCCGTCCCGGCCTCCGGTTCGGTGTACCCGATCGCGAAGTGCACCTCGCCGGCGAGGATCTTCGGGAGGAACAGGTCCTTCTGCGCCTTCGTCCCGTACACCTGCAGCGTCGGGCCGACGGTCTGCAGCGTGACGTACGGCAGCGGGATGTCGGCCCGGGCGGCCTCGTTGACGAAGATCTGCTGCTCCACCACGCCGAAGCCGCGACCGCCGTACTCCGTCGGCCAGCCGACACCGAGCCAGCCGTCGCGGCCCATGCGGCGCACCACCGTGCGGAACGTCTCGCCGTGCCGCTCGATGAGCATGGCGGCGCGTTCCTCGGTGGACAGCAGGTCGCGGAAGTACTCCCGCAGCTCCAGGGCGAGCGCGTGCTGGGCGGGGGTGAGGTCGAGGTCCACGGCTACACCGCCGCCAGCAGGTGTTCGACGCCGCCCAGCAGGCGCACGAGGTCCTTCATGCCGGAGTAGTAGCGGTGCAGGGGGTAGCTGGCGTCGACGCCGACGCCGCCGTGCAGGTGGTGGCAGGTGTGCAGTGCCGGCATGGCCTCCTCGGCGAGCCAGTAGGCGGCGACGGCGAGGTCCTCGTCGGGTTCCCTGTCGCTGGCCAGCCGCCAGATCGCCGACCACACCGCGAGGTGCAGTGTGCGGGACGCGATGTAGACGTCCGCGATCTGCTGTGCCACGGCCTGGAACGTGGCGAGGGGCTTGCCGAACTGCTCGCGGGTGCGGACGTGTGCCGCCGTCAGGTCGAGTGCGCCGGCCAGGAGTCCGTCGCCGTACGCGCAGGCACCGGCGGTCGCGTACCGGTGCAGGCGGGTGGTGTCACACACCGGCTCGCCGGGGGTCCGGTCGAGGCCGACGGTGTACTCGGGGGCGCCGCTCGCCGAGTAGGTCGGGGTCAACGTGGTGTCCTCGGGCGCGACGAGGAACACGGTGTCTCCCGCGGGAACCAGCACCCGGTACGCGCTCGCGGCGTAGGGGACGCCGATCGCCGTGCCGGACAACAGGTTCTCGCCCGTGACGGTCACCGAACCGCGCAGTGCCGCGGTCAGCAGCCGCTCACCGGCGCCGACCGGCGCCAGCAGGTCGTGGGCGCCCAGCGGGAGGACGCCGAGCGCGAGCGTGCTCAGGGCGGGGAGCCGCACGGCCGCCCGGCCGATCTCGGCCAGCACCACGGCCGTCTCCAGCACGCCGAGTCCGTCGCCGGCCAGCAGACCCGCTTGGGCGAGCGCCTTCCACGCCGACTCCGGGTCACGCTCGCGCGTGAGGATCTCCCGGGCCAGGTCCGCGACGGCCTGCCGCGTGTCGTCCAGCGCGAAGTCCATCAGTGCTTCTCCCTTGGCAGGCCGAGGATCCGCTCGCCGACGAGGTTGCGCAGCACCTGGGTGGTGCCGCCGGCGATGCTGAGGCAGCGGGTGAGCAGGAACTCGTGCACGGCCGTGCCGGTGGCCTCGTCGACCACCGCGCCGGCCGGGCCGAGCAGTTCGAGTGCCGTCTCGGCGACGTCCTGGCGCTGCCGGACGCCGATCAGCTTGGACACGCTCGACTCCGGTCCGGGACCGCGGCCGTCCAGCTGCCGCAGGGTCGCCCGCAGGTCCACGAGGGACACCGAGAGTCCCTGCGTCACCAGGGAACCGACGCGTTCGCGTGCTCCGTCGTCGAGGTCGCCCACCAGGGACAGCAGCCGTTCGACGCCCTCGCCGAGCGAGGAGCCGCCGCCGAGTGCGACCCGTTCGTTGGCGAGCGTCGCGCGGGCCAGCTTCCAGCCGCCGCCGACCTCGCCGACCACGCGGTCGTCCGGTACGAAGACCTCGTCGAGGAACACCTCGTTGAAGCGGGCCTCCCCGGTGATCTCCCGCAGTGGCCGCAGTGTGATGCCTGCCGACCGCATGTCCACCAGGAAGTAGGTGATGCCGTCGTGTTTCGGCGCGGCCGGATCGGTGCGCGCGAGGCAGATCGCCCAGTCCGCCTCGTCGGCCACCGACGTCCACACCTTCTGCCCCGAGAGATGCCAGCCTCCGTCCACGCGAACCGCTCTGGTACGCAGGGAGGCGAGGTCCGAGCCGGCGCCGGGCTCGGAGAACAGCTGGCACCAGCGCAGCTCGCCCCGCAACGTCGGTGGCACGAACCGGCGGCGCTGCTCGTCGGTGCCGTGCGTGAGGATCGTCGGCACGGCCCACGCGCCGACCACGAGATCCGGTCGGCGGATGCCCGCGTTCGCCAGCTCCTCGGCGATCACGAGCTGCGCGCGCGGTGACGCGGCGAGGCCGTACGGGCGCGGCCAGTGCGGTGCGAGGTAACCGCTGTCCGCGAGCCGTTCCCGCCGCTCGTGGGTGGGCAGCCCGGTGAGGCCGGCGGCGAACTCGCGTGCCGCCGCGCGGACCTCCGGGTCCTCGGCCACCACGTCGAGCCGGCGTCGCTCGCCGGCCAGCGCCAGGTCGGCGACCCGGCGGCGCCAGCGGGCGCCGCCGCCGAGCAGCTGGCGGTTGGCAAGCGCGCGCCGCAGGTACAGGTGGGCGTCGTGCTCCCAGGTGAAGCCGATGCCGCCCAGGACCTGGACGCAGTCCTTGGCGTTGTCGACCGCCGCGTCCAGCGCGAGCGCCGCGGCCGCCGGGGCCGAGAGCGAGTCGGGTGCCCGGGCGGCGTCCCACGCGAGCGCGGCGGTCTGCTCGGCGCGGCACAGCATCTCCGCGCACAGGTGCTTGACGGCCTGGAACGAGCCGATGGGCCGGTCGAACTGCTCGCGGATCTTCGCGTACGCCGTGGCCGTGTCCAGGCACCAGCGCGCGACGCCGGCCGCCTCGGCGGCGAACAGCGTCGCCAGCAGGTGCTCGACGTCGTCGAGGTCGTGGCGGACCACCGGCGTGTCGTCGAGCGTGAGGCGGCCGAGCGGGCGGGAGAAGTCGAGTGGGTTCAGCGGCGTGACCGGGTGCTCGACCGTGCACCAGACGTCTCCCGCGCGGAAGAGGACATGACCGTCGGTGCCGAGTACGGGTTCAGCGGCACCGGTAGCATGATCACCGGTCAAGGTGATCGCGCCACCCAGCGTGATCGCCGTGACCTCCGGCAGACCGAGGATGCCACCGAGGACGACCGGCAGGACCGGGCCGGGGACCAGGTGCTGGGCGGCGGCCGTGAGCGCCGAGGCCTGGTCGGCCAGAGTGCCGCCGTCCTGGACGACCGTGCACAGCCCCAGCTCGGTGACCATGGTCCAGTGCTTGGTCCAGGCCTGCGGGTCGGTCTCCATCGCGCGGACCGTGGCCAGCGTGTTCGCCCGCGTCGCGGCGTCGCGGATGGCAGCCTCGAAAGACACGCTCGCAAGTATAGAACACGTTCTAGTTTCTGGGCTTCCGCAGACGTAACATGTCCGGTACCAAGGTCGCGTACACTGCCCTGAACAGGTGGGAACGTGTTCTCTCGACGGGACACAGCCAAGCAGGGGATGTATCAGGATGGCGAGACCGCGAACGTCCGGCGCGAACGCGCTGAACGTGCTGACCGACGACGAGCTGGGCTCGGCCGCGCAACGGGACCGTCGCAAGAGGATCCTGGACGCGACGATCGCACTGGCGTCGAAGGGCGGCTTCGAGGCGGTGCAGATGCGGGCCGTCGCGGAGAAGGCGGACGTGGCCCTGGGGACCCTGTACCGGTACTTCCCGTCGAAGATCCACCTGCTGGTGTCGGGCCTCGCGCGTGAGCTGGAGCAGGGGCAGGAACGCACCGAGCGCGCCAGCCTGCCGGGGAACACCGCCTACGACCGGATGCTGTTCGTGCTGGGCCGCATCACCCGGGCCATGCAGCGCGACCCGAACCTCACCGAGGCGATGACCAGGGCGTTCATGTTCGCGGACGCCTCCGCCGCCGCCGAGGTCGACGCCGTCGCCAAGCAGATCGAGCGCATGTTCACCCACGCACTGCACGAGGGTGACCCGACCGAGGAGGACCGTGCCCTGGCGAGGGTGATCGGCGACGTGTGGCTGTCCAACCTGGTCGCCTGGGTCACCCGCCGCTCCTCCGCCTCGGATGTCGCCGAACGGCTGGAGCTGACGGTCCGCCTACTGCTGAACCACAAGGCGTAGAAGTGGACGTGCCGCCACGGATCGCGGCATCCTGGCCGGGTGGAGCACATCCCACCCTTCGACCGGATCGGTAGTCGTTACGACGAGTCGTTCGTGTCGCGGGACGCGCAGGTCGCCGAGGGCGACTGGCTGATCGGCCGGCTCACGCCGCCCGCGCGCGTCCTCGACCTCGGGTGCGGCAGCGGGTTGCCGACGACCAAGCAGCTGCTCGACGCGGGCATCGAGGTGGTCGGGGTCGACGAGTCCGCCGTGATGCTGGAGCTCGCCGAGCGGCACGCCCCCGGCGCGTGCTACCTGCGCCGGGACATCCGGGAGCTCGCCGACCTCGGCGAGTTCGACGCCATCGTGGCGTTCTTCGCGTTCATCATGCTCCCGCGCCGGGAGATCCCGCCCCTGCTCAGCCAGCTCCGGGACCGGTTGCGCGGGCCGAAACTGCTCCAGGTCGCCATGGTCCTGGGCGACTTCGACCGGTTCCCGATCAACTTCATGGGCGTGCGGGCCGAGGTGACCGCGTACCCGCCCGACGAGCTCTCGCTTCTCGTCGAGCGGGCTGGCTTCACGATCCTCGAGGTCAACGAGGTCGAGGCGGAGGCCGAGCGGAATCGCCTGGAGGTGCAGATCTACCTGCGTGCCGAAGGTCGTTAGACCCATTCGGCGGGGGTCAGGGCGTTGCGCAGCTTGGCGAGCGCGCGGTGCTGGGTGACCCGCACGGCCGTCGGCGTGAGGCCGACCGCGTTCGCCGTCTCCTGTGCGGACAGGCCGACGATCAGCCGCAGCACCAGGATCTCCCGCTGCCGGGGCGGCAGGGTCTTCAGCAGGTCCCCCAGCCGTTCCCGCACGTCCGCGGCCATGGTGATCTGTTCCGGGCTCGCCCCCACGTCGATCCCGTCCGGCACGTCCGCGGCCGGGTCCGAGCGGTCGCGGCCCGCTCGCCGGTAGTGGTCGGCCACCTTGTGCGCGGCGATGCCGTACACGAAGGGGAGGAACGACTCGGGCTCGTCGCCGTAGCGCGCCAGGGCGCCCAGGACGGCCATACAGATCTCCTGTGCCACATCGTCCGCCGACGAATAGGCTGAACCACTGCGACCGATCCGTGACCGACAGTAACGAACTATGGCCGGTCTGATCCACGTGAACAGCGTCGCCACGGCTTCCTGCTCCCCCGCCATGGACGACTTGACCAGCTCATGGAACGCCGCACTCTTGAGACGAGCAAAGATCTCAGTGGCGTCCGTTGACATTACCTGCGCACTCACGAGGCCTCCACGCTAAGCGACTCCCGCACGTGAGTGATACTCGTAAATTCAACCGTCAACCAACAGGGTCCAAGGGCCCTGTTCGACATTGCTGTCAGATCACCACCACAACCACTCTGAGTATGCGTCTTTCGGAGCGTGCCGATGCCGATGCGGTGTGTAGCAGGTAGTAATGATCATGGTTTGCATGCGAATTGGAAAAGGGATACGGCTGCGGGTGAGTTTTCGTCAAATGGTGGTCCCCGCCATGCCGAGTTCGCCCCGAGACTGATCATTCGGCCGTAGTCTTACGTCGTGACCAGCAAGCCAGCGGAGGAACTGGCAGAAACACTCGTTGAGCTCGCGGACACGCTGTCCCCCGAGTTCAATGTCGACGACTTTCTCCGGTTGCTGGTGAATCGTTGCGTTCGGCTGCTCGATGTCGACGCGGCCGGCGTGTTCCTGATCGGTCACGGTGTCGTCGGATCGAGCGAACGGGTGGCCCACCTGGAGTTGTCCGCGCAGCGATATGAGGAGGGTCCTTGGCTGGACTGCACCCGAACCGGTGAACAATTCACGATTTCGGACCTGAGCGAGGAACGCGACCGCTGGCCGAGGTACGTGGCCGATGCCCGCCGGGCCGGCTTCGCGGCGGTGCACGTGCTGCCACTGCGCCGGCGGGAGGAGCTGATCGGGTCGCTGACGCTGCTCGACACGGTGCCGAGGGAGCTGGAGAAGCCCGAGCTGCGCCTGGCGCAGGCGATCGTGGACGTCGCGACGATCGGGATCCTGAGCACCCGGGCGCTGCGGCAGCAGGAGACGCTGGCCGTGCAGCTGCAGCACGCGCTGAACAGCCGGGTGATCGTCGAGCAGGCGAAGGGCGTGCTGGCCGAACGCCTCGGACTGACCACCACGGTCGCGTTCGCGACCCTGCGCAGCTACGCCCGCAGCCACAACACTCGGGTGAGTGAGCTGGCGTCCTCGATAGTGAACGGCACGTTCGACACGAACCTCCTCCGTAACGGCTCGCTGCGCTGACGCTGCCGTATATAAGGTGTCACGCCGCTCGGCCGGCGTGCCGCGGGTGCGGACGTGGTGGGGCGAGGGGCGGAACTGGTAGCACTGTTCGTGACAACCTGTCGGGGTACCTCGATGGCCGGCCACCGCGCAGCGTGGTGACCGATGCCCGGCGGTTAGGTGAGGAGCGGACATGATCAGTGCGACCGAGCTGTTGGCCGGGTATCGCGCGGGGCGGTTGTCCCCGGCCGAGGCCACCAGGGACGCGCTGGCGCGCATCGAGGAGCTCAACGGCTCCCTGAACGCGTTCTGCCTGGTGGACGCCGCGGGTGCGCTGGCCGCTGCCGCCGAGTCCGAGGAGCGGTGGCGGCGCGGGGAGCCGCACGGGTTGCTCGACGGCGTGCCCGTCTCGGTCAAGGACCTGCTGCTGACCAGGGGCTGGCCGACCCTGCGGGGCTCGCACACGATCGACCCCGACCAGCTGTGGGACGTCGACGCGCCGTCCGTCGCCCGGCTGCGCGAGCACAACGCCGTGATCCTCGGCAAGACCACGACGCCCGAGCTGGGGTGGAAGGGCGTCACCGACAGCTCGCTCACCGGCGTGACCAGGAATCCCCGGGACGCGACGAAGACCTCGGGTGGCTCCAGCGGCGGCGCGGCCGTCGCGGTGGCCACCGGGATGGGCACGGTCTCGATCGGCAGCGACGGCGGCGGCTCGATCCGCATCCCGGCGTCGTTCAGCGGCGTCTTCGGCCTCAAGCCGACCTACGGGCTCGTGCCGATCTACCCCGCGAGCCCGTTCGGGACGCTCTCGCACGTCGGCCCGCTGTCGTGGACGGTCGCCGACGCCGCACTCGCGCTCGACGTGCTGTCCGGGGTGGACAGCCGCGACTGGTCCGCCGGCCCGCGTCCCGCGGCCTCGTTCGCCGCGGCCGTCGAGGCGCCCGAGGTCGCCGGCATGCGGATCGCGTTCAGCCCGACGCTCGGGTACGCGACGGTCGATCCCGAGGTCGCCGCGCTGGTCCAGTCCGCGGTCGAGGTGTTCGCCGAGCTGGGTGCG
This sequence comes from Actinophytocola sp., assembly GCF_045807065.1. Classification (GTDB taxonomy): domain Bacteria; phylum Actinomycetota; class Actinomycetes; order Mycobacteriales; family Pseudonocardiaceae; genus Actinophytocola. The sequence goes on along the minus strand of NZ_JBJMIE010000146.1, from coordinate 1,267 downwards.
GTCGTGTCGATGGCCGACCCCGGTATCGCCGATCCGCTCGACGCGTTCCACGTGCTGTGGTTCTCCGGGGCGGCGGCGGCCACGGCGGTGTTGTCCGAGGAACAGCGCTCGCGGCTGGACCCCGGCCTGCGCGAGGTGTGTGAGCAGGGCGCGCGGTTCTCGGCGGTGGACTACCTGGAGGCCACGGCGACCAGGGCGGCGCTGGGGAAGACCATGGGCGAGTTCCACGAGCGCTACGACCTGCTGGTCACCCCGACTGTGCCGATCCCCGCGTTCGAGGCCGGGGTCGAGACACCGTCCGGGACCGGGCGGTGGACCGGGTGGACGCCGTTCACCTACCCCTTCAACATGACGCAGCAGCCGGCCGCGACGCTGCCGTGCGGGGTCACGTCGGCCGGGCTGCCGGTGGGGTTGCAGGTCGTGGGGCCGAGGCACGCCGACGCGCGGGTGCTGGCCGCGGGTGCGGCGTTCGAACGGGTGCGTCCCTGGCAGTCGTGAGCGCGGTCACCTCTGGTGGCCCTACTCCCGGTAAGCTACTCTAGAGTAGCTACCGTTATTTAACTCACGAGTAGGTAGGGGTGGTTCGGTGTCGACCAGCGAGGGTCTTGGCGCCAAGCCGCACAGGCGGAACGCCATGGGCGCCGTGATGTCCGTGCTGAACAGGATCGCCCCCGTCGCGGACCGGCTGGGCGTGAAGAAGCCGGTGGACCGGGTCCTGTACCAGGCGACGAAGACGGGCTTCCAGGCGGCGGGCGCGGCGACCCGCAAGTTCACGGCCGCGCGCAAGCTGGGGTCCGCCAAGCGTCTGCCGCCCGTGTCCGACAGCGGCGTCTTCGACCTGACGCCGACCGACGAGCAGCGGATGATCGCCGACACGGTCCGCGAGTTCGCGACCGAGCGCCTGCGTCCCGCCGCCGCGGAGGCCAACGAGAAGTGCGAGGCGCCGCCGGAGCTGCTCTCGACGGCGACCGAGCTGGGCATCACCCTGCTCGGCGTGCCCGAAGAGCTGGGCGGCGTGGCGACAGAACGTTCGACGATGACCAACGTGCTGGTGGCGGAAGCCCTCGCGACGGGCGACATGGGCCTGGCGCTGGCGTGCCTCGCGCCGGCCGCGGTGTCGAACGCGTTGGTGCTGTGGGGGAACGAGGAACAGCAGGCCACGTACCTGCCGGCGTTCACCGGCGAGGACGTCCCGGCGGCGGCGTTTGCGGTGCTCGAGCCGCAGCCGCTGTTCGACGCGTTCGCGCTGAAGACCGTCGCGACGAAG
>NZ_JBJMIE010000145.1:0-9665 GCF_045807065.1 Actinophytocola sp. | reverse complement strand
AGCACGGCCGAGGCCGCGGTCCGCGCCGCGCTGATCTGCGCCGCCTCGAGGCAGGCTGTCGGGTACCCGGTATCGAAGTCGTTGAGCAGCAGGACAGCCGACGCGCGTGGGATGTTCCTGCGCACGTTGTCCGGGAAACTGCCGATCCACTTGATGCCCGCGGTGCCCGGTTCGCCGCGCAGCAGGGCGGGCAGTGCGATGATCCGCGCGTTCGGTTTCTCGGGAAAGCGCAGGAAGTAGCTGTTCGGGTTGATCGTCTCCCCGCGGTGGTGTGCGAGGTACGTGTCCCGTACGCACGTGACGATCTCGGCTCGCGACTTCTCGATGATCGCCCGGATGTCCTTGCCGCCCATGACGTGGAAGGTGAACATCGGCGCTCAGCTCCTTGTGCCGGTGAGTTCGGGACCGCCGGCGACCGCAAGGGGCTCGGCGAGGCATTCCGGGCCGAAGACCTCGGTCACCCAGGCGTCGTCGTAGATCGTCCTGGCGTATCGGTCGCCGAAATCGGGGGAGATGCCGACCACGCATGAGCCGGCCGGCAGATCCTGTGCTCGGCGCAGGATCGCCGACATCACCGTGCCGGTCGAACCGCCTGCGAACAGCCCGTACCGCGCGGCGAGCCATCGGCAGGTCCGGACCGCGTCGGATTCTGGCACGACGATCATCTCGTCCACCAGCTCCGGGTGGAAGAGCTCCGGTGGTTTGCTTGCGCCGACCCCCGGGATGTGTCTGGGGCCCGGCATGTGCCCGAAGCTGACCGAACCGAGTGTGTCGACCGCGACGATCGTGGTGTCCGGGGACACCTCGCGGAAGTGGTTGATGCACCCGGTCAGCGTCCCGGATGTGCCGATCCCGACGAACAGGTAGTCTACTTTGGACAGCTCGGCCGTGATCGCCCGCGCCGTGTACTGGTCGTGCACGCGCCAGTTCGCCGGATTGGTGTACTGGTTCAGCCACACCAGCGCGGGGTCCGCACTGATGCGCTGCTCGATGTAGGCGATCCGGCTGCCGAGGTAGCCGCCCGCGGTGTCCCGCCGGTCCACCTCGACGACCTCAGCCCCCAACGCCGACATGATGTCCCGGCTCAGGGACGAGATGTTCGGGTCGGTGACGCAGATGAACCGGTACCCCTTGTCGGCCAGCATCATGGCGAGCGCGATGCCGAGGCCACCGGAGGACGACTCGATGACGGTCGCACCCGGCTGGAGGACCCCCCGTCGTTCCGCGTCCTCCACCATGCTCACGGCGGACTTCAACTTGATCGACCCGGCGGGGTTGAGGCCCTCCAGTTTCAGGTACACATCATGTCTCGGGCTCGCCCTGTCGAGATGAAGAAAGACATCGTCGACGACGATCTCGTAAGCGTGTTCGTATATCACCGATGTCAACCTCGAACTCGACGAGTGTTCTGGCCGGCCCACAATCCGACGGTAGGTCCCGGTGCACCGCGGGTACAGGCAACAGGATCGGCAAGCGGTAGGCAGGATGTTGCCGCTCGCTTTCCTGTGCCCGGCCCGAAAGATGTGTCGTACTTGGTCCTGCCAGCCGGATTCAGGCGAGCGAGATGGAAACGAATGCGTCCTGAGATGACTCTGCCGGCGACCGCGCGTACGGGCGTCCACGAGCTGACCGTCGGGCAGGAGGCGTTGTGGTTCATGCAGCGGCTTGCCCCGGAAAGCAGCGCGTACAACGTTTCCGGGGCGCTGAACCTGCATTTCGCGGTCGACGTCGAGTTGCTCACCTCGGCCGTCCAGCGGGCGGTGTCCCGGCACAGCATGCTGAACTGCCTGTTCCAGCTCGCCGGCCAGGAGGTCCGCAGACGCTCTGGTGCGGCCATAGGCGCCGATCCCGTGCTCAACCTGCACAACGTGGCCGAGAACGACCGGGAGGTCGGTGAGCTCGCGGCGACGGTCGCACGTCGCCCCTTCCGGCTCGACCGCGAGCCGCCGATCCGAGTGGCGTTGGTGCGCAGGAAGAACGACCCGGACGTCCTGCTGGTCGTCGCGCACCACATCGTCGCGGACAACATCTCCCAGGTACTGGTACTCCGGGAGATCCTCGACGAATACGCGGCCCTGTCGGCGGGCACCACCCACACCTCCGAGGACACCGGGGAAGGGTTCGACGAGTTCGTGCGCAGGCAACGGAAGTTCCTCTCCTCGCACCGGGCGGCAGCCGCGCGCGACCACTGGCGCGACGAGCTGGCCGGCCTGCCGGACAGCGGCGGGCCGCCGACCGACCGGCCCCGGCCGCCGACGTACCGGTTCACCGGGGCGGAGGTCGACTTCATGCTCCCGCCGGACGTGTTCGCCGGTGCCGGCGAGGCCGCCGCGGCGGAGGGCTCGTCTCTGTTCGTCTACCTGTTCGCGGTGTTCCAGCTGCTGCTGCACAGATTCAGTGGACAGACCGACCTTCTCGTCGGCTATCCGGTGACGATGCGGCTGAACCGGCGCTTCCAGAACGCGATCGGGTACTTCGTCAACCTGCTCCCGCAACGCGTGCGGATCGAGCAGGACGACTCGTTCGGCACAGTGCTTCACCGTACCGCCGGGAAGACGTGGCGCGGACTGCTGCACCGGGAGTACCCGTACCCGCTGATGCCGCGGCTGATAGACGCCAGGCCGGACCCGAGCAGAGCCGGGCTCATCGAGACGATGTTCGTGATGACCGGCGGCCCGGCGAACGATTCGTTGTCCGCGCCGGTCCTGCCGGGCAGGCGGGACACGTACGCCGGGCTGACCGTGTCGGAGTTCTACCTTCCACAGCAGCAGGGCCAGTTCGACCTGACCCTGCAGGTGCTGTGGCACGGCTCCGCCGCCAGGGCCCTCATGAAGTACAACACCTCGCTGTTCACCGCGGACACGGCGCACGGTCTGGCCCGCGAGTACCTCGACCTGCTGCGATCCGCGATCCGCGGTCGAATCTGAGGAAGGAACGTGATCGGGACGATGACGGAGACGACGGCGGAGACGACGGCGGTACGCGGGCAGGAGGGGACGGCGGCCACCGGCCGTGACCTCCCCGACGAGGCGACGGCGCGGCTCGTCGCCGGTGGCTGGGTGCTGCCCACCGCGGTGCCGGGCCTGCTGTGCCACACGGCGAAGTTCGAGGCAGTCCTCGCGCGGTTGCAAGCCGTGCTGACCGCGGCCGACCCGTCGGCGTCGCCGGGCCCGGTCTGGTACCCACCGGTGGCGCCCCGCGCGGACATCGATCGTGCCCAGTACGCGGAGGCGTTCCCGCACCTCCTTGGTAGCGTGCACGCGCTGGAGCCCGACGGCGAGCCCGCCGGCCTCGACCTGTCCGACGACAGTGCTCGCCGACCCGCCGACGTCGTGCTGGCGCCGGCAGTCTGCTACGGCGTGTACCCCCTGCTCGCCGACAGCGTCATCACCGAGCCGGTCTTCTGCGACGTGGCGGGCACCTGTTACCGCCACGAGGCGACCAGCGAACTCGGTCGCTACCGGTCGTTCCGGATGCGCGAGTTCGTCACGGTGTGCGGTGAGACAGCGGCGCCGCTGTGGCGGGACTCGTGGATCACCCGCTGCGAGAAGCTCTTCGGCGAGGTTGGCCTGACCGTCTCGGTCGAGCCGGCCAGCGACCCGTTCTTCGGCCCGGGCGGCCGGTTCATGAAGACCAGCCAGATCCAGCAGAACCTCAAGTTCGAGTTCGTCGTGCCGGTGCGTGCCGATGACGCGGGCACGGCCATCGCCTCGGCCAACTGCCACAAGGAGCACCTGGGGGAGCGGTTCGCCATCCGCTTCGCCGACCGCGGCTGGGCACACAGCTCGTGTATGGCGTTCGGCCTGGAACGGATCATGCTGGCGCTGATCCACGCACATGGTGACACGCTCGCCGACTGGCCTGACGCGCTGGCCTGATCGCGCCACTACAGGATCCGGGGGAGCCCCGTCATGCGGTCTGGTCGGTCAGGCAACCTGGTTGACCGATCACTTCCGCTACGTACGGCGCGAGGTGGTAGCGGTACCGGTCGTCGGGGTCGGTGAGGATGAGCGACAGCTCCAGCAGATCCGAAAGGAGCGTGAACGGGCCGGCCGTCGTGGATGCCGGTGCCTGGTGGCCCGTCAGCGCTACCACGTGGTCCATCGTGAACCGGTGCACGGGCATGGCCGCGATCCGGGCCAGCAGCCCGCGGTGCTCGTCACTGAGCAGGTCCAGGTTCCACCGGATGCTGTCGGCCACCGATCGCTGGTGCGGCAACAGGGCGTGGTCGTTGGACGAGAGCATCTCCAGGCCGGGACCGTGCGTCAGTAGGTGCCTGAGCGGGATGGCGCGCATGCGTTCCGCGGCGAACTCGAGATAGCGCGGCACGCCGCCCAGTCGTCTGCACAGTTCGGTGACCAGCTTGACGTCCTTGGTCAGGTCGACCGCGGCCCACGCGTCGCTGCTGACGTGCCGCAGCACCAGCTCCACCGCCGGCTCGTGGGCCAGCGGGTGGATCTCCCGGTTGACACCCATCCGCTCTGTCAGCCTGCGGCGGGTCGTGACCAGCACGTGCGTGCGCGGGAACGTGCCGAGCAGCTCCTTGGCGGCCGCGGTGACACCGTCCGGGAGGTGCTCGGCGTTGTCGAGCACCACCAGCGCGTTGGTGTCCGGGTTCCCGGGCCCCGGCGTGCCGGACTCGGCGTCCCGGCAGAGGTGCTGGCGCACGCGGTGCAGGACCGTCGCCGCCCGGCTGCCCCGGGCGCGCGTTTCCGGCACGAGGTCACCGAGTTCCACGACCACGACACCGTGCCGGAAGAAGGGGCCGACCTCCGCCGCGACGCTCAACGCGAACCGGGTCTTGCCCACCCCGCCCGCGCCGAACAGGGTCGTCAGCCGGTTCGTCCGCACCGTGTGTGCGAGGACCTCGTGATCCGACCGGTTCCCGACGACCGGGGAGCCGGGCGGCTGCGGACCGCGCCACCTGGCCCGGTCCAGCGTCCCCGGCGCCTGCCGCTCTCCCGGCATGCCGAGCGCGTGGGCCAGCAGGTCGATCGAGGACTGCCGCGGATTCTGGATGATGCCCAGCTCGAGGTTGCGGATGGTGCGCACGGACAGCCCGGACCGCTCGGCGAGCTTCTCCTGGGTCCACCCGCGCCGCTCCCGCAACTCCACGATCAGTCGCAGGTCCCAGGGCTGACGCCACCCGTTCAGCACGATCTGTCCCATGCCGGTCATCGGTAGCCCCGGGACTGCAGCTCATACAGCGCGGCGTACGTGCTATCGAGGGCCATCAGCTCCTGGTGGCTGCCGAACTCGGTCACTTTCCCGTCGTCCAGGACGACGATCAGGTCGGCCATACCGACCGTGGAGAACCGGTGGGACACCAGAAGGGTGATGGTGCCGCTGTCCCGGCCGTCCTGCGCGGCCCTCGCCAGGTTCTCGAACAGCGCGTGTTCGGTGTGCGCGTCCAGGGCCGCGGTGGGCTCGTCGAAGACGGCGAGCAGCGGGTCGGTCCGCATCAGGCCGCGGGCCAGCGCCAGCTTCTGCCACTGCCCACCGGACAGCTCGGCGCCGCCGTCCCATCGGGTGCCGAGCTGGGTCTCCAGCTCCTGCGGCAGGGCGGTGACGACGCTGGTCGCCCCGGCCCGCGCGACGGCGGTGCCGACGGCCTCGCGGTCGGTGATGCGGGGCAGGTCCCCGACGCCGACCGTCTCGCGGACCAGGAGCTCCAGCCGGGCGAAGTCCTGGAAGGCGCCGGCGCAGCGGGCCCGCCACTCCTCGACGCCGAACCGCGTCAGGTCCACCCCGTCGACCAGGATCTGGCCCGCATCCGGCCGGTAGAACCCGCACAGCAGCTTGACCAGGGTCGACTTGCCGGTGCCGTTGTCGCCGACGAGCGCGACGACCGTGCCAGGCGCGAGGCGCAGCGTTACGCCGTTCAGCACCTGGCTGTCTGAGCCCTCGTACCCGAAGTGGACGTCCCGCAGCTCGATCCCGGCGCGCAGCGCGGCGGGCACCGGCGCGGGCTCGGTCGTCGTGGTCGCACGTTCCTCCTCGGCGTACCGCTTGAGCCACATGAACCGCTTGCCGACCTTCATCACGAAGAGGAACGAGGTCCCGTACTCCACCGCGGTCCCCACCGTGGCGGCCATCAGCGCCGCGAGCCCCACCACGAGCACCAGGTCACCCACCGTGGCGTCGTGCGACATGACGAGGGCGAGGATCAGGGCGATCGCACCGATGTAGGCCATGGCGTTCACCGCGCCGTCGAGGACCTTCAGGCCGGCACCCTGCCAGCTCGCGCGGTTTCGCTTGCGCAGCACGGTGTCCGATATCCGGTGGTGCCGCTCGCCGAGCAGGGTCGCCAACCCATAGACACGCAGCTCGCCCGCGGTCGAGGGGGAGGTGGTCACCTCGAACAGGTGTCTGCGCAACCGTTCCGGCTCACTGGTCGCCTCCTGGGCCGCGACGGTGAGGTCGCGGCCGCGCTTGCCGAGCCAGAACGACAGCACAGCCAGGACGGGCATGCCAAGCAGGACGGGCGTGATCTGGGCCAGCAGCACAGTGGTCACGATCAGGATCGCGCCGACCCGCAGCAGGCCCGCGGTCGCGTTCACCATTCCCGGCAGCCGGTGGTGTTCCTCCCTGATCCGGTGGACCTGGTCGAGGTAGTCGGGATGTTCGTGATGCGCGAGCCCGCCGACGCCGCCGATCAGTCGCATCAGCCGCTCGTTGGCCAGCGCGGCCGCGCGTTCCTGGACGGTGAACAGGCAGTGCACGTAGTAGAAGACGGAGGCCAGCGCGGCGGCGACGGTGACCGCCAACAGCACGGAGGCCCAGATACCGACCGCGAGGTGGCCCGCGATCACCGAGTCCAGGATCACCTTGGCGCCAAGCGCGCCCACCGGCACGGAAACGGCGAAGACGATGCCGGTGACCAGCTGGGCCGCCGCGTGCCATGGCGCGGCCCGGAAACCGATCCCGATCAGCTCCGCGAACGTCCGCAACGTCTCACGCATGCCCAGCCTCCACGTCTGTCAGGTCCCGGTCCGCCTGGGGCTCGACGAACCGTGCCGCCTGCAGGGCGAACATCCTCGCGTACTGCCCGTCCAGGGCGATCAGTTCGTCGTGGGCGCCGTCCTCCGTGATCACGCCCTGGTCGAGCACGACTATCCGGTCGGCACAGCGCACCGTGGAGAAGCGGTGTGAGATCAGGATCGTGGTGAGGCCCGCGGTCAGTTCGAGGAACCGCTCGTAGATCTCGGCCTCGGCCCGCACGTCGAGTGCAGCCGTCGGCTCGTCGAGGATCAGCACACGCGCGCCGGCGTCCACCGCGAACAGCGTCCTTGCGAGCGCGATCCGCTGCCACTGCCCGCCGGACAGGTCGACCCCGCCGGAGTACTCCGGCGACAGCACCGTGTCCCAGCCGTGGGGGAGCCGGTCGATGAGCGGCAGGGCACCCGCGCGGTCGGCGGCATCGCGCAACCGGTCCTGGTCACCCGCGTGCCGCGGCGCGCCCATCCCGATGTTGTCGGCCACGGTCAGGTGGTACTTCGCGAAGTCCTGGAACAGCACGCCGATCCGGGCTCGCCAGGCGGCCGGATCGACACCGGCCAGGTCCTGCCCGTCCACCACGACGGTGCCGGCGGTCGGGGCGTAGAGCCCGCACAGGATCTTGACCAGTGAGCTCTTGCCAGCGCCGTTCTCACCGACGATGGCGAGCGACCGGCCGGCCTCGACGGTCAGGTCGACCTCGCGCAGCGCGTCCTGTTGGGTGCCGGGGTAGCGGAACTGGACGCCGGACAGCGTGATGTGCTCGGCGGGGAACCGTTCCGGCAGGGTTGCCAGGTTCCCGGCGTCCTGTCCGGACCCGAGCTGGGTGTCCAGGTCCCTCACCCTGGGCACCGCCGCCGCGGCGAAGGCGAGGTAGGCGTTCTGGTCGTCGAAGGCCGTGTAGCTGTTGGCCAGGGTCAGGGCCTGCATGAAGACCGCGAGCGCGGCCAGGTCGATGTCCTGGTTGACCGCGGCGACGACCAGTAGGCCGAAGGAGATCAGGTTGAGCACCGCGATGGTCCCGGCGGTCCCGAACACGACACGCGCACGGGGGCTGCGTTCCCGCCACACCGGCGCCATGGCGTCGTGCCAGGTCCGCGTGTACCGGTCGATCAGCCAGTCCAGCAGTCCCCAGACGCGGACCTCTTTGGCCGCCTGCCCGGTGATCGCCAGGTCCCGCAGGTACTCGGACCGCTGCAGCCCGGTGCTTCGCGCGAAGCCGAGCTGACCGACCCGGAAGTACTCGCGCTGCATGAAGTAGACGACGAGCGGCCAGGCCGCCAGCCACAGCAGGCCAAGCCACCAGTGGAACCACAGCAGTACCGCGGCCGCGGCGACCGCGCGCAACCACGCGGGCAGCACCGTCACCATCGCGATCACGGCCAGGCTGGGGCGGTCGTTGTCGTACATGCCGAGGCCGCGCACGGTTCGCAGGGCGGCCAGCACTTTCTGGTCGGTCAGGTGCGCGATCCCGGACGGCCTGCCCACCGCCGACATCACCTGTTCCTGCAGGTGCCGGTCGACCTCGCGGCCAAGTGTCTCGCCGAGCGCCGTCAGCACCGGGGTGGTGATGTGCTGGGCCAGCACCAGTGCGCTGACCGTGGCCAGCAGCACGAGCATCTGCCGTCCCGCTTCGGAGGAGGCCCCGCCCTCGACCGCGTCCGGTATCGAACCGATCAGCAGACCGGTGGTCATCGCGACCGCGATGGGGACCAGTGCCACCACCGCCATTCCCACGACGCTGATAAGGGCCTTCGTCCGGTTCACCCCGGGCAACAAGCGCAACAGCGCGAGAATTCCGCGGAGCGCGGGCGGCATGCCGAACTTTCTCAGCCTGGCTCGGACTGACCGCGACAAGTTATGCATGGGCTCACTATCGTCGGCGGCCTCGAACCGGGACAGGTGGCGTTGGTTGCCTGCGAAACGCAACAGGGAGGTGGGTTCTGGCCTTGGAGAGAGCCCTTTCCCGGTGCTAGGATGCCGTGCTTTCGTTCAGCAGTGCCAGCATGTGCTTCATGACCGCCGCCGCCCGGTCCTGTGCGATACCTCTGGTACGCAGGCAGAGTCTGAGCGTGGCGTCCTCCTCTGCGGCGCGCAGGGAACAGCCGGTCCTGACCGCCGAGGTCGGTTTCTCCCAGACGGGCTCGGTGGAGTCCGCGCGCTCGGCGATCTCCTGCCAGGGAAAGAAGTTGTACTCGCAGGTGGCCGTGTGACCCGCTGCCTCCGGCAGCGCGGCGACAGTGTCCACATCGTACATTCCGCGACGGTAGGCGGTCATCGCCGCGTAGTGCACCCGGGTGATGTGCTCGGCCAGGTCGTCGGCGGCGGTCACCGGGATCGGGACCGGTTGAACCACCGAGGACACGACGCTGCGCCAGCGGGGGTTGAACCGGTTCGAACACTCCGACTCGGCCACCAGACGTTCGACGCCGGTGACCTGAGCGATGGCGAGTGTGTAGACGGCCAGCACGACGCTGGACACCGAGGTCCTGGTCCTGGCCGCCAGGTCACGAGCGCGCCCGAGCGCCGCGCTGGACCGCAGGACGCACTGCAGTGCGCCGGTGTTTGCCGGATCCACACCGGGAAAACCCCGTCCGGCCGCGGCCGCGAACGTGTGTTCCCAGTGTTCGGCAGCCGCCGCCCAGACCCGCTGCTGTTCCGGGGCACGT
>NZ_JBJMIE010000144.1:0-9066 GCF_045807065.1 Actinophytocola sp. | reverse complement strand
GAGCGCGGCGAGCAGCTCGTCGACCACGGTCGACGGCTCGACCCGTGCGTCGTCGGAGAAACCGTTGAGGTCGATGTAGAAGTCGCCGTCGGGGAAGCGGTGGCGGGCCTGGTGTGCCCAGTGGACAGCGAGCGCCGTCTTCCCCACTCCGGCCATCCCGTCCAGGATCACCACACCGCCGGTGTGTTGCCCGGCCGTGTTCGTGGTGGCCTCGTCGATGGCGACGAGGAGGTCCGTGCGGTCCACGAAGTCGACGAGGTCCTGGCGGAGTTGGCGTGGTGGACCGGTGGGTTCCCTCCTGGGGCCGCTCGCGGCGTGGCCGCCGTCCGCCCGCAACCGCTCGTGGTGCTGGCGGACGTACTCGGCCGCCTGTTCGTCGTTCTCGCCGAGGAACTCCCGCCGGATGGCGAAGTAGTACGACGACTCCTCGCCGAAGCGGGCCAGGCCGTGCAGGGCCGACATGCGCCGGGTGGCCAGCGTGGCGTCGAGCCGGTAGTCGGTCTGCAACTCGGCGAGCCGGGCCAGCACCTCCTCGTTGCGTCCGAGCTCGAGCAGGGCGTCGAGCAGGAGCAGGTTGGCCGGCAGCAGGTCGTCGTGCTCCACGCGGGTTCGCCAGGCGCGTGCCGGTTCACCGTCGAGGTCCTCGAGCGGAGTACCCCGCCAGAGTGCGAGTGCGTGGGTGGCGAGCTCCGCGGCGCGGTCGTGGTTGTGGCGGCCCACCTGGCCGCGCGCCTCGGAGACCAGGCGGCCGAACTGGTAGTAGTCGATGAGGCTCTTGTCCACTTCCAGGCAGTAGCCGCCGTTCTCCGCGTGCAGTGTGGGCCGCGCCGGCACCTGTCTGAGCCATCTGCGGATGTTCGTCGCGTAGTGGTGCAGCGTCGCCGCCTGGGGTGTCGACGCCTCGTCCGGCCACGTCCAGCGGATGAGCATGTCCGTGGAAACCCAGCGGCCGGCGTGGACGAGCAGCGCGCCGAGCAGCGCGCGTTCCTTCGGGCGACCCCATGAGTGCCGCAGGTCGCCGTCGAGCAGCAGCGCTGTCCGACCCAGGATGCCAAAACTCGTGGCCACCAGCTCTCACCCCATCAAGCTGGCCTCCGGACCACCGTCGGTGGTGCACGCGAAGCGGTGTTATGCCACTACGTGATACTACGTAATCACCGCGCCGTCGCTCGGAGAGTTAGCGAATTGAGAAGTGAAATTCTTCGCGCGCCCCGATTCACCTTCGCAAGCGACGCCGTGGTTTCCCGCCCTGCTGGGCTCCCGTTACCTGCGGCTCCGCCGACGACAGCCCGTCACGCCGGTACGAAGAATTTCACTGATCGGTGGGTCCCGTGCCGGCGCGGCACTGTGCCAGAGTGGGGTGTGGGAGGCGGTATTCGGTGAGTGATTCGTTGCCATCCAGAAATAACGTCGTTTCCGACACCGTCGACGCGGTGGTCCAGGCGGGGACGATAAGCGGAGGAGTTCATCTGCACCGGTCCGGCCGGGCACACGTCGTGCCACGGCAGCTCCCGCCGGATCCGGCGCACTTCACGAACAGGAGTGCCGAGCTCCGGGCGCTCGACGACCTGGTTCCCGCCGGCGACGCGGGACGGCCGCGGCTGGTCGTGCTCACCGGGCCGGGCGGAGCGGGGAAGACCGCGGTCGCACTGCGTTGGGTGCACGCCAACGCCGACCGCTTCCCCGGTGGGCAGCTCTACGCGGACCTCGGTGCCCTGAGTCCGCGCGGACCGGTCACCGCCTCGGAGGTGCTGAGTGGTTTCCTGCGCGCCCTCGGCGTGCCACCGGACGACATCCCGATCGACCTGCGCGAGCAGTCCGCGCTCTACCGGTCCGTCAGCGTGGACCGGTCGGTCGCGGTGGTCGCCGACGACGCCGACTCGGTCGCACAGGTCCGGCCACTGCTTCCGGCGTCACCGCGGAGTGTGCTGGTGGTGACCAGTCGCTGGCGGCTCGCCGGGCTCGCGTTGGACGGCGCCCGGTTCGTGGACATCGACATGCTCGACGAGCAGTCCGCGCTGGAGCTGCTGTCCCTGGTGGCGGGCCCGGGAAAGGTGGACCTCGAACCCACGCCCGCCCGCCAGCTGGTGAGGTTGTGCGGCGGGCTGCCGATGGCACTGCGGCTCGCCGCCGCACAGCTCTCGACCCGGCCGCGCTGGTCGATCTCCCGGGTCGTGGGCACCCTCGCCGACGAGCAACACCGCCTCTCGGCACTCGCCATCTCCGGGGAGGTCTCCATGCGGTCGAACCTCGACCTGTCCTACCGCGAGCTGCCCGGCGACGTGGCGCGGCTGTACCGGCTGCTGGGCCTGCACCCCGGGCCGGAGTTCGGGATCGGCGTCGTCGCGGCGGCGGGGGACGTCTCACCGGAGGTCGCCGAGCGGCTGGTCGCGGATCTCGTGGACGCCATCATGCTGTACGAAGTGGACGTCGACCGGTTCCGGTTCCACGACCTGCTGCGCCTGCACGCCGCCGAACGCGCGCTGGAGCACGACGAGACCGCCGAACGCGACGCGGCGGTTCGGCGGATGGTGGAGTGGTACCTGGACAACGCGATCGCCGCGGACCTCGCGGTGATGCCACGGCGCTACCGGGCCGGCGACCGGTACGATCGCGTCGGGGAACGCGAACCGGTCTTCCCGACCGCGGCCGCCGCCCTCGACTGGCTCGAGCGGGAGCTGCCCAACCTCCTCACCGCCCAGCGCTGCGCGGCGGACCGCGCACGGCCGGACCTCGCCTGGCAACTGTGCGAGGCGCTGTGGAGCCTTTTCCTGTACCGCAAGCACTTCACGCACTGGATCACCGCCCACGAGCTGGGCATCGCCGCGGCGGCGGCGTGCGGTCACCAGGTGGCCCAGGCCCTGCTGGTCGTCCACCTCGGCATCGCCTACCTGAACCTGCGTCGCTACGACCTCGCACACCGCCGCTTCGCGGAAGCCCTGGCGTTGAGCGCGACCGCGGGTGATCTCCGGATCGAGGCGACCGCGCTGGAACACCTCGGTCTGGTGGCCCGCAGAACGGAACGGCCGCAGGAAGCCATGTCCTACTTCGAACGAGCACTGGCCAGCACCGAGCGGCTGGGGGAACAGCGCGGTACCGCCCTGCACCTGCGCCGCATCGGGGAGACCCTGGCCGAGGTCGGGCGCCGGCAGGAGGCGCTGACCTACCTGCGGCGCGCGGTCACCGCCGCGACCGACCTCGACGACGTGGTGCTGCGCGGCATGGCGCTCATCCGGCTCGGCGCCGTGCACACCCAGCTCGACCAGCACGCCGACGCCCTGGTCGCCCTGAGCGACGCGGCGGAGATCCTGGCCGGTGCCGGCTCGCACCACTACCACGGCCTCGCCGTCGAAGCCCTGGCCGAGCTGCACCTCCGCACGGGCGACCTCGCGGCCGCCCGGCAACACCTCCTGCGGGCCGTCGACCTCTACCGGCACGCGGAGCTCCCCAGGGCGGCGCAGGTTCAGGCCCGCCTCGACTCCCTGACCGGCGGGCTCGACCACGCCGGTGAGGAATGACCGCTCAGCAGGGTCGGTATCGGCACCGGTGGTGACACCGGCGGCGCCCCGGCCGGCTCCGACAGCCCCAGCAGCCGGTACACGGCCGCCTGCAGGGCGGCCATGGACTCACCCGGGCAGGAACTGATGCGGCGGGTGAACACGGCGTAGCGGTCCGGACCATGGCGGGCGGCCAGCCGGCGCAGCTGCTGGTCGATCGACCCGGTGGTGTCGACAACCGGTTGCATCCGCCGCAGCAACGCGGCGTTGCTGCCGTCGGGCACGTCCTGCGCCGACGCCGGGTTCACCAGCACCGGAACACCCAGCGCCGCCCCGTACTGGGTGACGGAGCCGTGGTCGCCGATGACGAAGTCGGCGGCGACCAGCGCGGCCCGCCAGCCTTCCTCCGGAGGAACGACCGCCAGGCCGGCCGCCATGTGGTCGGCCAACCACGCCAGGACCTGACGCCGCCCGTGCACCGCCCAGATGTTGGGGTGCAGCGCGGCCACCACGCGGTACTCGTCGGCGGGCAACTCGTCCAGCACCCGCCGCCACACCTCGAGATCCCCGCCGAACAACGAGTACCGGGACCAGGTCGAGCTCAACAGGACGAGCTTGTGCCGCCGGTCCAACCCCAGTGCCTTCCGGTACACGTTGCGGAACGGCATGCTGGCGCGGATCCGGTCGTAGCAGGGATCTCCGGCCACCACGATCCGCTCGGCCACCTCCGGGCACGCCCGACGC
Source organism: Actinophytocola sp. (assembly GCF_045807065.1). Lineage (GTDB taxonomy): Bacteria > Actinomycetota > Actinomycetes > Mycobacteriales > Pseudonocardiaceae > Actinophytocola. Next base: position 4,825 of record NZ_JBJMIE010000144.1, on the reverse strand, counting down.
AGCCGTTCGGCGTCCGACTCGTGCGCCACCACGACCGCGGCCGGTACCACCCGGCCGTCCCGCACCAGCACGTCCCGCGGCTGGACCTGCCGGTCCTCCCGGGGCGCGGTCCACGGGCTGTACCGGGAACGTCCGCCGCCCACCCCGTGCGGGACCACCATCACCGGTGCCGGGATCTTGTCGATCTCGCTGTAGCTGGCCGCCAGTGCCAGGTCGAAGCGTGAGCGGAGCACCTGGTGCCACGGGATCAGCAGGCCGCCACCCTCACGCACGTAGTCCTCCACACCCGGCCACGCGTCGGTCGTGGTCGGCACGCAGTACAGCACCTGGATCCGGCTGTCGGTCTCGACCAACGGCACCACGTCCGCCAACCGCGTGCCGGCCGTCATGTGCGGCACGACGACCAGTACCGTCCGGCAGCCGGGCCTGGTCAACCAGCGTTCCGCCGCCGGGTTTCCCGCTGCTTTCACCCAATGCGGACTACTCATGTGCGCCCCCTCCTTCGCATCTCCCCGCGGGTACTCATCCCGCGACCCGGTCGCAGGATGCGGACCGCAGGTGGGAATGTCACTGGGAAATCAGCTGGGAGGTCTGCTGGAAACCGCGCTGGATCTGTCCTGTATCGAGGAGGAATCACCCGAACGGCGGAGCAGGATTTCCGTTCGCACGCGCCGATGCCGCGGAATCCCCGCCGCGCGGTGGACCGGTCGGGATTGCGCGGGAAGAAGGGCTGTCAACGGCTGGTTGCGGGCTGCCAACAACGCGGCGGCGATTGCGTCGAATCCCTGGAAGTAATGCTGGCCGGTGTGTATGTGCCGCGCCATATTAGCACCAGCACCATCCACCTCGGCCAGCATCAAACTCCGCGCGGCGGCACTTCCGCGTCAGCCGAGGACGCCGGTCAGGGGGTCGTAGCGGACGATCTCGTAACGGGACTCGTGGCGGTCGCGCAGGCCGTCCACCCGGACGATGAGGATGCCCAGTTTCACCAGGTCCCTGGTGGCCACGCGAAGCCACGGTTGGCCGCCGCGGAGGACGGTCACCTCGTCCAGCAGGTTTCCCCCGCGGCCGGCGGCTATCGCGTAGGTCTGGCCTTGTGGGGTCTGGAAGTCCAGGCCGCCGTCCTCCCGGATGGTGATGGTGACGACCAGGTTGCCGCGGCCGTCGTTCGCGTCGCCGATGAAGTCGTAGATCGGGGCCGGGTCGCCCACGTGGTACTTCAGGCGGCCCAGGCCGGTGACGTCCATGCCGTTGTAGAAGGTGCCGCCCTCGGTGTTCAGCCAGAGGTGCGGGTTGTGGGTCCTGGCGTCGAAGTTCGGGCCGGAGTTGTAGGAGATGTGCCAGTGCGGCGGGTTGTCCGCGTGCAGGGTGTTGTTCGTCTCGAAGCCCATGACCGCGAACCGGTGGCCCTTCGCCGCCGCCACCGCGGGCAGGCCGGAGTCGAGCAGGATGGCCTGGGTCGCGACCAGCTGGTGCACGACCGACCGCGTCTCCCCCTCGGGCCAGGCCACGGACGCCCACGGACCGGCCACCCGGTCGGGGTCGTTGTGCTCGATGCTGACGTACATGCCCGCGCCGGCGTCGGGGGTGCTCCACACCTGCAGCGTCGGCTGGTACGCGTCGGCCGACGACTGGGTCATCGGCAGGGTGAAGCTCACCCCGCCGCGGTGGCGGCGCAGGTCCAGCCGCGTGTCCTGGTGGACCACGGCGCGGACCGGCACGCCGGGCCAGTCCACTCCGACCTCGATGCCGTCGGCCTTCGGCCCGCGGACGAAGGTGTAGTACTCCGCGCGGCTGGCGACGGAGTAGTTGGCACCCGGCAGGATCTCGTAACCGGCCGGGAGGGTGATCCGCGGTTGCGCCGGGTCGCCGGGCCGGACCCGCACCACGCGGAACGCCGCGTAGGCGAGCTGTTGTGCGGCCGCCGTACCGGGTAGGGCAAGTGCCAGCCCGGCCGCGGACGCGCCGGCGAGCAGGGTGCGCCGACTCAGATGTGTGGACATATTTCCAGCCCTCGCCTCAAGTGGTCAGATTCCAACCATCTTGGCGGGACAGGCGGCGGATCACCAGAGGGGAAGGCTGAACGGCCGGTGAAGTGCGCCGCCGCGTGCCCGGTCCGCCGGTTCCGAGCACGCGTTCACGAGTGGCCGGGTAGAACAGTCGCATGACGAACGATCCCGACACGCATGCCCGGGCTCTCGCCGCGGCCAGCGAGAGCCCGACGGATTGGTTCGAGGAGCTGTACAACCAGGCGCAGCGGGGCGACGCGATCGTCCCGTGGGACCGGGGCACGCCGCACGACCTGCTGGCGAGCTGGGCCGGGGACCGCGACGGCGCCGGCCTGCACGCGCTCGTCGTCGGCTGCGGGCTGGGCAGGGACTCCGAGTACCTGGCGTCCCTCCACTACGAGACGGTGGCGTTCGACGTCTCCCCCACCGCGGTCGCGTCGACCAGGGACCGTTTCCCGGGGACCGCCGTGGACTACCGGGTGGCGGACCTCCTCGACCCGCCCGCCGACTGGCACCACGCGTTCGACCTGGTCGTGGAAAGCCTTACCGTGCAGGCGCTTCCCGTCCCCCTGCACGAGGCGGCCATCGAGCGCGTGGCGTCGTTCGTCGCGCCCGGCGGCACCCTGCTCGTCATCGCCGCCGCCCGCGACGGCGAGGCACGACCCGAGGGCCCGCCCTGGCCGCTGACCCGGACCGAGATCGAGTCCTTCGCGACCGGCGGTCTCACCCCGCACGACATCGTCCGCGACGAGATCCGCTGGCGCGCCGAGTTCCGCCGACCGGCCACGACTTCCTGACGGCGACTTCCCTGACAGCGATGTCCTGACGGCGAGAGCGACAGGCGGCCGCGTATGCCGGGCGCGGCCAGCCCGATCACGGCGACGAGCACCAGGAGTGCCGCCGCGACGGCCGCGACGACGGGAAGGAGCGCCAGCCCGTCGTCGGCTATCTGCCAGATCACGCTCGCCAGGAGAAGGACACCGGCTACGAGGGCGATCCAGCACGTCGTGGCGGTCCGCGGGACGACACGCCAGTTGCTGTTGGTGCTCACCACTACCTCCCAGTGCGCGTTGTCGATCTCCCCTGGCGTACCCGGCACCTCGCGGTACCCAAACATCGGGCCGGGTCCTTCCGTTCGCGCCCACGGCCACCAGACCGGTCGGCCGGGCGGAGCACGACGCTCGGCGCACGGACGCGTGGCAGACTCGGCCGCATGCGGAAGATCTACGTCATCGGGATCGGCGCCGGGGATCCGGAGCAGGTCACCGTGCAGGCCATCCGGGCGCTCAACGAGGTGGACGTGTTCTTCCTCCTGGACAAGGGCGAGGCGAAGGACGAGCTCGTCCGGCTGCGGCGGGAGATCCTGGACCGCTACACCGGCGAGCCGTCCTACCGGGTCGCGGTCGCGCAGGATCCGCCGCGGGACCGCACCGCCGCGGACTACGTCGGCGCGGTCGCGGAGTGGCACCAGCGCCGGGCCGACGTGTACGAGGCCCTGATCCGCGACGAGGTCCCGGACGGCGGCACCGGCGCGGTCCTGGCGTGGGGCGACCCGACCCTCTACGACAACACCATCGCGATGCTCGACACCGTACTGGCACGCGGGAACGTCGAGTTCGACTTCGAGGTGATCCCCGGCGTCAGCAGCGTCGCCACGCTCACCGCCCGGCACCGCACCAGCGTCAACCAGATCGGCAAGCCGGTGCAGATCACCACCGGACGGCGGCTGGCGCGGGGCTTCCCGGACGGCGTCGACGACGTCGTGGTCATGCTCGACGCGCACACCGCGTTCGCGGACCTTGACGAGTCCGATGTGGACATCTACTGGGGCGCCTACCTCGGCACGCCCGACGAGATCCTGATCTCCGGCAAGGTGTCCGAGGTCGCCGAGGAGATCAGGACCCGCCGGGCCGAGGCACGGGCGCGCAAGGGCTGGATCATGGACACCTACCTGCTGCGCCGCCGCACCACCGACTGAGGCCCGTGTCAGCGGCCGGCGAGGCCGCCTGCCCCCGTGCCGATGGCGGTGACCGTCAGGCGTACAGCCTGGTCAGCGACGGGTCCCACACCGCGTCGAGGGGGCCGGGCAGCCGCAGCTTCCACCCGTGGGGCCGGGCCTGCCAGCCCGGTGCCGGTGCCAGGTCGGGCAGCCGGTCGAGGAGCACGTCCAGCGCGGTCCGGGCCAGGGCCGTGACCAGCGGGTGCGCCGGGCAGTGGTGCGGCCCGACGCCGAACCCGAGGTGGGTGCGGACGTCGCGGTGGAGGTCGAACCGGTCCGGTCCGGTGAACACCGCCTCGTCGCGGTTGGCCGAGGCGATCGCGACCGCGAGCATGCTGTCCGCCGGCAGCTCCCGGCCCGCCAGGGTCACCGCGCGGGTCGTGCGCCTGCCCAGTACGCCGACGGGTGCGCTCCACCGCAGCGCCTCGTACACCGCCGCGCCCAGCAGCGACCGGTCGGCGCGGACGGCGGCGAGCTGGTCCGGCGCCGACCACAGCGCCACCAACGTCCAGCCCGCCAACCAGCCCGGCTCGAGCACGCTCAACGCGAGGTGCTTGAGCACGGGCACCACGTCGGCGTCCGGTCGTGCCTTGCCCGGCGGGCGGTTGGCGTGCAGCAGGTGGGAGATCACCGAGCCGTCCGGCTCCGCCCGCAGCCGGTGGACGGCCGCGGTGACGGCCGTGTCCTCGGCCAGCACCGCGGCCGCGGCCTCGACGAGCACCGGGTCACGCCCGAAGTCGTTCGCGACCTCCGTCAGCACGTGTCCCCACCGCCGCAAGGTCCGCGCGTCGGCACCGATCCCGAACAGCGTGGCCAT
>NZ_JBJMIE010000143.1:0-3122 GCF_045807065.1 Actinophytocola sp. | reverse complement strand
TACGATCACGACAAGTACCGCAAGAAGGTGCGTGCCAAAGGCATCCGCCCACGGATTGCCCGCCGTGGTCAGCCCCACGGTTCCGGTCTGGGCAAGGTCAGGTGGGTGGTTGAGCGCACCGTGGCCTGGTACCACGGCATGAAACGCCTACGTATCCGTTGGGAACGCCGCGACGACATCCATGAGGCATTCCTCGGCCTGGCCACCTGCATCATCACCTGGCGACACGTCGCACGACTTTGTTAGGAACTCTAAAGCGCTCCCCGTTGGACGAAAACCACCGGCCAGCAACCCCACACGACCGGCCACTGATGCCAGCTGGCCTGCGGACACCCCCGCCCCCGCAGGCCAGCACCCCCGCACGATCGGAACCGACACCGCGAACACGGCGATCCCGTCTACCTACACCGCCGCCGGATCGTCACACATCCCGGTTCCACCGAGAAATCCCACTCAGCTCCCGCCCCAGACGCCCCACGGCTGGCACCCCGGCCGAATTCTCCGTGGCCCGCGGGAAAACTCTCCCCCGGTAGAGCCGCCCCATCCGATGGCCGGCGACCGCGCTCCCCCGTCGCGCCGCCCGGCGGAAACCCCCGAACTCCGCAGGAAAACCCTAATCCACGCCGGATTCCTTCCCTTGCGGAAACGCAATCGCCGAAATGTGTCACGTAGCGAACACGTACGGCTGGTTATGCTTCGCTCCCGGGGGCCGCGGCAACAACACAATGCCGTTAGGAGCACCAATGTTGTCTACCTGTTCGAAAATCACCGCCGTCGTGAGCGTATTTCTCGTCGGGCTGTTCGGTGGGGCGGTGGCGACCGCGGACACGGTCGTCTTCAGCGAGAACTTTCAGGCCACGCCGACCGGAACGCTCGGGGCGCCGTGGGCGGTCAGCCAGGCGGGCGCCAGCACGGCGGTCGTCAGGGACACCGTCGATCACACCAGGGTGCTGGACCTGCGGGGCAGTGCCGCGAACGGCGACTTCCTGATCGCGTCCCGGTCGTTCTCGTCGGCCGCGACGGAGGTCAAGGAGACCTTCGCCGTCAATCCGAGTGTGGGCTCGGCGTTCGTCACCGCGCTCAACGGGGCCGGGGCGTCGCTCGGTGCCCGGCGCATCCGGCTGCAGCAGGACCCTGGCTCGACCACCCTCGTGGCGCAGACCTCGCCGTCGGGCAACACCAACTGCGGCACGCTGCCGCCCGGCGTCTGGTCCACGGTGATCCTGCACGTCCACGCGGCCGCGCTGCCGCACACGTTCGACGTGCTGGTCAACGGCGCGGCGACGGCCTGCACCGGGATCTCCACCGGGCTCTCCGCACCGTTCACCGGGCTCAACGTGATGGACGCGGCCAACGACGGCTTCGGCGGCTCCGTCCTGTTCGACGACTTCCTCGTCGTCTCCCCATAACGTCGTCTCCCCGTAACGTCGTCTCCCCATAACCCGACCCCCTGCCTCGACCGCCACACGGAGGCGGTCGGGGCAGGACATCGCCTCACGGTCCAGTAGCCAGGTCGGCTGCGCCAAAGGGCGGACCTGCGGCACCGGTGTATTCGTGCGCACCAACTCCCCCTCCTCCCTGGTATCGGACTCCGGAGGCGGGCATGTCGTACCAGGCTGATTATCGATCACCGATCGTGGGCGACCTCGACCTGCCGCCGGGCACCTCCGCGACGACCGAGCTCGGCCGACCCGATCCCGATGCCCGGGTGGCCATGCTCGTCGAGCTCAACGTGCTGTTCCCCGGCGGTCTCGGCGCCATGCGGGAGGCGTTCTACCGGCTGTGGGGCGACTTCGTGCGGCGCGCCGGGATCCCGGACGACGGGGTCTCCGAAAGCACCACGCAGCCGCCGGTCCCGGCCGGGCTCTCCCTGATCGCACCCAAGCTCTACCAGTGCGTGCTCACCCGCCGGCAGTTGCGCGCACTGGTGGAGGACGACCGGCGCGTCTCGCCCCACACCATCTTCCGCGTCTGGCCCGACTACCCGCTCACCCCGCAGATCGACCGCTCCGCGCCGACCGTCAAGGCCGACGCCGCCTGGCGGTCCTACGCCGCACGCGGTCACGGCATCGTGTGGGCGGTCGTCGACAGCGGCATCGACGCGAACCACCCGCACTTCGCCGGGCTGGAGCTGGCCACCCACGAGGCCGACTCCCGGACGAGCGGCCTGCACCGCGACTTCAGCCACCTCGTGCAGCCGGAGGTGCCGCTGCGCGATGGTGAGTACCCCGCCCCCGACGGCGAGCCGCTGCGCGACCGGAGCGGGCACGGCACGCACGTGGCCGGCGTCATCGCCGGCCACGCACCGGAGAAGCCGCTGGTCGCCTACGCCAAGGAGCCGGGCGACGAGGGTTTCGCGCTCCGCGAGCGGACCGGCGCCCTGTCCGGGATGGCGCCGGAGTGCGAGCTGGTGAGCCTGAAGGTCATGCGCCGGAGCGAGCAGGGCACGTGGATCACCTCCTCGGCCGCCGTCATCCGGGCGCTGACGTACCTGCGCACCGAGGTCAACGTCGACCCGGCCGTGCCGAGGGTGCACGGCGTCAACCTGAGTCTCGGCTGCGAGTGGCACCCCGAGCAGTACGCGGCCGGCCAGTCGCCGCTGTGCCAGGCGCTGAACCAGCTCGTCTCGTCCGGCGTGGTCGCGGTCGTGTCCGCCGGGAACTACGGCGCCCGCGGCACGACCGGCGACTCCGCCAACACCTCGGTGGTCCTCGGGTCGATCACCGAGCCGGCGCACGCCGAGGAGTGCATCGCCGTCGGCTCGACGCACCGCGAGGCGCCGCACGCGTTCGGGGTCACCTGGACCTCGGGCAAGGGCCCGACGCTCGACGGCCGGATGAAGCCGGACGTCGTGGCGCCCGGCGAGTGGATCTCCTCGGCCGCGGCCGGGGAAGTGTCCACCCGGGCCGGGTTCGACGGCCAGGAGGGGGCGCCGACCTACGCCGAACAGTCCGGCACGTCCATGTCGGCGCCGCACGTCTCCGGCGTCGTCGCGGCGTTCCTGTCCGCGCGGCCGGAGTTCATCGGCCGGCCGCGGCAGGTGAAGCGGCTGCTCATGGACACCGCGACCGACCTCGGCCGGGAGCGGTACGCGCAGGGCGCCGGCCTGGTCGACCTCATGC
>NZ_JBJMIE010000142.1:0-15245 GCF_045807065.1 Actinophytocola sp. | reverse complement strand
TCGTGGGGCCGGGGGATGGGGCCGGGGGAGGGGAGGCCGGGGGGGAGGGGATGGGTTGGTTGGGCGGTGGGTTAGTCAGGCGGTGGGTTAGTTGGAGGGTGGGCCGGCCGGAGGGTGGTTAGTTGAGCGGTGGTTCAGTTGGAGGGCTTTGTTGGGGGGTGGGGTCCTTGAGGGTGGCTTGGTGAGCGGAGTTTGGTAGGGCGGGGGGCGGCTGGGGTTGTGGTGGTCGCCGGTGGTCGGTGGGCGTGCTGGTGGGGTTAGTGAGGGCTTTCGGTCGGGTCTGCCGGTTGGGTGAGGTGGGGTTTGCTTTTGGGGATTGGGTGGCGGGGCTTGGTTGGGCGTGAGTCTTGCGCTGTCGTATGGGTCTGCGCGGGTTCCACTGCTCTGCTTGTCTGGTATGGGGAGAGGCTTACGGCCGCCGGAGTTGTTGGTGCGGTGCTGATCGCTGGTCGGCTTGTTCTCTACTACCTGTGATCCACCTGGTCGGCTACGTGCTTCGCGATCTCCAAGGCGCATGTCGCGCCTGGTGAGGGGGCGTTGAGCACATGGACCTGGTTCGGGGCGGTTTCGATGATGAAGTCCTGTACCAGGGTGCCGTCGGGGCGTAGTGCTTGTGCCCGCACGCCGGCGCCTGCTCGGACCAGGTCCTCTCGGCCGACCGCCGGTACCAGGCGGGCCAGGCTTCTGGCGAACCTGCGGCGTGACAGGGAACGGAAGACCTCGTCCACCGCCGTGCGGGGGTACTTGCGGGCCAGGCGCCACACGCCTGGGAAGCGGGCCACCTCCGCCACGTCCGCCGGTGACACATCAGTCCAGCGGTAGCCCTCGCGGCGTAGGGCCAGCACCGCGTTCGGGCCCGCGTGGACACTGCCGTCCAGCATGCGGGTCAGGTGGACGCCCAAGAACGGCAGTGTCGGGTCCGGCACCGGGTAGATCAGGCCGCGCACCAGGTGGGCGGCCTCCGGCTTCAGGGTGAAGTACTCGCCGCGGAACGGGACGATCTTCACCGGTGGGGTCAGGCCGGCCATGGTGGCCACGCGGTCGGAGTGCAGGCCCGCGCAGTTCACCAGGGCGTCGGCGCGGATCACGTCTCGACCCGTCGCCACCTCCACACCGGACGTTCGGCCCGGGCGGATGCCCAGGGCCGGCGTGGACAGGCGTAGGTCGGCGCCCGCGGCCGACAGTTGGTCGGCCAGGACCTCGCACACCGCCGCGAAGTCGATGATCGCCGTGCTGGTCACCTGTAGGGCCGCCACGCAGGCGACTTCCGGTTCGTGTTCGTGGGCCTCCGCCGGGGTGACCAGCCTCGCTGGGACGCCGTTCGCCGATGCCCTTGCCGCCAGGGCGTGCAGGCCCGGTAGCTCCTCGTTCGTCGTGGCCACCACCAGCTTGCCGCAGACGTCCACCGGCACGCCGTAGGTCTTCGCGAACTCGACCATCGACTGGTTGCCGGCCACCGACATCCGCGCCTTGAACGAGCCGGGCTCGTAGTACAGCCCGGCATGCACGACGTTCGAGTTGTGGCCCGTCTGGTGGGCCGCCCAGTGGTCCTCCTTCTCCAGGACCGTCACCTGGTCGCCGCGCGTGGTCAGCTCACGCGCGACCGCCAGACCGAGGATGCCGCCACCGACAACAACTATGCGCCGCACGCCGGCAACGCTAGCCGACCGGTAGTCGATCACATACCCAACGCCTTCGCGATCAGCGGTTTCAGGGTCCTGCTGAACTCCAGGTTCATGTGGTCGTGGTCGTAGTAGACCGCCACGTTGCCGACCACCGCGTAGCACTCGCGGTCGTCGCAGAAGTACCTCGTCAGGTCCACCAGCGTCACGCCGGGCACCCGCGTCGTGCGGGCCACCTCGACCAGCGGGTCCGGCGGTTGGGCCACCGCCCGGTCCACGGCACAGACCTTCGGGTCGGCCGGGTTCAGCGCCACGCAGTTCTCGTCCCGCACCGCACCGTTCAGCGGTGGGTCCGCCAGCACCACGATCCGCGCGCCCGCGTCCGACCACTTCCGCCAGTACTCCTCCAGCCCCGACCGGTACTGCTCGACCTTCGACCGGCTCGAGCCGTCGTCCGGGTCCTCCGCCCGCGCGAAGAACGAGAAGAACACCATGTCCGGTTTGTCCGCCGCCACCAGGTCGGCCTGGCGCCTCGTCCAGTCCATACACCGGTGCCTGGTGTGGTCGTCCGCCGGGCCGCCGTAGTAGCCGGTGAAGTTGATGTCCGCGAACGGGCAGCCGCCCAGCAGGCCCAGCTTCAGCACCCACCTCTGCTCGCGTGCCAGGTCGAACAGCCCGTGCTGCCAGTGCTGGGCGTGCGAGTCGCCGATCAGCCACACGGTCTTCGCGGCCGGGTCGCCCTCGCTGTAGTCGCAGACCGTCACCGTCCGGACGTCCTCCGCGCGGTTCACGTCGCCCTGCACACACGGCGGCGGCGTGAGGAAGTACTGGTTCGCCGGGCCCATCACCGGAACGTCCGCCGGGCCCAGCCTGTTCGGGCAGGCGTGGTCCATCGCCGGGGCGCCGTGGCACGGGACCTCCGGGTAGACCGTCGTGTAGGAGCCCGCCGCGCGTTCCGCCTGCGCGACGTGGCGCCCGTAGGTCCACTGGAGCGTCCCGGCCGCCGTCACCACGACCGCCATGCCCACCGCCATCGCCGTGAACGTCAGCCACGTGCGGCGGGTGAAACGCCGGCCGAGGTCCTCGACCAGCACCTTCGACAGGTACGCCAGCAGTAGCGACACGACCAGCACACCCACCAGGTACGGCCTGGTCAGGCGCCCGGCGTCCAGCACTTCTCGCAGCGCGAACGGGGCCAGCAGGATCAGCGGCCAGTGCCACAGGTACAGCGAGTAGCTGATGTCCCCGACCAGCTGCACCGGCCGGGACGCGGTCACCACCGTGTGCCACTGCCGGTCCGGTCGCAGCCCGGCGACGATCACCAGGGCCGTGCCGACCGTCGGGACCACGGCGAGGTAGCCGGGGAACGGCATGTGCTTGTCGTACAGCGCCGCCGACCCGACGATCAGCACGAAGCCGACGAACGACGCGGTCCCGGCCGCGACGCGTGGCAGCACCAGCCGCGAGGCGCACAGGGCCACCAGCGCGCCGAGCGCGAACTCCCACGCACGCGCCGGCGTCACGAAGTACGCCGCCTTGGGCGCCGCCGACGTGTAGTACACGCTGAACGCCAGCGAGGCCGCCCCCACCAGCGCGATCTCCGCGACCCGCGCCGCCCGCCGGCGGAACACGCCCAGCAGCAGCAACAGCAGCGGCCACACCAGGTAGAACTGCTCCTCGACCGACAGCGACCAGTAGTGCTGTGCGAGGCTCGCCTGCGCGTTCGCCGCCGAGTAGTCCACCGACTTGGCCGCGAGCAGCCAGTTCTCCCAGTAGGTCGCGCTCGCGGCGGCCTCCTGCGCGATCGCCGACCAGCGCGGGTACGGCAGCAGGTAGTACGCCGCGACCACCGACACCCCCAGCACCAGCAGCGCGGCGGGCAGCAGTCGGCGGACGCGCCGGGCGTAGAACGCGCCGAGCCGCACCCGGCCGGTCCGCACGATCTCCTTGTCGAGGTGCGCTGTGATCAGGAAGCCCGAGATCACGAAGAACACGTCGACGCCCACGTACCCGCCGCTCAGCCAGCCGGGCGACAGGTGGTTGAGCACGACCGCCAGCACCGCGACCGCACGCAGCGCCTGGATGTCGGTCCGAAAGGCGGCCGGTGCGCGCGGCACCCGAACCGGTAACGCGAGCATGCGCGGCTTGGTCGCCATGTCCATCTTTCCCCCATGGGCAGCGCGTTCGGAAAAGTCGGCGCCGTCCCCCCGGAGTTGGTGCCGCTACTACGAACACACCCGAGAAGGCCCGTCGGTTGCCTCCGGATACCGTGGTCGCGTGGTCAGCCTGAGTGCGCGTCTCGGTCCCGCCATCTACATGGCGGGGGGGCTGGCGTTGGTCGGCGCTGCCGGCTACGGCTTCGTCGCACTGGCGGGGCACACGCTCGCCCCGGCCGCCGCGGCCGCGCTGGCGAGCCTCTACCTCATGGTCAACATCATCGGGCCGGGCGTGTTCTCCGCGCTGGAGCAGGAGACCAGCCGCTCGGTGAGTGCCGAGGCCGCCGCCGGCCGGGGCATCGGCGCGGTCGCACGGCACGCGTGGCTGCTCGCCGCCGGCCTGCTCGCCGTGTTGCTCGTCGTGCTGCTGCTGGTGTCGCCGATCCTCACCGACCAGGCGTTCGCCGGGCAGTGGGGGCTGTTCGCGGCCGTGCTGCTGAGCGTGGTGACGTCGGCCGCCGTCTACGTGGTGCGTGGCCTGCTCGGCGGCACCCAGCGGTTCACCGGCTACTCGGCGACGCTCGCCGCCGAGGGCGTCGTCCGCATCGTGCCGTGTGTCGTCATCGCCGCGCTCGGCATGCCGGACCCCACCTGGTACGCGCTGATCTTCGCGGCGGGCTCCGGCTTCGGGGCGGCCGCCGGCCTGCTCTGGCTGCGGCGCGGCACCCCGCGGCCGCGGCCGGTCGAACCACGCGACGTCGAGCCGCCCTCGGTCAGGCGCATGGCGCACGCGCTGTCGCTGCTGGTCGGCGGCACCCTGCTCATGCTGATCGTGTCCAACGTGGCGCCGATCGTCGTGACCGCTCGGCTGCCGGAGGACGCGGCCACCGCGGCCGCGTTCGCGTCGGCGTTCGTGCTCGCCCGGATCCCGCTGTTCCTGTTCGCACCCGTCCAGGCGATGCTGCTGCCCTCGCTGACCAGGGCGGCGACCGCGCACGACTTCGCGGCCGTGCGTGCGCGGTTGCGGGTCATCCTCATGGCGGTGCTCGCGATCGGCCTGCTCGGCGTGCTGGCGTCGTTCACCGTCGGGCCGTGGGCCGTGCAGGTGCTGTTCGGCGCCGAGGTCCGGCTCTCGACCGCGGTCGTCGGCCTGCTCGGGGTCAGCACGGTGGGCCTGATGACCGGGCTCGTGCTGCAGCCCGGCCTGATCGCACTCGGCGCGCACAAGTCGGTGACCGCGGCGTGGCTGGCCGGCACGGTCGTGCTGGTGGCCCTGCTGGCGCTGCCCGGCGACCCGATCCGCGCCGGGGTGCTCGCACAGCTCGTCGGCGCCACGCTCGTGGTGGTCATCATGCTGCGTGCACTGTCGAAGGCACTGCGTGGCGGGGGCCAACCGGTATCGGCGACAGCCGGTGCCGAGGTGACCACGACATCCGGCTAGTCTTCTCTTCCGTGTCAAGCAAGGTGCCTGCCGCCCGCGCGATCATCGTTGTCCCCGCCTGGAACGAACAGCTGAACGTCGGTGACACGGTGCGCGAGATCCGCGCCGCGACACCTGACATCCCGGTGCTGGTCGTCAGTGACGGGTCGACCGACCGAACCGCCGACTGTGCCCGCGAGGCGGGTGCGCTCGTGCTGGAGCTGCCGTACAACCTCGGCGTCGGCGGGGCGATGCGTGCCGGTTTCCGCTACGCGGTCCGCCACGGCTACACCGCCGCCGTACAGGTGGACGCCGACGGTCAGCACGACCCCAAAGAGGTGCCGGGGCTGCTGGCGAAGCTGTCCGAGGCCGACGTCGTCATCGGCGGCCGGTTCACCCAGGGCGACGAGACCTACAAGGTGCGCGGGCCCCGCAAGTGGGCGATGGTCGTGCTGTCGAAGGTGCTGTCCAAGGTCACCAAGGCCAAGCTCACCGACGCCACGTCCGGCTTCAAGGCCACCGGTGGCCGAGCGTTGCCGGTCTTCGCCGAGCACTACCCCGTCGAGTACCTGGGTGACACCGTCGAGTCGCTGGTGATCGCGGTGCGTGCCGGTTGCAAGGTCGTGCAGGTGCCCGCGCACATGCGGCCCCGCCGCGGCGGCACGCCCAGCCACCGCCCCATCAAGTCCATGATCTACCTCTTCCGTGCCGGCTTCGCCCTGCTGCTCGCGCTCATCCGCCGTTACGAGATCCCGGCGGACGAGTCGTTACAGGCGAAGCCGGGCCCCGTGAAGGAAGGCGCCGTCCAATGATGAACAACAGTACGTACCTGGTCGCGCTGATCGGCAGCGTGCTGGTACTCGCCGGCATCATCGAGCTGCTGCGCAGGCGCCAGCTCAGCGAGAAGTACGCCGTGCTGTGGCTGATGGTCGGCCTCCTCCTGCTGGTCTTCACCGTGTTCCCGCGCCTGACGCTCTCGCTCGCCAGGGGGCTCGGCGTGGCCGTGCCGACCAACCTCATGTTCTTCGTCGGCATCGTGTTCCTCGTCGGCGTGGTGCTGCACCTGTCGTGGGAGGTGTCCCGGCTGGAGAACGAGACCCGCAAGCTGGCCGAGGACTTGGCCATCCTGCGGCTCGAGGTCGAGCAGCTGCAGAAGGACAAGCGCGGCGAGAACGTGGCCTAATGACCACCGTAGACATCATGATGCCGTTCTACGGCGACGTCGGGCTGATGCAGGCGTCCGTCCGTAGCGTCCTGGCCCAGGACGACCCATGCTGGCGGCTGACCGTCGTCGACGACAGCACCGACCCGGCCGTCCCGGAGTTCTTCGCGACCATCGACGACGAGCGCGTGCGGTACCTGCGCAACCCCCAGAACCTGGGCCTGACCGGCAACTTCAACCGCTGCCTCGAGCTGGTCGAGCACGAGCTGGCCGTGGTCATCGGCTGTGACGACCTGATGCTGCCCAACTACGTGTCCGTGGTGCGGTCCGTGCACCACGACCACCCGGACGCGGGCATCATCCAGCCGGGAGTGCGGGTCATCGACGGCGCGGGCAACGAGACGAAGACGCTGGTCGACGAGGCCAAGCGGCGGCTGTACGCGCCGAAGTTCGACCGCCGGACCTCGCTGGTCGGCGAGGACCTGGCCGTGAGCCTGCTGCGTGGCGACTGGCTGTACTTCCCGTCGATCTGCTGGCGGTCCGAGGCGCTCAAGGGCCTGCGGTTCCGGCCGGAGCTGCGGGTGATCCAGGACCTCGCGCTGCTGATCGAGCTGGTGCGGCGCGGCGAGCGGTTGGTCGCGGACAGCACCCTGTGCTTCGAGTACCGGCGGCACGAGGCGAGCGAGTCGTCGGCCACCGCGTTCGACGGCTCCCGCTTCACCGAGGCCGGCAACTTCTTCGCGGACGTGGCCGACCAGCTGGCCGCGCACGGCTGGCACCGGGCGGCGCGGGTCGCGCGGCTGCACCTGTCGTCGCGGATCTTCGCGCTGACCAAGCTGCCGCAGGCCCTGCGTGCCGGCGGCGAGGCCGTGCGGCCGCTGGTCCGCCACGCGTTCGGCCCAGGTCGCGGCTAGGGTCCGCCTCCCGGACTTTCAGGTGTTCAGCCGTCGGAGTCCTCGTGCGGGGGCGTCCCGCAGGCGGTGATGCGGTACAGCTTGCTGTGACCGTCGGAGTCCACCAGGTCGAAGCCCGACCTCGACTTCGGGTCGTCGAGGCCCTCGTAGTACTCCCACTTCGGGTCGACGGTGCGGAACTTGCTGCCGCCCACGAACAGGTAGTCGACGCCCAGGTCCCGCACCGCCCGGCACACGCGGGGGTCGGTGGCGACGTCGTCCAGGTGGCCGGCGACGAAGTCCTGCTCCTTGCTCTGGGCGCTGCGGAAGTGCGGGAACAGCACCTCGCGGTCCCCGAGCGTCCACAGCATGGCGCTCCCGTTGAACGGGTTGCCCGCGACCAGCGCGTCCGCCGGGATCTCGTCCTTGATGCGCTCGATGAAGTCCTGTGTCTCGTCGTTGACCAGCTGTTCCTTCTCGATCACCTCGTAGCCGGCGGCCACGCGTCGTTCCCGGTCGTTCGGGTACAGGCCGCCGGTCACCACCAGCAGCACGGCGAGCACGCCGATCGTGACGATGGTCGCCGTGCGCCCGCGTGCCGCTTCCTCGCCCGTGCGCACCAGGATCTTCGAGGCGATCCACAGGATGCCGCCGACCGCCAGCGGCACGGCCGTGATCGGCAGCATGGCCGCGAGCCGGTGCGAGTCGTTGTACCAGTAGCCGGTGAACTTCCTGGTGTCCGGCCGGTTGATCGAGGCGGTCAGCACGTACAGGAACGTGGTGGCCAGGTGTCCCGCGACGACCAGCCGCAGCACCGGCCACTCCCGCGCGGCGGCGACCACGCCGAGGATCACCACGATCGACAGGATCCACAGCCCGTCGGCCCGGTTCGTGGCGTTGAACAGCACGTCGCCGACCGCGTTCGCGGGCGTCTCGAACGGCGGCCAGTACTGGTCGCGTGTGTTGGCGAACGCGGGCGCGGTGGCCGTGTACCACCACGCGAACCCGAGGAAGACCACGACCACGGCCACCTCGACGGCCCCGCGGACCGTGCGGCCGGCCTTGTGCAGCGCCCACGCGCGGGCGCCGAGCCGCGCGCCGATCGGGAACAGCGCGAGCACGCCGACCGAGAACAGCACGTTCGGGTGCGCGAACGCGGCCGCGACCAGCGCGACGAACGCGGCGAGCCAGCCGCGCCCGACGCCGATCGCGTCGTCCCTGACGAACCGCGTGACCGTGAACACGACCGCCAGCGCGGCCGGCGCGAACGACATGCCGAGCAGGTTCGGCCACAGCACGCCGAAGCCGAGCAGGTCCCACGGGAACGCGGCGAACCCGGCGCTCAGCGTGCCGGTGATCGCGAGTGCGGCGACGTTGCGGCCGAACAGCTGCCGCGCCAGCAGCAGGCAGGACAGCGGCCAGATGAGCACCGCCGCCACGATCGTCACGACGTTGGCCGCGACCGGGATGTCGACGCCGGTGGACATCATCAGCAGCGACGCGACGTCGTGCCAGGCCGCCGGGTAGAAGACGGGCCCGACCTCGGGGTTGCCGAGCGTGGAGAGCGTCAGCGAGGACGCCTGGTGCGCGTCGGCGATGTAGGCGAGCGCGTTGTAGTGGAACAGCGCGTCGTAGGTCTGGGAGAGGGCGTCCGGCGTGTGGATGGCCATGACCACGGTGATGACGCCGAGCACCACGCCCGGCAGCAGCCCGACGAACCCGGCGACCGACACCGGGCGCGGGTCGGCCTCGGCCGCGAAGATCTTCCTTCGCCGCAGCAGGAGGCCCACCACGCCGACCACGACGACGACCGCCACGCACACGACCAGCACGACGAGCACGTTCCAGTCGACGCCGACCTTCTCCAGCACCACCGCGGTGGCCGCGATCAACGCGATGCTGGTCACCGGGGCGAACCCCCACGCCGCGATGCCGCGCAGCCCCACCAGGTAGCTGATGGCCGCGCCGGGCAGGAGCAACCAGGCGAGGGTCACACCGATCGCGGGCACGGCTTCGAACCAGTTCATCGCGGACGCAACCTCAATTCACGGCCATGGAGCCTTCTTAGCGTCGGAGCGCGCTGATTCTAGGAAGAAGGCCGAACAGGGTTCGCGATCACCCGTGTATTGGGGCTCGGTCACCGACCTGTGCGCCAGCTGTGTCCTGGGAGCGGCCGAGCCGTGACCTAACGGTAACCACAACCTGCTGCGTGGGTACCCTGGGTTGACTTCACTCTTATGGAGGACTAACTCGACATGCTCGGCAGCACCACGACCACGAGTGAGACGTCGGCTCCGGACGAGCGCCTCGTGGAGCACGCGCCCAACGGCCGGCTGGTCGCGCAGCGCGGACTGTTCCGCGGGCCCGACCCCGTCTGCCCCGACGACCTGTACGCGCAGAGCGTCCTCGGCACCGCGGCGCGGCAGCGGCAGCGGCTGGTGGTGCACGCCGGCTCCGAGGTGTCCATGGACACCTACTTCGGTCGCTTCCCGGCCAGCTACTGGCAGCGTTGGACGGTCGTCAGGGAGGTGCACGCCGAGGTGACGGTGTCCGGCGCCGGCCGGATCGCCCTCGTCGCCTCCGACAGCCGGGGCGACACCCGCACGGTCGCGGCCGAGGAGGTGACCGGCGAGCACGGTCGGCTGGTCACGCTGCGTGTCGCGCTCGACAAGTTCCTGGACGGCGGCTTCCTGTGGCTGGAGTTCGCCGCGGGCGACGACGAGCTCACCGTGGAGCGGCTGCGCTGGACCGTCGAGTCGCCCGACCTCGTCCGCCCGACGGCCGTGGTGATCTGCACGTTCAACCGCGCCGACGACTGCACCAAGACCCTGCAGTCCCTCGCCGCGGACGACGAGGCGCTGGAGGTGCTCGACGCGATCTACGTCGTCGACCAGGGCACCGACACGGTCGCGTCGCGCGAGGCGTTCCCGCAGGTCGAACAGGACCTCGCGGGTCGGCTGCGGTACCTGCGCCAGCCCAACCTCGGTGGCGCCGGCGGCTTCGGGCGCGGCATGTACGAGGTCACCGAGCACGGCTCCGCGCACGCCAACGTGCTGCTGATGGACGACGACGTGCTGTGCGAGCCGGAGATCGCGGTGCGGCTCACGGCGTTCGCCAACCGCACCACCGAGCCGACCATCGTCGGCGGCCAGATGCTTCGGCTGCTGCACCCGACCATGCTGCTCGCCGGCGCCGAGTACGCGGACTTCGCGCAGCTCGTGCCCGGCCAGGTCGTCAAGGGCGCGCTCGACGACGTCGACGTGACCGAGGAGGCCGAGGACGAGGACGGCGTGCCGACCGGCAAGCCCAACCGGGGCGACCGCCGCGTCGACGCCGACTACAACGCGTGGTGGTCCTGCCTGATCCCGGCCGAGGTGGTCGCGACGATCGGCCTGCCGCTGCCGCTGTTCTTCCAGTGGGACGACGTCGAGTACGGCTACCGCGCCCGCGCCAACGGGTTCGCGACCGTCACGCTGCCGGGCGCCGGCCTGTGGCACGCGGACTTCGACTGGAAGGACGCGGACAAGTGGAACGAGTACTTCGCGGTCCGCAACGCGATGATCGTCGCCGCGCTGCACGCGGAGATCGACCCGAAGCAGACCGCGCGGGTCATCGTCTCCCGGATCGTGCGCTGCCTGCTGTCGATGCAGTACGGCCTCGCCGCGACGCTGCTCAAGGCCGTCGAGGACTTCCTGCGCGGACCGGGCTTCCTGCACGACGGCGGCGCGTCCGCCGCCAAGGAGATCCACGCGGTGCGCGCCGACTACCCGGACACGGTCATGCACCCGCCCGGCGAGGTGCCCGGCCTGAAGTCCGGTGAGGTGCCGATGATCCAGGCCGGCCCCACGCCGAGCATGAGCCGCCTGGTGCTGCTCAAGCGGCTCATCCACTTCGCGCTCGGCAGGTCCGCCCACGACGTCGGCGCGGTCACGCTCGAGGACGCCACCTGGTGGCACCTGTCACAGTTCGACACGGTCGTCGTGACCGACGGCTCGCAGAGCGGCGTGCGGGTGCGCAGGCGCGACCGGGAGCTGACCTTCAAGCTGGCCAAGCAGACCGGCAGGGTCGTGCGCCGGCTGATCGCCGAGCTGCCGCGCCTGCGTGGCGAGTACCGCGCGGCGGCCGGCGAGCTGACCAGCAGGGAGAACTGGCGACGGCTCTACGGCCTGGACTGAGCGGAGTGACCGGGCGTCCCGCGAGGCGCCGCTCCGCGACGGACGGCTACCATGCCGTTGCACGGGTGGACGCTGACGGGGCGCCCGGTGCCACAAAAACGAAGACGGCTGGCGATGTACGAGCCCGGCCGTAACCGGATCGGTGAGGACCTAACAGTCATGGCTTCCCTGGATTCAACCGAGGGCGAGGAGTACACCGACCGGCTGAAGCGGCTCGAGATGCCGCTGTGGAAGCGGGTACTCGACGTCCAGGCGCCGTATCGCTGGAACCTCCGCCGCCAGTTCGGTGACCGCGAGGTGCTCGAGGTCGGCTGCGGCATCGGTCGCTGCCTCGCCCACCTCGCACCGCACGGGGTCGGCGTCGACCACAACAAGACGTCGATCGAGGAGTGCCGCCGCCGCGGGTTCACCGCGTTCACCACCGACGAGTTCGCCGACAGCGAGTACGCGAAGCCCGGCCGGTTCGGCGGGATGCTTGCCGCGCACCTCGTGGAGCACATGCCGCGCGAGGAGGCGATCAAGATCCTCTCGGGCTACCTGGAGTACCTGGCCCCCGACGCGCGGCTGGTGCTGATCTGCCCGCAGGAGCGCGGCTACGCCTCCGACAGCACGCACGTCGCGTTCTCCGACTTCGACGCACTGACGGACGTGGCCTACCAGCTCGGCTTCCACAGCACCAAGCGACAGTCCTTCCCTCTGCCCCGCTTCGCCGGCAAGTCGTTCACCTACAACGAGTTCGTGCTGGTCGCTGACCGCACTTCGTAGTTCTTACTGGAGGAGCAGAACCGTGGCCGAGCAGGCGACTGCCAGCAAACCGGACGCCGATCGCGTGCTCTGGCGTGTGATCCTGCCGAAGGAGAGCGACCCGCTCGACGTCCGCCCGTTGTACCTGGACGAGCCGGACAACGTGAACTGCAACATCTCCTCCCGCAACCAGGTCCAGGTGCCGCCCTCGGCCCGGGTGTCGTTCGCGTCGTACTTCAACGCGTTCCCGGCGAGCTACTGGAAGCGCTGGACCACCGTCGAGCACGTCACGCTGCACCTGAAGGTGCGGGGCGCGGGGCGCATCGAGGTGTACCGGTCCAAGCCGAACGGCGACCTCGTCCACCTCAAGGGCACCGCGGTGCACGCGGAGGAGGACTGGCAGACCCTCGAGTTCGACGTCGCGCTGACCCCGTTCGAGGACGGCGGCTGGCTGTGGTTCGACGTGTTCACCGAGAACACGCCGATCGACATCGCCGACGCGTGCTGGCTGTCGGACAAGCCGCTGCCGAAGAAGAAGATGGCGATCGGCACCACGACGTTCAGCCGCCTGGACGACTGCGTCGCGGCGCTGCTCTCGCTCGGCGAGGACCAGGCCGTGCTGGACGTGGTCAGCAAGATCTACGTCGCCGACCAGGGCCCGCGCAAGATGCGCTCGCACGAGCGGTACGGCGAGCTGACGGCCGCGCTCGGCGACCGCCTGGAGATCATCGAACAGGGCAACCTGGGCGGTGCCGGCGGCTTCACCCGCGCGCTGTACGAGTCGGTCGAGCACACGAAGCCCGGCACGGTCGACCAGATCATGCTGATGGACGACGACATCGCCATCGAGACGGATTCCATCCTGCGCTCGAACATGTTCGCCCGCGCCGCGGCGAAGCCGGTGATCGTCGGCTCGCAGATGCTGAACCTGCAGGCCAAGTCCCGCCTGCACACCATGGGCGAGGTCGTCGACCTGGCCACCTGCGTGTGGCGGCCCGCCCCGGGCGCCAAGACGGACCACGACTTCGGCGCCTACCCGCTGCGGGAGAGCCCCGAGCTGCACCGGCGCATCGACTCCACCTACAACGGCTGGTGGATGTGCCTGTTCCCGCGCGAGGTCGTCGAGCAGACCGGCCTGCCGCTCCCGCTGTTCATCAAGTGCGACGACGCGGAGTACTCGCTGCGCGCACTGGCCCACGACATCCCGACGGTCACGTTGCCGGGCTCCGCGGTGTGGCACGAGCCGTGGACCGACAAGAACGACACCAAGGACTGGACGGTCTACTTCCACCTGCGCAACCGCCTGATCATGGCGGCACTGCACAGCCCGTACGACCTGCGCAAGACGCTGTTGCTGCAGGGCGCGCGAGTGGCCGTCCGCCGCCTGTTCTCGATGGAGTACTCGACGGCGGCCCTGGAGAACAAGGCCCTCGAGGACTTCATGGCCGGCCCGGACCGGCTGTTCGACTCGCTGTCGCACGGCCTGCCGGAGATCCAGCGCCTGCGCAAGGAGTACACGGACGCGCAGTTCGCCCCGTCGGCCCGGGAGTTCCCTCCGCCGTCGTTCGACATGGTGAGGGCCGAGCAGATGCTCCACCCCCCGGTCCACCCGGCGAAGATCGCACTGCGGGCGGGCAAGGCGCTGGTGCACAACCTCCGCTCGCCGGACCCGTCGGCGGTGCAGCGCCCGCAGGTCAACATCTCCGCCAACTCGGCCCTGTGGTTCCTCCTGGGCAACCTCGACAGCGCGACGGTGTCGAACGCGGACGGCAGCGGCGTGGCGTTCCGCCGCCGCGATCCGAAGGTGTTCCGCGAACTGGCCACCCGCACGGCCCACAACTACCGCCGCCTGATCGCGGAGTGGCCGAAGCTGGTGGAGCAGTACCGAGCAGCCGTCCCAGAACTGACCTCGGTGGAGTCCTGGCGAAAGGTCTTCTCCAACTGACCCGGAACGGGGGCGGTCGCACTGAGCGACCGCCCCCGTCACGCTTTCGGGTTCAGTTCACAGCGCGTGATCCGTTCGTGGGATCGTTTAAGTGTCCGGAATCACAGAAAATCACCGGAGGTCACAGATGGTCACAGCCCTGGGCCTCCGAGCCGGAGACGGACCTCTGCCCAGAAGCGTCCGCGGACACAAGGCCCCGACACAAAGAAAGGCCACCGGGAGCGAACCCGGTGGCCCTCTTCAGCGTTGGGTCAGATCAGATGGCGCGGACGCCGGTGGCCTGCGGGCCCTTCTGGCCCTGGCCGATCTCGAACTCGACGCGCTGGTTCTCGTCCAGGCTGCGGAAGCCTGAGCCCGTAATCTCCGAGTAGTGGACGAAGACGTCATCGCCGCCGTTGTCCGGTGCGATGAAGCCGAAGCCCTTCTCGGAGTTGAACCACTTCACAGTTCCCTGTGCCACTACATATCTCCTGATACTGCTGTGCAAGCCGCCGCGGTTGCGACGACCTGTTGGCCGGTTCAGACGGCGACTCAACCTGGAGCTAACCCGCGCGCCCGCAATCGTTCGCGAGCGTGATCGAACACGAACTCAAAACGACCAGGAGACAGTGAACCACAAGCCACCGACACAACGCACTAGAAGGGTTGCGGCGGATCACGTGCTGGGAGACAGTCGTAGGGTGAGTGAGCTCGCTAGTGACCAGCCCCAATCCATGGCTCTCGACCTCGACGACGCAGGGGTTTCGGTCGACCTTCCCCGTCCCTCCCACCGCGAGGACCAGGTGTACGGCGTCCCGTATCGCCCGGTCGAGTTCCGTGACGACGATCTGCCGACCGCACTCGAACGCTCGGCCGCCTGGCTACGACGAACCCAGGAGTGGCTGGGGGAGCCGGTTGACGTGATCGCCATCCACCTGGACTACGACGACAGCGGTGACTCTCCTTACTACGACGTGAAGCTCCTCTGCAACGACGAGGACCTCGCGGGCGTACCCATCGCGCTCCGCGAGGTGAAGAACCCCCAGTAACGAAGAAGCCGCTGGTCAGCCACGCAACGCCGCGTGGCTGACCAGGCTTGCCCTGCGCGACCACACGTCTGGCCACCCGCCCCGCCACGTCACCACCGCC
>NZ_JBJMIE010000141.1:0-21117 GCF_045807065.1 Actinophytocola sp. | reverse complement strand
TACGATCACGACAAGTACCGCAAGAAGGTGCGTGCCAAAGGCATCCGCCCACGGATTGCCCGCCGTGGTCAGCCCCACGGTTCCGGTCTGGGCAAGGTCAGGTGGGTGGTTGAGCGCACCGTGGCCTGGTACCACGGCATGAAACGCCTACGTATCCGTTGGGAACGCCGCGACGACATCCATGAGGCATTCCTCGGCCTGGCCACCTGCATCATCACCTGGCGACACGTCGCACGACTTTGTTAGGAACTCTAAGAAGGGTGACAAGTCCGTCGGGGGCGCCCCGCAGCGCTGCGGGGCGACTAATCAGGCGGAGAACTGCCAGGTCGCGGTCATGATGTTGTATGCCGGGCCGGCCGGGCACCCGTTCAGCGGTCATCAGCTCTACCTGCCGAAACGGTGGGCCGACGATCCGGGCCGCTGCCGCGGCGGCGATGGCCGCGACCTGGGACCGGGGCGCCAGGTACGTCGACGTCTTCATCCCTTTCAAGGGCGTCTCCGGCACCCGGAACGACACGCCCCTGTTGGCCGCCGACGGCGACCACCCAACGCCGCCAGCCACCGCAAGATCGCCAAGGCCCTGGAGTCCGCGCTCACATCGTACTGATCGGTGCCAGTGTCTTCTGTAAGTCGCAGCGGACGGCCGGCGGCGCCCTCGGCGTCCAGGGCGCGCCGACCCGCCGCCCTGCTAACTTGCATCCCTGCCGGCGGCGGTCCAGAACAGAGTCAGGATCGCCGCCACCATGACGAGGACACCGATCGAGCATGTCCCGCCGCGGAGTACGGCGGTGGCCGGGTGTGCCCCGGCAACCCAAGCGAGAAACCCGGCGACCAGACCGAGGACCAATGCGATGACCACGCCGAGCACCAGTGCGACCAGGAGCAGGCTGAACCGTACGGACATGTCGAACCCTCCGATGTGGTTGTGCGGAGCCTCGACCATGCGCCGCTCGGCTAGGCGGCCGCCAGGCACCGCCGGACACGTCGAAGCGTCGGCGCAGGAAAAGCCCTATGGGTGCGGCGGACACCGGCGGACACCGGACGGACACCGATGGCCCGCGTGACTCCGGAGGAATCGGCGAAAGCCGCGGAACTCCTGAGGGAGAAACTGAGCGAGATAGTGTTCCGGAAGTTCCGGTCCCGGCGCGAGCTCGCTACGGCGGCCGATATCTCGGTCGATGCGGCCGCGCGAGCCCTCCGCGGACCGTCCGTGCCGACCGCCGAGACCCTCGACCGGATCCTCGGCGCTTGCGGACATCCGCCCCTCCAAGCGCCAGCACACCGCAACAGCTGGCCCGCGCTCCATCTCGCCGCGAGCGCTTTCCCGCCGCCTCGCGCCACGCCGCCGCGTCCCGTGCTCGACGAATCCCCGTCGTACCGGATCCTGCCGTTTTCCCTCTCGGCCGCGCCGATCGATGCGGCGGGCGGGCGGGCGCAGCCAGGCCGGCTGCTGGCCCCGGTCCATCAGGTCGTGCCGTTCGTCGGCCGCGCGGACGACCTCGCCGACCTAGCCGCCTGGCAGGATTCGACCGCGCCGTTCGCGGTGCGCCTGATTCACGCCGGCGGCGGGCAGGGCAAGTCACGGCTGGCGCGACACTTCGCCGGGCGTGTAGGCAAGGGCTGGACGGTGTGGCAGGCGGTGGACGGTCGCGGGACAACCGAGGTCACCGTGCCGGCCGGTCCGGTGCTGGCGGTCGTCGACTACGCCGACCGTTGGCCCGCGGCCGCTCTGGTCGAGCTCGCCAGGCAGCTCCGCCGGCTCGGCGCGCAGACCGGCTCGGCTGTACGGCTGCTGTTGCTCGCACGCTCCGCGGGCTACTGGTGGTCGCGGATCCGGCACCGCCTCGACAGTGACCTGGCCGCGCCGGCCGACGCACGCGAGTTGGCGCCGCTGGGCGACCAACTCGACCGTGCCGCCCTGTTCGCGACCGCGAGCCGGCATTTCGCCGAAGCCCTCGGTCGGCCCGTAGAATCGGTCGAGCCGCCACCGTCGCTGGACAAGTCGGGGTTCCGATCGGTTCTCGCCGTACACATAGCCGCGCTGGTCGCCGTCGACGCCCGGCGGCGTGGTGTCCCGGTGCCGGACGCGCCGGACGCGCTGTCGGCCTACTTGCTCGACCGGGAACGCGCACTGTGGGCCGAGACCACGATCGGCACCGATCCGCGCTGGATGGGCCGGGCGGTGTTCACCGCCGCTCTCACCGGTGCGATGCCGCGGGTGCAGGCCGAGGCCGCGCTGCGCGCCGTCGAGGTGCCGGAGTCGGACAGCGTGCTCGACGATCACGCGGTCTGCTACCCGCCGGGCGATCCGCGGGAGGCCCTCGAACCTCTCTACCCGGACCGGCTGGCCGAGGACTTCATCGGTCTGATGATTCCCGGGCATGTGCACGCGGACAGCAGTGGATGGCCGGACGGCTGGACGACCGGAGCGGTGTCCCGGCTGCTCGCGGTCGAGCCGGCGCCGTGGACCGGTGCGTCCGTCCGCATGCTGGTCGAGACGGCGCGCCGCTGGCGGCATGTGGCGGACGAGGTGCTCTATCCGATGTTGGGCGAGCAACCCGGCCGCGCCGTCGCGGCGGGCGGGGCGAGCCTGGTGCGGTTGGCCGCCCTTCCGGGGGTTCCGCCCGGGCTGCTCTACGACGTGGCGATGGAGGTGCCGTTCCGGCACGTCGACCTTGATCTGGGCGCCGCGGCGATCACCGCCTCGCTGGTCCGCTCGGTCGATCCCGGTCTGGCCGACCGGGATCCGATCACCTATGCCGCGCTGCTGCGGCTGCTGGCCGACCGGCAGCTCGCCGCCGGAGAGGCGGCGGACGCACTGACCAACGCGCAGGAGGCGGTCCGACTTCTGCGGGGAGTCGCGGACCAGGCGGCGGTGGCGGATGACCTCGCATCTGCCCTCAATATATTGGGGTCGAGCCTGATGGCGAACGGCGCCCGCGTCGCCGCAGCGCGCGCGCTGCAGGAAGGTATCGCGGCCGGACCGGCGCCCGCAGTGCTGGCCACGTTATCGGTCAATCTCGCGCGGATCCTGGTCGAGACCGACGAGGTGGCCGATGCAGAAGCCCTCGCCCGGTCCGCAGTGGACTACTACCGCGATCGGCCCGCCGACGTCACCGACTTGGCCGTCGCCCTGAACAACCTAAGCATCGCCCGGCTCAGCATCGGCAAGGCCGAGCCGGCTGCCTCCGACGCGCTCGAGGCCGTGACCCTCCTGCGGCCGCTCGCCGTCGCCACCCCGGACGAGCATCTACCCAATCTCGCGATGGCGATGAACAACCTCGCCGTCGTGCACACCCACCTCGGCCGGCACGATGAGGCCCTGACCGCCGCCGCGGAGGCGGCCGGCGTCCACCGCCGGCTGGCCGCGATCAACCCCGCCTATCGGGCACACCTCGTCCGGTGCGTGCTGAATCTGGCGATGTGCCACCGCCAGCTGGAGCAGCTCGATGCGGCGGCCGACGCAGCCGAGGAGGCGCTCGCGCTCGCCCGGCTGCTCGCCGCGGATCGGCCGCAGGCGCACGACGTCGATGTCGTCAACGTGCTGGAGGAACTGGCGCGGCAGGCGACGATCGCCGGGCGACCCGAGCAGGCTGTGTCCCGGCTCGACGAGGCCAGCGACATAGTACGGCGGCGCGCAGCCGCAGAGCCGGGTCGGTACCGGGCACGGCTGGCGAGGCTCACCGGCCGAAGGTGCCTCGGGCTGTTTGCCTCGGGGCGGCCGGCTGACGCCCATGCGGCCGCCGCCGAACTCGCCGATCTGGTCGCCAGCCTGACCGACGAAGAGGTGGCCGGCCCGGATGACGGGCTCGGTAGCGCACTGACCGCGGCCGCCACCACCGTAATCACGGCCGACCGCGAGAATCGACGTCCTCTCGACGTTGCCCTCCGCCATCAGGTGCGCCGCCTGCGTCTGGCCGTCGCTGATCCGGCGGAGCTGGCCCAGCTGCTCCTAGCGGAGATTACGGCGGGCAGTCCCCGGCAGTCGTTCGATGCACTCCAGGAGGCGGTCGCCGCCCTTCGACCCACCGCGGCCGCGGACCCGGCGCACCGGCGCGCGCTGGGCCTGGCCCTGACCGCCCTCGGACTGGCGTGGTCTGAGCAGCCGCAGCGCAGTCAGTCGATCGGCCCGGCCGACGAGGCGGTGCGGATACTCCGCTCGCTGCCGTCGGCGACCCCGGAGCATCAGACCGACCTGCTGCTATCGCTGACTGCGCAGGCACACTGCGGTCTGGTCACCAACCGGACGCCCAGCAAGACACTAGCCTCCGCTGATGAGGCGATCGAGATCTACGACCGCCTCCCGGACCGGGACCGGAAGTCCCATCAGGAGGTCCACCGACGCGTGTTCGGGATCCGAGGCACGCTGCTGGCCCGACTCGGGCCGGACTGGCTGGAACACCGGCGCTCCCAGCCGCGGGACGACGACGCCCCCAAGGAACTACTAATCCGGGTGGCCCCAGGATCCACCACAACCCTCGACCAGATCGCCGCCAAGCACCGCTGCTCGGTCGAGGGCGTCCGCCGGCTGCTCGCCGACGTGGTGGACGAGCGCAAGGTGGAGGTCCGTCGCACCACCAAGGCCGGCCCGGTACCGGTTGACCTGCGTACGCTTCCGGCGCACGCCCGCTTCGAGATCGTCCCTCCAGATGCCTGAAAACACCTGCTCGGTGGTCATCTCGAACCGGACGGACGCCGTCCTGGCTCGGTGCCCTCCCTTCGCGATGTTGCGGGCCATCCCGGCGAAGACGATGCCGTGGAAGTGCAGCACCGAGACCACTATGCGTGCCCGGCCAGCCCGCGCGGCAGGAAGACGGCGCGCTGCCGGTAGGCGGTGCGGCCCTCGCCGTCCGGGTCGGCCGCCATTTCCACACAGGCGCGTCCGGGCACCCGCATCTCGGCTCGCAGGCACAGCAGCCGACCCGGAACCGGTTCCTCGACCCGCCACCAGTCCAGTTCCTCGCCGACGCGAAACCGGTGGGCGTCCCGTCGGCCGCGGCGCAGGCCGACCCCGCCGGCCAGCCGGTCCAGCCACCAACGGATCGACCAGGCGAGCGGGAACGAGTACCGCCCGTTGTCGCCGCCGACCGCCTCGATCACCCGCCACAGGGCGTCGGCGGGGGCGTGCACCTCGCGCGAGCGCTCGTCAAATAGCCCATGCCGCCGGACCAGTACGGGGCGCTGGGCAACGGCTCGGCCGCCGCGTCCCAGGCGGTCGCCGTCGACCAGCGGGTCTCCACGTTCGGCCCGGATCTTGCCGAGGGCGAGCCGGACCGCCTCGTCGCAGCCGATCGGTCGCTGCCCGCCCGGAGAGTACGTTTCGATGTCCTGTTCCCGGGCCACCGCCTCGTGGACGAGGCTGGCGACCAGTGGGCGGGCGATCGCGTTGGGCACCGGGGTGATCAGACCGACCCAGTGCGCGGACAACCACGGGCTGAGCGGGCGCACCGGCAGGATGCGGCGCGGGTGCAGGTCGGCCACCCAGACGTACCGGCGCATCATGTCGGCGTCGCTGAGCACGTCGGCGCGCCCGCCTTGGTGCTCGAGCTGATCGAGAGCATCTCCGACGGATTGGCCAGCGTGGGCCGGTTCGTCGGTGGCCCTGGCCGACGACGTCGAGCACCGCCGCTTGGCGGTCGTCGGCCACACCGCCACCGCCGTGCTGCCCTCGCTGATCGGCACCTCCGGGAATGTGGTCACGATCGGCCTGCTACGCAGCGCCGCCTGGGCCGCCCGCGGTCTGCGCGTCCCGGCTCGCAACGCCTTGCACGCGTCGGCTTACAGACGTGCCTACGGGTTCGAACGCACGATGGACAACCTCGGTGCAATCGTCGGCCCGCTGTTCGCACTTGGCCTGGTCGCGGTGTTCTCCGTGCGCGCCGCGATCCTGATCTCCGTCATCCCCGGACTGCTCGTAGCCTCGGCGATCATCTACGCCATCCGCCGCGCAGGAACGTCGCCGTATCGACGTACGCGCGAATGTGTCACACACGGGTGAACGTGCCCAACTGGTGTTGGTGTCCAGGAGGCGGGATTGCGCGGAAACGTCGGTCACCGAACGCGCTATGCGGCATGAGCGGACGCTCAGGGTGCTCGCGGTTCAGTGGAACTTGTAGCAGCCTGCTCGGCTTGGCCGATACTGGTGGTTGATGGTCTAGGCGAAGGGGGTTTGGTGTGGTCGAGTCGGTGGAGCTGGTGGTGGCGGCGTTGGCTGCCGGTGCTGCGGCCGGGGCGGGGGAGACGGCGTCGACGGCGGTGAAGGACGCCTACGCCGGCGTGAAGACGCTGGCTCTGCGGGTGCTGCGCCGAGCGGAGCCGGTGCTGGCTGGGGTCGTGGAGATGGTGGAAGTCGACGCGGTCGCACCGGTAGACGACGATAGCGGGACCGTAGGGCGGCGGGAGCTGACCGCCGCGTTGACCGCGGCGGACGCCGAAGCCAATGAAGAGCTGGTAGCGGCGGCGCTGAAGGTGCTGGAACTGACCGATCCCGACGGGGACCACACCGGCAAGTACCGGGTACTGCTGCACGGCAACAAAGGCGTGCAGGTGGGTGACCACAACACCCAGAACAACACCTTCAACTGACCCGTTCGGCGACGCCCGTGATTCCACACGACCCAGACCGAACAGCTGACCTTTCGCAGCCGGAAAGCCAAAAGCCATCGGCACAGGAGGTCCGCGACAGCCAGGGCGTCCAGGTAGGCGACCACAACACCCAGAACAACCACAACTACTACCCGAAGGCCCCGCTGCCCGCGATGGAGTCGATCTGGGCGATCCCGAGCCTGTCGCGGATACCCGCTGAAACGGCGCTGTTCGTGGGCCGTTCCCGCGAGCTGCGGCAGCTTGAGCAGATTATGAGCGACCCTGGTCGGACCGCCGTGGTCGCGGTGCACGGGCCGGCCGGGGTAGGCAAGAGCGCTTTGGCAGCCCAATTCGCCAAACTCAACACCGGCACATTCGACTTCCAATGGTGGATCACCGCGGACTCACCAGCCGCGATCAACACCAGTCTGGCCGAGCTGGCCGGCGCGCTGGCTCCGGAAACGACCGAGCTACCGCGTGAGCAACGTAGCGAACTGGGGATCAGATGGCTCGCCACACACGACGGCTGGCTCCTGGTCCTCGACAACGTGACCTCCCCCGACCTCGCCTCATCGTTACTGCAGAGAATGCGGACCGGCACCGTGCTCATGACCAGCCGCCAAGCCCACGGGTGGCATAACATCGCCACCCCAGTCGACCTCGATGTGCTGAATGAGCGTGACGCCGTCGAGTTGATGACCAGGGTCGTGCGGACGCGCAACCCTGGAGCCAGGGTCGAGTACGCAGCCGAGTTGTGCCGTGAACTGGGATTTTCGCCGCTGGCGATCGAACAGGCCGGTACCTCGCTCGCCCCCTCCCTGCTCCCTGTCGCCGCGGCGGAGCCGAGGCACGATACGCAGGTCCCGGACTACCCCCACGCGAGCAAACCAGGACACGCTGTCCGGAGACGGACGCGGCGTCAGCGGTCTTCATACCGGCCCATGCAGATCCAGCAGCCGATGCTCTTCCTCGGGCTCGGGGGCACAGGGGCGAAGGTCGGAGCGGGGCTGGAACGAAGGCTGCGTGCGGAGCTGTGCGGGCCGGACGGCAGAGGGCTGCTGTCCGATCCATGGTTCGAGACCTTCATGCCTTACCAGCTGCCATCGTGCTTGCAGTTCGTCTACGCCGATGTGAGTGTCGGCGAGCTACAGCAGATATGGAAAGAGGCCGTGCCAGGGCGTGAGCACGACGAAGCCGCGCGGAAGACCATGCACCTCGCCGATCTCGCTCCCGTCCGGCTCGACGACTTCGCCGAAGTGGCAGAAATCCTCCGTATCAACATCGACGACCAGAACGTCATCGACTGGTTGCCCTCTGCGGAGTTCACGCCGACGATCGGCCCGCTCTACCTCGGGACTGGGCAGTTACCGACGGTCGGGCGCGCGGCACTGTTCGAAACCATCCGCCGTAACCCCGATTCAGCCCTCTTCTGCATTAGGCAGGCGGTCAGCGCAATCAATGAGTCCGGCGGAGACTTGTTTGCCGTAAGCGGCAAACAAGCTCAGCGCGCCGATCCGATTACCGTGTTCGTGGTGTTCTCGCTAGCCGGAGGAACAGGCAGTGGTCTCTTCTACGACTACTTGCACCTTGTCGGTGACCTGCTGCGTCGGGGCGGCAAAAGGGCGGAGATCTATCCCCTTGTCCTCATGCCATCGGCGTTCGAAGGGGCGGCGGGTGGCGGCCGAGCGGCGCAACTCAACGCCGGCTCTGCCCTGGCCGATCTGTTCCGTCTGGTTGACGACCAGAACTCGCAAAACCGGTTCGGCCAGCCAGCGACGCCAGAGCTAGGGGTGCGATACCCACACCTGGGAGAGATCCACCTGCCGGCTGGCACTGTGAAGACGGCGTTGCTGTTCGGCGGGTCGGCCGGTGTCCGAGCGGACGACGTCCGGAGATCCATGGTGTCGATGATGACCATGCTGACCGGCGCCGGTGAAGTCGACGATGGCGAGGGACCGAGGCCATCGCGGTCGATCGCCGACGGGTTCGTCAACAGCCAGGTCGAGCGCTATGCGGTGGCCCACACTGGAGTCGGTCGCTGCGGTGCGACCACCGTGGCGGTGGCCGAGCTGATGGTGCCGCGGCGAGAAATCACCGACATCGTCAGCGCACGCCTGGTGGCCAACGCGGTCGTTGACTTGACTGCCACATCCTCCGCCGAATCGAATCAGGATCTGGTCCGGCGTTTTGTTTTGCTGTCCGGCCTTGATCCGCTGCTTACCGTTGATCCGCCGACGATGAAGACTCTTGCCAACCTGGTCGGGCGGGACCGGATCGTGGCTTGGCTGAATGAACGTGCGGACATCCTTTCGGCCAAGGTGCTGGACATGTCCAACGGCAGCATGGCGATGCCGGCCAGCGATTTCGCTCCGCTCGCCGCGACCACTGCGATGCTGCGTGAAGTCGACGTGTTCCGGCTGCGACGGGTGCTGCTCGGACATCCGGCCCAGATGGCTGCCGCTGGGCGAGGAGGGATACAGGGGCTGCTGGACGGATGGCTTTCACAGCCCGCCGAGCCGACCGGTTCCCACACTGCGGATCCTCCGCGGCCCGGGAGTTTTGCGAGGAGGCTCGGGCCACGGCTACGGATCACCGACGACGCGGTTCAGGACGTCATCCGGCGGCAGGACTCGTGGTATCTGTGGCGGACCCGGCACGTCTGGGATGCCGCCTGGAAGGACAGTCAGCCGTGGCGGGCGACCCTCGAGGAGATCAATGCAATCCACCGACAGTTTCAAGCCTTCGCCGACACCGAGCCGCAGCAGTTCACACGGCGCTCTGCAGACCTCAACCGGCCGCGTGTCGGAGCCTCCTACCTGCTGCCGTTCGAGACTGGTGGGCTCGATGACTTCTACGGCGAGGTCCTGAGCCAGCTCAGGAGGGACAACAGCTTGTCTCCCGACACTCACGAGGGTGAAATCGTGAACCTCTTGTTGGGTGAGGACGGCTGGGTCGATGCTTACAACTTGGGCCGTCGCGATCCAGACGGCGCCGTCGCCGAGGTTCGTCGGCGGGTCCGGGAAGCCGTCGCCGACCAGCTCCACCCGGGCGCCGATCGGCTCACTCTATTCCCGTCGCTGGATGTCCTGCTGGCCGAGGCTGTTCATCGCCAAGACACGAGCATCACCGAGCATGTACAGCGTCTCCGGGAAAAGCTCGCCGGACTTGTACCCGGCGGATTCATCCCCGCCGGCAATGGCCCGCTCCGGGTGCTGTTCACCTATCCTGCCGCGTGCGGCGACAGGGAAATCGAACGTTTCCTGCGACGCGAAGTGTTCCTGCCGACGGATCTTGTACACGAGCCGGAGTTTCGGGCTACACAGGGAGAGGTGTTCGTCGTGACCGCCACCCGCACGGCAATGGCGATCACTGACGTGCCCGAAGCGCGCAGCGCGATCGCGCTCTGGGTCGATGCCCAGAACGGAGCGGAGCCTCGTGACATGCCGGCCTTGCGCAGGCGTTTCAAGCCGAATAGTCGATACGTTCTGATGGTGGAGGCGGACCGGGTTCGGGTGCTGAACCGGCTGCTCTGTGCCGCGTGGGGCGGCAGGATTGAAGTGAGCGGCGACCTCTCTTCGCCGGAGGAAGTCGTTGTCATGGCGGACAGAGCCGACTCCTCCGTCTCGACGAAGCTGAAGCTGAAGCTGAAGCTGAAGCGTCTCGGTACACTTTCGTCGTGGGCGAGTCTGCTGATGGCTTATGAAAGCTGGATCCTCGCCGATGACCAGTCGATTCGGACCTCCCTCGCGGCCAGTATCATGTCTGCCGCTCCGGCTGACTTTGCTCGACCGCCCGGTCCGGTGTTCACGGCGATTGTCGACATCGCTGCGACGGAACTCGCTGCCGCAGAGGAGATTCGGCAAACCCAGGCCTCAGACGAGGGCCCGGATCTGGAGGTTTATGATCAGTTCTGGCGTTTGACGCTTCCTGGAGCGCTTCGAATGCCGAGGCCCGATTCGGAAATGACCCTGATGGGTGCCATGAGATACTTCGGGTTGACCTGAATCCGGGCGTGTGCATCAAAAAGAACGAGGTCCTGAAATTCCGCGTACTCGCCCAGATATTTCCAGCTTGTCCGGTAGCTTCCGTGCGTCGGCCAGCGAATTTACGTGGTTCATTGTGTGCCCATATCCGCACGTTGATGATGTAGCGCACGGCAGATCACTTCGACGCGCAAAGTCAACGGTCTCAGCTGTCTGAGGCATCTGGGTGGTTTGCCCAAACCCAAGCGTGATCATCGACAGGATCGGCCGGAGACTGTTGAGCATCCGCTTCTCGGCATGTGCGTGCGATGCGTTGTCTACGACGACCTGTTACCGAAGGCCGTGACTCGCTGTGAGATGAGGCTTCTGAGCGAGGAGGCTTTCCAGCCTGCTGTCGGGCCAGAGTTCGATAAGCGGGGCCGCACCCGTGTTGTTGTGTTTCTCTGTCCAGTCCACGGCGTCTGCGGTGAAGCGACCGGTGGTGGCGATGATGAGACCTCGGATGACCGGTGGTTCCCAAAGTCTGGCGACGGTCAGTGTGTTGGAGACGTCCGCTGGACCGACGGACTTCTTGCGCCAGTGCTTGGCCTGGACGATGACCCTCTCGTGGCGTGCGCTACCGGTGCTGTCGCGCAGGACGCGGTCCAAGGAGAGATCCCGACCGCGGTCGGGGGCCCGGGTTTGCATGAGCCATTGCACGTTGTCGTGTTCCGGGAAGCTACGGAGTAGGTCGAAGAGCAAGCGTTCGTAACCGTCGTCGTCGAGACGGTCCCACGGCAGGGCGGTGGTGGCTGTGCCGGTGAGGTGCCCCGCAGCGGCTTGGCCCAGGTCGATGTCGGGGACTGGGAGCGGATCGGAGTCCGCAAGTGTGCTGGCCTCGATGTCAGGACGGACGCTGGGCCAGTCAAACTCGGCGATGTCGTACCAGTCGTGTCCTTGCCCGAAGTGCAGGTGGCGATGGAGGTCGCTCCATCGGCCACGACGCTGGGCGGTGTCGCCGAGCAGCCGCTCGATCTCGTCGACTGCCGTCGTGATCTGGTCCACCTCCGGACCTTCGAGCCGTGCTTGCGAGTCGCGTGCCACGTCGACGAGCAGGCGCGGCAACGAGGCGTCGATGACCGTGGTCAGTTGAGCGAGCCGTTCACGGGCGGCTCGGCGTCGAGCGCGGTTGAGCCGGTACCGGTACTCGGCCAGGTCCTTGGCTGGCTGCTCGCCTGCTTCGAATGCCCCGATCGGTGGCTCGCTGATCTCGAAGTAGTCGATGAACATCTGCCCGATCTCGTCGCTATCAGGCAGATCGTCCGTGATCGTCCAGCCGTCGATCTGAGGTAGGCCAGATAGAAGATCCGACCACGCGCGCCGCAGATCGTCATACTCAGGGTGAGAACCC
Source organism: Actinophytocola sp. (assembly GCF_045807065.1). GTDB lineage: Bacteria > Actinomycetota > Actinomycetes > Mycobacteriales > Pseudonocardiaceae > Actinophytocola. The sequence goes on along the minus strand of NZ_JBJMIE010000141.1, from coordinate 9,159 downwards.
CGCGCTGGCCCAGTCGGTATGAACGCCCTGGCACGTCGCCAGACGTCCTCGAGCTTGGCCAAGTTGGCAGCGGCTCGATCCATGGCGTTCAGCAGATCGTCAAGCTCCACGGGCACCAGCGTTCCAGACGGCCGACGGTGACCGAGCCCGACCGGGCCAACTCAACCGGATAGGTCGACAACATACGCTCGTCGGCAGAGCGGACGTTCACGGCACGCGGAGCTGAGGGGATGTCCGTAACTACTGGTCCTGCCGAGCGGGTCAGCACCTACCCTCCGGACACATCAGGTCGCAGCAGCGCGAAGCGCGCCTCCACAACCAAGCTGCCGGTACGAATGCGCAGGTCAGCCCTGTTCCCATCCTTTGGTACTCCCGCCGAGGACTCGAACCTGCGACGAGATGCTGCATCATGGGCCAGCACATCGGCGGTCATCACTGCCCCGCCCGCTTCCGCCGCTCCATCACCAACTGCACTCGTGCCTCAATGACCAGCGGCTTCTCCACCAGATACGGCCCGTTCATGTGAGACGGTTGAGCATGCTGGACGGATTCAGAAGCCGTGTGCATCCTGCGCGAGCCGCCCCGGGGATTCGAACGCACACACCGTCGGAAGCGAGTGCAGGAGTGACGCGAGCCATGATGCATCGAACGGTGGAGTGCTGCGTCGAGTCGCCTAGACAGAACCCAAACCGGCCTCATACGGCGTATCACCGCAGGTCAGCGCGGCTCTTGATCTGTGTCGATGCGGTGCTCGTCGCAGGGGGTTGCGGTAGCCGCACCGGGTTGCTCGTCCGGCATGGGCAGGGGTGGGTGCTCCGACTCCGGATGGCTCGCCACGATGGTGTTGCCGTCGTCTCCGGGCCCGGAGACAGCCGCCGCGTCGTCATCGGAGCGGGGCGGGCGGAGAATTTCTTGGTGCGAGCTGTCCCCAACAGGCCTGTTTTTCGGAGTTCAGAGGTGTCACCGCAACCGCCCACACGCATCGGAGGCACCCCGTGACCCCTCTACCCGCCCGCCGTAGCCACCGCCGGCTCACACCACGCGCAGCCCACCGCAAGACGTCCTCAGTCACACACGACACGCCCGAGACCAGGTCGCACCCGGACCCGGCCGTGCCTGACGCTCACAGCTCTGTTTCCTCCATCGAGGGCGACCAGACAGTTCCTGACCACCGACCACACCGCGATCTCGCCCGACCCACGCCCACCTCAACCGGGGTAGCCGCGGAAGCCGACACAAACCGTGCAGATCGCGCCGACTCCAGCCTCGGAGCGCCACTGCTCTACACCGCCGAGCAGGCAGCCGCCCTGCTGCAGGTCCGCCCATCCTGGCTACGACGCAAAGCCGCCGCCCGCGCAATACCGTGCCGATTCATAGGAAAAACATCTACGATTCTCCCGCGCAGACATCGAGAGCATCGCCGACAACAGCGCAACCTCATATCAGCACTTCTCTTAACTTTGCGAGTTCTGCTCCACAAGGACTTCCACGCGGACACAAAGTCTTTGTGATGATCGCTTGACATTTGACGAACATGGAGCGTCCATAGGTTCGTCAAAACCAACGCGCACCTTCTCTCAGCAGGGGATTCTCGATGGCTTTCGTTGAAAAGAGCGGCAAAAAGACCTGGCGGGTACGGTTCCCGAAAGACAGTGGTGGTTTCGGTACGATATCCGGATTCACCTCGAAAACTGCTGCGGAGAACAAAGCCGACGAGATCGAGGCCGACCAACGCCGCGGCCAGTTCCTCGACCCTGACGGTGGGAAGTTGACGCTCGAGGAGTGGTCGGTCACCTGGTTCGACGCGCTCGACGTCGCCGCGACCACCGAAGCCCAGTACCGCAGCCTGATCCGCAACCACATCCTTACCCGCTGGGGCACCACTCGCCTGGACGCGATCTCCGGATTGGCGGTGCACACCTGGGCCAAGAACCTCCGCGCCGACGGCTACGCCCTCGCCACCGTCACCACGATCACCAAGGTCATGTCGATGATGCTGGCCGACGCCGCCGACGAACGCCTCATCGCCGTCAATCCCATCCAGCCCCGCCGGCGGGGCAAGCGTCGACACGAGATCCGCACCGAACGGGTCTGGGCCACCCCCGAACAAGTCCTGGGTGTCGCCGCCCAAGCCGCCGCGCTGGTCGGAGACTGGGCCGCCGTCCTGATACTCACCGCCGCGTGGACCGGCGCCCGCTGGGGCGAACTCACCGGCCTCCAACGCCGCAACACCCACCTCGACGACGGCGTCATCGTCATCGACCCCCACACGGGGGCACTGCACGAGGTGAACGGGCGGCTCGAGCTCGGGCCACCCAAGACCGCCGAGTCCGCTCGCACCATCACCCTCCCACCCTTCCTCGTCGACCTGCTCGCTACCCACCTTGACGGTCATGGCCATCCGCACGTGTTCGTCACCGGCGAAGGCGAGCTACTCCGCAGGTCCAACTTCGCCCGCCGCGTTATGCGACCCGCCGCCGACGGCAACCACCACCGCACCCGACCCCGCACCCGGGTCCACCCTGTCGCCCCCGGACTCGTCTTCCACGGACTCCGACACAGCCACAAAACCTGGCTCATCGCCGACGGCATACCCGACGTCGCCCAAGCCCGCCGACTCGGACACCGCATCCCCGACAAAATCGAACACATCTACAGCCACGTCGCCCCCGAAATCGAAACCCGCCTCACCACCGCCCTCCAACACCGCTGGACCACCGCACTCCACACCCTCACCCACACCACACCCGAAACCGCCCCCACCCGAGGAGCGGATCACATCAGCCGACTCGCACTACCCGCCACAGCCGCACCCATCATCGACCTGACCGCCTAACCCACCCCGCACCACACACGGCCGCTGCCTCCCCTGAGGCAGCGGCCGTCCTCGTTCCATCAATTCGCGACAATGTGTCTTCCGCAGCCCGCCTGCCGCGATCAACTGACCCGGTGACACCGCAGCCGTCCAGACCGGGCGCCAACCAGCCCACGCCGCCACCAGCCGGGCGCAACCACCCTCACCCGACGTCAACAGGGCCCACACCCACGACGGTCCGGAGCGGTTGACCCCCGTTGAGTCCGGATGCCGGAGGAGAGAGTGCAAGGCGACCCCACATGGCCGTTGGTCAAACCCCGACCATGATCGTCTCCTTATTTTCTCCTTCACACCCTTGTCGATCTTCATCCAGACCACAATAGACAGTCCGGCAAGATCCACATCCCGGCAGCAAAAAGGCCCGCTGACCTGGACAAACATCCAGAACCAGCGGGCCTATCGCGACCGTCGGGCTGACAGGATTTGAACCTGCGACCCCTTGACCCCCAGTCAAGTGCGCTACCAAACTGCGCCACAGCCCGGCCGCTCCCTCCCCTCGGGGAAGGTGCCCGATCAGCTTAGCGTAACCCCTAACCTCAGCTTTTCCGGGGCCGCTTCTCCCTCACCCGGATCGACAGTCGGATCGGGGTGCCTGCGAAGCCGAACTCCTCTCGGAACCTTCGTTCCAGGAAGCGGCGGTAGCCGGCCTCCAGGAAGCCTGTGGTGAACAGGACCAGTGTCGGGGGGCGGGTCTGTGCCTGGGTGGCGAACAGGACTCGTGGCTGCTTGCCTCCGCGTACCGGGGGTGGGGTGGCCGCGATCAGGTCCGTCAGCCAGGAGTTCAGTTGGCCCGTCGGGACGCGTTGGTCCCAGGATGTGAGTGCGGTGCGTAGTGCGGGCGCCAGCTTTCGCACGGAGCGGCCGGTCAGGGCCGATACGTTGATCCGCTCGGCCCAGGGCACGCGGACCAGGCCGCGTTCCAGTTCGCGGGTCAACTGGTGGCGGCGGTCCTCGTCCACGAGGTCCCACTTGTTCAGTGCCAGGACGCACGCGCGCCCCGCGTCCACGACCATGGTCAGGACGCGGAGGTCCTGTTCGGAGATCGGTTCGGATGCGTCGAGCAGGACTATGGCCACCTCGGCGGCCTCGATCGCGGCTCGGGTGCGTAGTGACGCGTAGTACTCCATGCCGCTGGCTGTCTTCACTCGTTTACGCAGGCCGGCGGTGTCCACGAAGCGCCAGACCTCGTCGTCCAGTTCCACCAGGGAGTCGACCGGGTCCACCGTTGTGCCGGCCACGGCGTCCACTACCGCTCGTTCCTGGCCTACCAGGCGGTTCAGCAGGCTTGACTTGCCCACGTTCGGCTTGCCCACCAGGGCCACTCGGCGGGGGCCGCGGGACTGGGTGAACGACTCACGCGGAGTAGCGGGGAGTGCGTGCAGGATCGCGTCCAGCAGGTCGCCCGAGCTGCGGCCGTGCAGGGCGCTCACCGGGTGCGGCTCACCGAGGCCGAGTGACCACAGGGACGCCACGTCGGCCATCAGGCGGTCGTCGTCCACCTTGTTCGCGGCCAGTAGGACCGGTTTGTCCGAGCGACGTAGGACCCGCGCGGCCGCCTCGTCCGTTGTCGTGGCCCCTACGGAGGCGTCGACCACCAGCAGCACCGCGTCCGCCGTCTGCATCGCCAGTTCCGCCTGCGCGGTCACCGATGCCTGTAGGCCGTCGGCCTTCGGGTCCCAGCCGCCCGTGTCGACGACCGTGAAGCGGCGGCCGTTCCACAGGGCGTCGTACGCCACGCGGTCGCGGGTCACGCCCGGTTTGTCCTGGACGACCGCTTCTCGTCGGCCCAGGATTCGGTTCACCAGGGTCGACTTGCCCACGTTCGGGCGCCCGACCACGGCCAGCACGGGCTGTGGCGGCTCGTCGTCGGTGCCATCCGGGTGGCCGAACTCCTCGTCGATCGCCGTCCACTCGGACTCCGACGCCCAGGTGCCATCCAACTCAGTCATTTCCGCAGCTCATCCAGTTCACGCACCAGGCCTGCCAGGTGCTTGCGAATCTCCTCGGTCGCGGCGACAAGACCCGTCCGTCCACGGTGGACCGACAACTCGAGCGGCTCCCCGACCAGAATGTCCAGCTTAGGCCGGAACCCACGACGCTGGTACGTGCCCCTCGTCGCGACCGGCAACACGACCGCCCCGGTCATCCGCACGAGCCACGCCGCGCCCTGTTCGGCACGCATGACCTCGCCGGCACCTCGGGTTCCTTCCGGGAAAACACCGATCAACCCACCGGCACGCAGGATCGACACCGCCGCCATCAGCGGCTCCCGGTCGGCGACGCCGCGGCGCACCATGATCTGCCCGATCCAGCGGAACGCGTTCCCGGCGATGCCGCGGGACAGCTCCGACTTGACCAGGAACACCGCGCGCCGGCGCACCAGCCCGAACAACAGCTGCGGCTCGATGAACGAGCTGTGGTTCGCGACGAGCACCACCGGCCCCGACCGGGGCACCCGCTCCCGGTGTCGGATCCGAATCCGGTAGAAGGGCCGGTGGATCCAGGTGCCCAGCCAGCGGGCGAAGTCGTGCAGCCACGGCACGGCGCCCGCGGGAAGATCGCTCACCTGCCGGCAGCCACGCCGCGCAGGTCGCGTTCGTCGACGAGGGTCATGATCTCGTTCAGCACGCCCTGGAGGTCGAGGTTCGTGGTGTCGAGCCACACCGCGTCGTCGGCCGGTTGCAACGGTGAGACCGCGCGCCCGGAGTCCAACCCGTCCCGGCGGTCCACGTCGCGCTTGGTCTCGTCGAACGACGCTCTGTCCTGAAGCGACCGCCGGCGCGCCCGCGTCTCCGAGGACGCCGTCAGGTACACCTTCAGCCCCGCGTCGGGCGCCACGACGGTGCCGATGTCCCGGCCCTCGACGACGATCCCGCCGCGCTCCTGGCACACCTCGTCGATGATCCGCATCTGCCGGGCGACCAGCAGCGCACGCACCGGCGCGACCGCGGACACGGCCGACACCGCGAGCGTCACGGCCTGGCCGCGGATCTCGGAGCCGACGTTCTCCCCGCCCAACAGCACCTCCTGCTGCAACGGGTCGGTGCTGACCCGCAGGTCGACGTGCTCGGCGGCGGTCAGGACGGCCTGCTCGTCGTCGGTCGCGACCCCGGCACGCAGCACCGCGAGCGTCACCGCCCGGTACATGGCACCGGTGTCGAGATACCCGGCGCCGAGACTGACGGCCAGCCGGCGGGCAACCGTTGACTTACCGGTTCCCGACGGGCCGTCCAGCGCGATCACACCACGCAGCTCGCCCAGTTGCACGGCGCTTGCCTCCCTAAGGTCGGTCACCGCCCTCATTCTGCCAGGTGACAACTGACCGGTAACTGGTGACGCCCTCCGGACACCCCACGATGCCTTAACATTCGGTCACCCTGCAATGACTGGAGGTAACCTTTGTTCAGGCGAACACTCATCGGGTTGCTTGCCACCACCGCCCTGACCGCGACTCTCGTCACCGGCACCGCCGCGACCGCCGCCCCGCAGGCGAAGGCGGACGTCGGTGTGCTGGCGGTCACCATCACCTACAGCGACGCCCGGGCCGGCGCGTACAAGGACGCCGTGGCACAGGGCGTCGCGATCTGGAACGCGAACGTCACCAACGTCCACATCCAGAAGGCCGCCAGCGGACAGCGCGCCGACGTGCAGGTCATCGCCGACCCCGGCTGGCCACGCTCGACGCTGGGCCCGGTCCGCCCCGGCGGGAGCGGCACGGTGTGGTTCGGCCAGGAAGCCGTCGACGAGGGCTACAGCGTGGTCCGCATCGCCGCGCACGAGTTCGGGCACATCCTCGGCCTGCCGGACAACAAGCCCGGCCCGTGCTCGAGCCTGATGTCCGGTAGCACGGGCGGCGTGTCCTGCACCAACGCGACGCCGAACGCGGCGGAACGCAGCCGGGTGCAGAGCCTGTACGCCGGCTCGTCGACGCCCATGACGACCGCGGTCGTCGTCGGCTGACAGCTAACGCACCACCTCGCCGAGCGTGGCGATCGCGGTCTCGAGCTGTGCGTCCGACAGGTACGGGGCCGGGCCGAAGCGGAGCTTGTCGCCCCGGCTGTCGGTCAGCACGCCGCGCTCGGCGAGTTTCTTCCGGATCTCGCCCGCGTCGGGGGCGGTCAGCGCGAGGAAGCCGCCGAACGCCTCGCGTGGCGCGGACCGGTCCCGGGTGATCACCTCGGGTGGCAGGTCGAGCCGGTCGAACGTGGAGGCGAGCAGACCGTTCTGGTGCAGGGAGACCTCGCGCAGGAACGCCGGGGTCAGCGCCTGCCTGGCGAAGAAGTCGAGCACGGCGGCGGCTCGGTAGTGGCTCGTCACGTCGTAGGTGGCGCCGGCGAACCGGTTGCCGCCGGGGGCGTAGCCGACCAGCCCGGACGCCTTCGCCGCCAGGTCCTCGAACTCCGCGAACCAGCCGGTGACGACCGGGCGCGCGGTGGCCGCGTGTGCCGGCAGGCGCAGGAAGCAGTTGCCCTCGCCCAACTGCAGGTACTTGTAGCCGCCGCCGGTGACCCACGCGTCGGTCAGACCCTGCTCCCCCACCGAGAACGGCACGACGCCCAGTGCGTGGTAGGCGTCGACGAGCAGTTCCACCCCCCGGTGCCGGCACGCCTCGGCGACCGCCGACAGGCCCGGCACGATCCGCGAGGTCTCGAACAGCACGAAGGAAACCAGGACCGCGGCCGTCCGGTCGTCGACCTCCGCGGCGACCCGTTCGGCGAGCGTGTCGGCCGGTGTTGCCGACACGCGCACGACCTCGATGCCTTCCTCGGCGAGGCGGGCGAGTTGGCGGCGCAGCGTGTGGAACTCGCCGTCGGTGGTGACGAGCCGAGGCCGGCCACGCAGGTCCACCCCGGACAGGAAGCGGACGACCAGCTCGTGGGTGTTGGCGCCGAGTGCGATGTCACCGCCGGGGTCGTCGAGCAGGTCGCGGTACGCCTGCCGCAACCGGTCCGCCTTGGCGAAGGCGAGGTCCCACTTCTCGTCCACGGCGGCGGACGCGTCGGTGAAGGCCTCGATCTGCCCGTGCAGGGCGACGTCCGGCCAGGCCTGGTGGGAGTGCCCGGTCAGCAACATCCGGTGCGCGACGTCGAACCGTCCATAGTGGATGGACAGTGCGTTCGGGGTGGTGCGCAGCGAGTCGAGGGTGGTCACAGTTGGCTCCGCACGGCCCAGAGGTCCGGGAAGACGGAGTGGAACAGCGTGCTGCGCAGGTATGCGGCGCCGGCCGAGCCGCCGGTGCCGGACTTGGCGCCGATGGTGCGTTCGACCATCTTCACGTGCCGGTACCGCCACTCCTGCATTCCCTCGTCGAGGTCGACGAGCAGGTCGGCGACCGTGGACGGTCCGGAGTCGTCCGCGTAGACCTGTATCAGCACGCGCTGCACCTCCTCGTCCTCCGTCCATTGTGTCCGGACGTCGCGGTTGAGGTGCTCGGCGGCGATGTCGTAGCCGGCACCGGCCAGGTACCGCAGGAACGAGTCGAAGACGGCCGGCCGCGACATGGCCGCGGTGACCCGTTCGTAGGCCACCGAGTCCTTCGCGTACGGGGTGAGCATCCGCCTGTCCCGCCGGCCCAGCACGGCCTCCAGCTCGCGGAACTGGCCGGACTGGAAGCCGCTGGACGCGTCGAGCCGGGTGCGGAAGCTGGTGAACTGGCGTGGTGTCATGGTTTCCAGCACGTCGATCTGCGCGACCACGACCTTGAGGATCGTGAGCACCCGCCGCAGCGTGCGCACCGAGTGCGGCGTGTCCCCCTTCTCCAGGCAGCGCTGCAGCAGCTCCAGCTCGTGCAGTATCTGCTTGAACCACAGCTCGTACACCTGGTGGATCACGATGAACAGCATCTCGTCGTGCTCGTCGGACCTCGGTCGCTGCGCACCCAGGATCTCCTCGAGCGCCAGGTACGACGTGTAGGTCAGCGCCGCTGACTGTCCACCCGGGACGGATTCGGTCATGGCCTCGTCACCTCGTCGAAGTGGCGCTGGGCCGCCGCGGCCAGCGCCGGGTACAGGGAGTGGAACAGGCGCAGGGCGTCCGCGCGATGTGGTGGCGCCGGCACCAGGTCCTCCGGCAGTTCGGGGTCGAGGGACGGGAACTCGCGGAACGTGTGCACCAGCCTGGTGCGCAGCAGCAATGCCTCGCGGTCGCCGACGACCTGGCGGTCGCTGAAGTGTTCGACGAACGCCCGGTACCGCGCGGCCAGTTCGCCGAGGTCCCAGACCCGGGCGACGAACGCGCCGAAGTCGTCGGCGGTATCGGTTGTGCGTAGTTTTTGGAATGAGTGT
>NZ_JBJMIE010000140.1:0-8134 GCF_045807065.1 Actinophytocola sp. | reverse complement strand
GTTGGCCGCGGATCTTGACCTGGTGGTCGAGGCGGCCGAGGTAGTCGATGGTGCCGTCGGGGCGGAAGCGGGCGCGGTCACCGGTGCGGTAGAGGCGTTCGCCTGGGGTGAAGGGGTTGGGGATGAACCGGTCGGCGGTGAGGGCGGGTTTGTTGAGGTAGCCGCGGGCGAGTTGGATGCCGGCGAGCATCAGTTCGCCGGGCACGCCGATCGGGACCGGGCGCAGGGTGCTGTCGAGGATGTGCGTGCGGGTGTTCGCGACCGGCCGGCCGATGGTGACCGGCTCGCCCGGGTGGCACTCGACAGCGGTGACGTCCACCGAGGCTTCGGTGGGGCCGTAGAGGTTGTGCAGTGCGCAGCCGATCCGTTCGTGAACGGCGGTGACCAGGTCCGCCGGCAGGGCCTCGCCACTGCACAGCACGCGGCGCAGTGAGGGCAGTGTGTCGAAGGGTTCGGTGAGGAAGGCCCGCAGCATGGAGGGGACGAAGTGGAGGGTGGTGATCTGTTCGCCCGTGATCGTCTCGGCGAGGTAGGTGGGGTCGCGGTGCCCGTCAGGGCGGGCGAGGACGAGCATGGCGCCGGTGGTGAGGGGCCAGAAGAACTCCCACACCGACACGTCGAACGTGTAGGGGGTTTTCTGCAGGACCCGGTCGGTGGCATCGAGTGCGTAGGTGTCCTGCATCCACTGTAGGCGGTTGACGATGCCGCAGTGTTCGATCATCACGCCTTTGGGGCGGCCGGTGGAGCCGGAGGTGTAGATGACGTAGGCGGGGTGTTCGGGCAGCACCTCCACGGCGGGGTCGTGGTTCGGCCCGGTCGGGTCCGCGAACGTGTCCGCGGTGACGGTGATCTCGGCCCCGGAGTCGGCCTTGAGGTAGGCGAGGCGGTCGGCCGGGTAGTCGGGGTCGAGCGGCAGGTAGGCACCGCCGGCCTTGTGGATGCCCAGCAGGGCGACCACCAGGTCGAGGGAGCGGTGCAGGCACACGCCCACCACCGACTCCGGACCCACACCCTGGCCGAGCAGGTGGTGGGCCAACCGGTTCGCGCGGCGGTCCAGCTCGGCGTAGGTCAGCTCGGTGCCCTCGAAGCGGAGTGCGGGAGCGTCCGGCGTGCGCGCGACCTGCGCGGCGAACAGCTCCGTGAGAGTGCCGGCGGGGTAGTGCGCCGTCGTCTCGTTCCACTCGGCCAGGCGCCGTCGCTCGGTCGCCGGGACCAGCTCCGCGGTGCTCACCCGGGTGTCCGCGGTGAGGGTGGTCAGCAGCTCGGTGTAGTGGTCGCCGAGGCGGTGCGCGGTGGTGCGGTCGAACAGGGCCGTGGCGTACTCGACGACGCCCGTGATGCTGCCGTCCGGGCGTTCGGTGAGGTACAGGGTCAGGTCGAACTTCGCGGAGTGCCAGGGCACGTCGAGGGCCTCGCCGCGCAGGCCCGCGGTCGTGAAGTCCGCGCGGTCGGTGTTCTGCAGCACGAACATCGTGGAGAACAGCGGGTTGCGGGACGGGTCGCGGTCCGGCGCCACCTCGTCGACGATCCGCTCGAACGGGACGTCCTGGTGCTGCAACGCGTCGAGGGTGGTCTGGCGGACCCGCGCCAGGAGGGCGCCGAACGGGGGATCGCCGGTCAGGTCCGTGCGCAGGACGAGCGTGTTGACGAAATAGCCGATGAGGTCGTGGGTCTCCGGACGGGTGCGGCCGGCGACAGGGGAGCCCACCGCGACGTCGGTCTGGCCGGTGTAGCGGGCCAACAGGAGCTGGAACGCCGCCAGGTACGCCATGAACGGGGTCGCCCGGTGCTCCTTGGCGAGGGTCCGCATCGCGGTGGCGTGCTCGGCCGGGACGGTGAAGGTGACCGTGGCGCCCGCCGGGTCGTGCATCGCCGGGCGCGGACGGTCGGTCGGCAGCTCCAGCGGGGTGAGACCGGCGAGGCGCTCGCGCCAGTAGGTGAGGTCGGCGGGCTGCTCACCTTGCCAGGCGGCGAAGTCCGCGTACTGGATGGGGAGCGGGGCCGGCTCGCCGCCGGTGTAGAGCGCCGACAGCTCGCGGGCGAGGACCGCGACGGACTGACCGTCGAAGGCGATGTGGTGGACGGTCAGCGCGAGGACGTGTTCCTCGGTGTTCAGGCGGGCCAGGACCCAGCGGACCGGGTGATCGCTGGACAGGTCGAACGGGGTGGTGGCCTGCTCACCCAGGAGCATGTCCAGGGCCTGGCCTCCGGCCCCCGGTTCAACGCTACCAGCGGACACCGACAACTCCGGGCCGCTCAGGTCCACCTCGCGGAGGGACACCGGGGCCGGTGGGTCGATCACCTGCGTGGGCTCGCCGGCCACCGTGGGGTAGCGGGTGCGCAGGATCTCGTGGCGGGTCGTGATCTCCGTGAGAGCGTGGTGCAACGCCGCGACGTCCAGCGGGCCGGTCAGTCGCCACGCGAACGGCATGACGTACTCGAGCGCGCCGGGACGGAGGTGGTCCAGGAACCACAGCTGTCGCTGGGGGGTCGACAGTGGAATCCTGTGATCCCTGGACGTTGGGGGGTTGGCGGCCGGTTTGGGGCCGCCGCCGGTGAGCAGGTGCGCCAGCAGCTCCTGCCGCCGAGACTCGGTAGTCGTCACTGGCCCGCCTCCCCGCAATTCGATGTGTTGGTCACGCCGGGAAAGGACGGTTCTGTTCGGTCACGTACTTGTGGTTGGCTCGCGTCACGTTCCCCTGAGGTGCGGTCGGGGAGCGCTCGGCCTGGTTGGAGTGTCATCAGTCGCGCACCTCGGCCAGCATCGTGTCCACATCGGACTCGGACAGGGCGGTCACGTGTGCCGCGACCGCCGCGTGGACGGTCTCGGCCAGGCCGGCCACGGTCGGGGACTCGAACACCGCGGCCACCGGCACCTCGACCGGGAACCGCTCGCCCAGCAGCGCCACCACCCTCGTCACCAGCAGCGAGTGGCCGCCGCGCTCGAAGAAGTCGTCGTGGCGGCCGAACCGGTCCACGCCGAGCACCTCGGCCAGCACCTCCGCGATCGCCTCCTCCACCGGGGACGCCGGGGGTTCGTGGGCGACCTCCTCCCACGGCGGCGCGTCCGCGGGCAGGGCGCCCCGGTCGGCCTTCCCGCTCGACGTCACCGGCAGCTCGGGCAGCGCCAGCCACCGGGACGGGACCATGTAGTCCGGCAGCGTGCGTGCCAGGAACTCCCGCAGCTCGACCACCGCCGGCCGGGGACCCGCGGGTACCAGGTACGCGACCAGGTCACCGCCGGACAGGGTCACGACCGCGGCGGCCAGCGCCGGGTGCGCGGCCAGCGCCGCCTCGATCTCGCCCAGCTCCACCCGGTTGCCGCGCACCTTCACCTGGTTGTCCAGGCGCCCCAGGTAGGTGATCGTGCCGTCGGCCTCGCGGCGTGCGCGATCGCCCGTGCGGTACAGGCGGTCGCCGCCGCCGAACGGGTTGGGCACGAACCGCTCGGCCGTCAGCGCCGGGCGGTTCAGATAGCCGTGGGCGACCTGGACGCCGCCGAGCAGCAGCTCGCCCTCGGCCACCTCGCGCAGGTCGGCGTCGACGATCCGGGTCTCCACCCCCGGCAGGGGCCGGCCGATCGTGACCGGCTCGCCCGGGCGGCACTCGACCGCCGTCACCTCGATCGACGCCTCCGTCGGCCCGTACAGGTTGTGCAGCGCGCAGGACAGCCGCTCGTGCACCGCCCGCACGAGGTCCGCGGTGAGCGCCTCGCCGCTGCAGAACACGAGCCGCACCGACGGCAGCGCGTCGAACGGCTCGGCGAGGAACGCCCGCAGCATCGACGGTACGAAGTGGACACTCGTGATGCCGGCCGACCGGATCAGGTCCACCAGGTACGCGGGATCGCGGTGACCGCCCGGCTTGGCCATGACGAGCGTGGCGCCCGCGGCCAGCGGGCAGAAGATCTCCGGCACGGACACGTCGAAGCTGTAGGGGGTCTTCTGCAGCACCCGGTCGGTGGCCGTCAGCGGGTACTCGGCCAGCCCGAACCGCAGCCGGTTCACCACACCGCGGTGTGCGACCACGACCCCCTTGGGCCGACCCGTCGAGCCGGACGTGTACATGACGTAGGCCGGCGCGTCCGGCGAGCCCGGCAGCCCGAGGTCCTGACCGGACTCGCCGGGGTGGCTGAGCTGGGTCACCGCGTCGGTCCCGGCGGACGCGAGCACGAGCGAGGCACCCGAGTCGGCCAGCATGAACGCCAGCCGCTCCTCGGGCAGGTCCGGGTCCAGCGGCAGGTACGCGGCGCCGGCCTTCATGACACCGAGCAGCGCGACCACCAGGTCCACGCCCCGCCGCATGCGCACGCCGACCACCGCCCCGGCCCCGATCCCGCGCGAGCGCAGGTGGCGGGCCAGCCGGTTGGCGGCGGCGTTGAGGTCCGCGTAGGACACCGCGGCGCCCTCGGCCACCACCGCGACCGCCGCCGGGGTCCGCCGCACCTGCGCCTCGACGAGCTCGTGCACTGTTGAACCGGTCGCTGCGCTCATCGCCGGCCGCCTCCTTCCCTCGTCGCGCGCTCGACGCTCGTCGCGCGCTTCCGGCGGAGGGCTCCCTCGCTCCGCTCCCGCCGCATGCCGGTTACCTGGCCTCGGCCATGCGCTCACGCAGGCTGCGCGGCCGCATGTCGGTCCACACCTCGCCGATGTGGGCCAGGCACTCCTCGCGGGTGCCCTCGGTGCCCTCGGCGTGCCAGCCGGCCGGCAGCTCCCGTGCGGCCAGCCAGATCGAGTACTGCTCCTCGTCGTTCACCACGACGCGATAGGTCCGCTCGTCGGTGGTCTCGTCGGTCATCCCGGTCTCCTCCTCGGTCGTGCTTCGGCGAAGAGCATGTGTCGGGAGACCGGCGTCGCGGCAGAGAAGATCCGGCAGAAACACGGGCAGCGCGCCGGCGGCCAACGCTGCCGAAACTTCTCTGCCGCCACCGGCACCCGTTCACCCACGCTGGTCGCCATGACAGCGACATCACTCGACGAGGAGCTGCTCCCGCACGTGTTCACCGCGGGCGACCCGGGCACCCCGGCCACGGAGTTCGCCGCGGCGCGGCGGTCGGCCATCCGCGAGCGGCTGCACACGCGGGGCGCGGTGCTGCTGCGCGGGTTCGACGTGGGCGGCGTCGACGGGTTCGACGCGGTGGTGCGGGCGGTGTCCGGCGCGCCGCTCACCTACGCCGAGCGTTCCTCGCCCCGGCACGCCATCAAGGGGCAGGTCTACACCTCCACCGACTACCCGCCGGAGGAGGAGATCTTCCTGCACAACGAGAACTCCTACCAGGCGACCTGGCCGCTGACGCTGTTCTTCTACTGCATCACCCCGCCGCTGACCCGGGGCGCGACCCCGCTCGCGGACACCCGCCAGGTGTACGCGTCGATCGACCCCGAGATCCGCGCGGACTTCGCCAAGCGTGGCTGGATGGTGGTGCGCAACTTCACCGACGCGTTCGGCGTGCCGTGGCAACAGGCGTTCGGCACCGCCGACCGCGACGAGGTCGCCGCCTACTGCGCCCGCAACGGCGTCGAGGTCGAGTGGACCCGGGACGGCCTGCGCACCCGCGCCCGCCGCGCCGCCGTGCACACCCACCCGGCGAGCGGGGAGCCGGTGTGGTTCAACCACCTCACGTTCTTCCACGTCACCACGCTGTCGGCCGACCTGTGCGCGGCACTGCGCGAGATGGTCGGCGAGGAGGACCTGCCCACCAACACCTACTACGGCGACGGCGAGCCGATCCCCGACGAGGTCGTCGCCCACCTGCGCGAGCGCTACCGCACCGCCCAGCGCCGCTTCGACTGGCAGCGCGACGACGTGCTCATCGTGGACAACATGCTCGCCGCACACGCCCGCGAGCCCTTCACCGGCCCCCGCAAGATCGCCGTGGCGATGGCGGAACCAGCTGGTCCGCCTCCCCGGATTTTCTAGGTGTCGTTCCCCTGAGCCAACTGCTGATTGGGCGCGGACTCAGCACAACGATCCAGCACAGGCATTGATCCACTGACTCTCGCCCCAGGAGGCGTTTCGATGACTACCGGCGGCCTACCGCTGTCGTTCGCGCAGGACCAGCTGTGGTTCCTCGACCAGCTGCGCTCCGGTGCCACGGAGTACCTGCTGCACCAGGCGCTGCGGCTGCGCGGGCCGCTGGACGTCACCGCGCTGACGGCGGCCCTCACGGAGATCACGGGCCGCCACGAGATCCTGCGCACCCGCTATCTCACGGTGGCCGGCGAGCCGACGCAGGTGATCGACCCATCGGCCCCGGTGTCCCTCCGTGAGGTGGACCTGTCCATGGTCGACGGTGTCGGACCGGATTTGAGCGGTCCGGAGTTGTCGGTGTCCGCTGGTAGCGTTGAACCGGGGGCCGGAGGCCAGGCCCTGGACACGCTCCTGTGTGAGCAGGCCACCACCCCGTTCGACCTGTCCAGCGATCACCCGGTCCGCTGGGTCCTGGCCCGCCTGAACA
This sequence comes from Actinophytocola sp., assembly GCF_045807065.1. Lineage (GTDB taxonomy): Bacteria > Actinomycetota > Actinomycetes > Mycobacteriales > Pseudonocardiaceae > Actinophytocola. Next base: position 1,677 of record NZ_JBJMIE010000140.1, on the reverse strand, counting down.
GCGAGGAACACGTCCTCGCGCTGACCGTCCACCACATCGCCTTCGACGGCTGGTCGTGGGGCGTGCTCGCCACCGAGCTGAGCACCCTCTACGCGGCGTTCACCGCCGGCGAGCGGTCAACGCTCCCGGAGATCGAGATCCAGTACGCCGACTACGCGGACTGGCAACGCGAGTGGTGGGAGTCCTCGGCCGAGCTGCGGGAGACCCAGCTCGGCTACTGGCGCGACCGCCTCGCCGGCCTCGCACCGCTGGAACTCCCGACCGACCGCCCACGCCCGGACACGTGGGACGCCGCCGGGGACAGCGTCGACCTCGTGGTGCCGGCCGAGCTGGCCGGCGACCTCGCCAAGCTCGGCGCCGCCGCCGGCGCGACGCCGTTCATGGTCTACCTCGCCGCCTTCCAGGTGCTGCTGTCGCGGTACTCCGGCCAGCACGACATCGCGGTCGGCGTCTCCGTCGCCGGGCGCAACCAGGTCGCGCTGGAACGGCTCATCGGGTTGTTCGTCAACACCGTCGTGATGCGGACGGACCTCACCGGCACGCCGTCGTTCGCCGAGCTGCTCACCGACGTGCGGGAGACCACCCTCGACGCCTACGGCCACCAGGACGTGCCGTTCGAACGGGTCGTCGCCGCCCTGGCACCCGAGCGCGACCTGTCCCGCAACCCGCTGTTCCAGGTGGCGTTCGGACTCCACAACTGGCACCGCGAGCCGTTCGCCCTCGCCGGGCTCGACGTCGCGGAGCTGGCGACCCCGTGGACCAGCTCCGCGTTCGACCTGTCGCTGCACCTCTTCGAACACGACGACGGCCGCGTCACCGGCCAGCTCCTCTACCCGGTCGCCCTGTTCGACCGCGCCCGCGTCGACCGCGTCGCCGCGCACTACGTCCGGCTGCTCGCGAGCATCGCCGCCGCCCCGGACGCCCCAGTGTCCACACTGGACCTGCTCACCGAACCCGAGGCGGCCCGGCTCACCGAGTGGAACCGGACCGAGCTGCCCCGGCCGGACGTGCGGCTGCCGACGCTGGTCCGCGCGCAGGCACTGTCCACGCCGGACGCGACAGCGGTCGTCGCCGGGGACCGGCGCCACAGCTACCGGACCCTGATGTCCGATGTGGACGGACTGGTGGACTGGCTGGTCGCGCAGGGCGTCACCGCCGGCACGCCGGTCGGCGTGCACCTGGGCCGCGGGACGGACCTGGTCGTGGCACTGCTCGCCATCCTGGAGGCGGGCGGAGTGTACGTGCCGCTGCCGGTCGACCTGCCCGCCGAGCGGCGCGCGTACATGGCCGAGGACGCCGGCGTCGCCCTGGTCCTCGACGAGGTGCGATCCAGGATCGGCACCGCGCCGGCCGCGCCCCGCCCCGACGTGGACGGCCGCGCCGCGGCGTACGTCATGTACACGTCCGGCTCCACCGGCCGCCCCAAGGGTGTGGTGATCACCCACGACGGCATCCGCAACCGCGTCCTGTGGTCGGTCGAGCGGTACGGGATGACCGCGGCCGACCGCGTGCTGCAGAAGACCGCGCTCGGGTTCGACGCCGCCATGTGGGAGCTGCTGGCGCCGCTCGTGTCCGGCGGCGCGGTCGTCATGGCCCCCGAGGGCGCCCACCACGACCCGGCCGCGATGGTCCGGGCCGTCATCGACCACGACGTCACGATCCTGCAGCTCGTCCCGT
>NZ_JBJMIE010000139.1:0-9018 GCF_045807065.1 Actinophytocola sp. | reverse complement strand
TTCACCTCGCCGATCGTGTCGACCACCATCGCGCAGATGGTGGGCATCCCGACCGAGGACCACGTGCTGTTCCGCAACTGGTCCAAGGCCCTGATGTCGCTGACCGACCCGGCGCAGACGAAGAACGGGGTCAAGGAGGTCGTCGAGAACACCAGGATAATCCGCGACTACCTCCAGGCGCACGTCCGCAGCAGGCGCGAGAACCCGACCGACGACCTGACGAGCAGGCTCGTCCAGTCCGAACTGGACGGTGAGCGGCTCGAGGACGCCGAGATCGCGGGTCTCATCTCGCTGAACCTCACCGCGGGGCAGACCGCGACGCAGACCCTGGCCAACTTCGTCATCTGCTTCGACCAGCACCCGGACGAGTTCGCCCGGCTGCGGGCGAACCCCGACCTGCTCGAGTCCGCGGTCGAGGAGGTCATGCGCTTCCGCGCCCAGACGACCCGCGTGGCGCGCAAGACGGTGAAGCCGGTCACCGTCGGCGGGCAGGAGATCCCCGCGGGCGAAGGCGTCTCGGTCTGGCTCGCCGCCGCGAACCGGGACCCGAGGAAGTTCACCAACCCGGAGGTCTTCGACATCGCCCGGTCGCCGAACCCGCACATCGGGCTGGGGCACGGCGCGCACTTCTGCCTCGGCACCCCGCTGGCGCGGATGGAGATCAACATCGCGCTGCGCCGGTTCCTCGAACAGGCGCGGACGATCACGATCGACTACGGGACCAGCCGCCTGCTCGACCCGCGCCTCGTGTTCGGCGCGAACGAGCTGACGCTGCGGGTCGACTGGCGCTGACGCGCGGGTGCCGCGAGGACCGGGATCGGGCTAGTGAGAGGGAAGTCGCAAGTGGACACGCTGCACACGAGGCTCCGCGGCCACGCGGAGCGCGCGCCGTCCCGGGTCGCGCTGACCTTCCCACCCACCGCGCCCGGCACGCCGAGGGTCGAGCTGACCTACGGCGAGCTCGCCGAACGCACCCGCGCCATGGCGCGTGTGCTCGCCGGGAGGATGGCGCGGGGGGACCGGGCGATGATCGTCCTCCCGCCCGGTCCCGAGTTCGCGGTGTCGTTCCTCGGGTGCCTCGAGGCCGGGGTGATCGCGGTGCCGATGCCGCTGCCCGCCGACGAGAACACCCGCCGCCGGGTGCTCGCGGTGGCGGCGGACTGCGGGATCACCGCGGTGCTCTCGACGTCCTTCCTGCACGACCTCGCCGCGGCCGACGAGGACCTGCGCCGGTTGTGCGCGGACCACGAGTGGCTGCTCGTCGACGCGCTCGACACCACCGGCGCGGCGGCGCGGCCGCTGCCGGCCCTCACGGACGGGGACGTCGCGTTCCTCCAGTACACCTCCGGATCGACCAGGACACCGCGGGGCGTCGTGGTGTCCCACGGCGCGCTGCTGGCCAACGAGGCGGCGATCCGCGCGTCGTTCGGGGTCACGCCGGACTCGACGATCGTGAGCTGGCTGCCGCTGCACCACGACATGGGACTCATCGGCGGCATGCTGCAGCCGCTCTACACCGGCGGCCGGGGCGTGATCCTCGACCCGCTGTCGTTCGTGCGGCGGCCGGCGAGCTGGCTGGAGACGATCTCCGCGGAGCGGGCCGACATCAGCGGCGGCCCCAACTTCGCCTACGACCTGTGTGTCCGCAAGGTGTCCGACGAGGACAGGGCGGGGCTGGACCTGTCGAGCTGGCGGGTGGCGTTCAACGGCGCGGCCCAGGTCTACCCGCGCACGCTGCGGGCGTTCACGGACGCGTTCGCCGGCGTCGGGTTCAGCCCGTCCGCCCACATGCCGTGCTACGGGCTGGCCGAGGCGACCCTGCTCGTCACCGCGGCGCGCGCCGAGGGGACCGACCCGGTGGGTGCCATGACCGGGACCTTCGCCGCGGCGTCGCTGGCCGTGGGCCGCGCGCGCACCGCGGCAGACGGGAACGCGGACGGGGAGGCCGTGCGGGAGCTGGTCGGGTACCCGCTGCCCGCGCACGCGACCGTGCGGATCGCCGACCCGGCCACCCTCACCCCCGTCGCCGAGGGCACGACCGGCGAGATCCTCGTGTCCGGTCCCAGCAACGGGTCCGGGTACTGGGGTGACCAGGACGGTGACCAGGACGCCGCCACCTTCGGCGTCACGCTGCCCGGCGAGCCGGGGAGGTTCATGCGCACCGGGGACCTCGGTTTCGTGCACCGGGGGAGGCTGCACGTCGAGGGCAGGCACAAGGACCTGATCGTCCAGCGGGGCCGCAACGTGCACCCGGAGGACCTCGAGGCCGACGTCTCGGTCTGCCACGAGTCCGTGCGGCCCGGCTGCGGCGCGGTGTTCGGCGTCGAGCACGACGGCGACGAGGCCGTCGTGGTGTGCCAGGAGGTTCGGCCCGACACCCCGCCGGAACGGCACGCGGAGATCGCGGCCCGGATCCGCACGACCCTCTCGCGGGTGCACGGCGTCGCCGCGCGCACCGTGGTCCTGGTCCCGCCCCGCACCGTCACCAAGACCTCCAGCGGCAAGGTCGCGCGCCATGCGGCTCGGCGGCGCTTCCTCGCGGGCGAGCTGCCCGCACTGCACACGGACACGGCCGCGGAGACCGGGCGGCGCGGGCCGGATCTGGCCGCGCGACTCGCCGCCCTGCCCACCGATCCCGCCGCGCGGGCCGGCGCGTGCGCCGACGTGCTCCGCGACCACCTGCGCGAGGTCCTGGACCTGCCGCGGCGCCCCGCGCCGCAGGACTCGCTCGCCGCGCTCGGCGCGGACTCCCTGACGGCCACCCAGCTGCGGCACGAGCTGGAGGAGGCGCTGGGGATCGAGCTGGGCCCGACCGCGACGCTGCGGGCGGAGTCGATCGCCGAGCTGGCCGCGATGGCCACGGCAGCAACACCAGCGGCAGCACCGCCCGTGCCCGCGCCGGAGGCGCACGGCTACGAGCTGAACGCCGCGCAGCGGGCACTCTGGTTCCTGCACCGGGCGTTCCCCGGCAGCGCGGACTACAACGTCACCCGCGCGTTCCGGCTCACCGGCGACGTGGACACCGCGGCGCTGTCCGCCGCGTTCGGCGCCGTGGTGCGCCGCCACCCCAGCCTGCGGCTCGCGGTGCTCGCCACCGCCGGGGAGCCCCGCGCGGTGGTGCGCGACCGCCCGGCATCCGTCGAGGTCCACGACGCCACGACCTGGTCGCCCGCGGACGAGGCGGCCTGGTACCGCGACTTCGCCACCAGGCCGTTCGACCTCGAGCACGACCCGCTGCTGCGGGCCGCCGTGCTGCGGCGGCAGGACGACTGGCTGCTCGTGGTGTCGCTGCACCACATCGTGTGCGACGTGTCGTCCCTGGCGGTCATCGTGGCCGACCTCGCCTCGGCGTGTGGTGGCTGCCTGTCCGCCGCACCGGAGGGCACCTCACCCGCCGAGCTGGAGCGGGCCGTCCTGGCCGACCGCGGGGCGGACCTCCGCGCCTTCTGGCAGGCCGAGCTGGCTGGCGAACTGCCCGCGCTCGCGCTGCCGGTCGCGGACCCGGCCGAACCACCCGGACCGGGCGAGGCCCTGTCGTTCGAGGTCGACCCCGCCACCACCGCGGCGCTGGCCCGGTTCGCCCGTGCCTCCGGGCTCACCCTGCACAACGTGCTGCTCGCCGCCTACCAGATCCTGTTGCACCGCCTCACCGGCCAGCGGGACCTCGTGGTCGGCGTGCCGACCGCCGGCCGGGCGGACCGGAGGCTGGCGTCCTGGGTCGGCTACCTGGTGAACGTCCTGCCGGTCCGCTCGGCCTTCGCACCCGCCGACGGGTTCGAGGCGTTCGCTCGGCGGACGCAGGCGCGCGTCCTGGACGCCATGGACCACCAGGAACTGCCGCTCTCGCACATCACCCGGCTGGTGAACCCGGACCGCACGACCGCGGCCGGGACGATCTTCCAGGCGATGTTCTCGTACTACACGACCGCGCTGCCGGGCGGCGAGCACGTCGCGGCCGCGGTCATGGGCGACCCGGCGGCCGCGGTCCCCCTCGGTGGCGCGGTGCTGCACGGCCATCCGCTGCCGGACCACACCGCGCAGTCGGACCTCGGGCTCAACGTCGCCGTGCGCCGCGACCGCCTCCGCTTCGACGTCCAGTACGACCGGAAGAAGGTGACCGAGGGGCAGGCGAGGAGCCTCGCGGCGGCGTTCCGCACGCTGCTGACCGCGCTCGCCGACGGCCCGGGCGCCGCCGTCGGCGCGCTCCCGCTGCTCACGCCGGCGCAGATCGCCGCGCGGGTCGCCGTCGCCACCGGCCCGACGGTGCGGCGGCCGGGCAACTACCTCGACTCGTTCGAGCGGGTGGTCGACCGGACGCCCGACCGGGTCGCGGCCGACGACGGCGCCGTCCGGCTCACCTACGCCGAGCTCGACGAGCGGGCCAACCACGTGGCCGCCCGGCTGCGTGCGGCAGGCGTCGGGGTCGACGCCAATGTTGTCGTCTGCGCGGACCGGTCCGTCGACTACCTGGTCACGGTGCTCGGCATCCACAAGGCCGACGGGTGCTACGTGCCGATCAGCCCGCGGGAGGCGCCGCGGCGCGCGGCCGCCATGGTCGCCGCGGTCGCGCCCGCCGCGGCCGTCGCGAGCGGAGCCGGCCGGGCACTGCTCACCGCGGCGACGCGGCAGGCCGGCGGGGCGCCACCCCTCGACATGGCCGAGCTGGCCGCCGGGCGGAGCGCGACCCGGCCAGTCCGGGTGTGCCCCGACCACGGCGCGTCGACGATCATCCACACCTCCGGCTCGACCGGGCTGCCGAAGGCCGCGGTCTCCACCAACTACGGCGTGACCAACCACATGTGGCAGCTGGCCGAGCACTTCGGCCTCGACGCCGACGACCGCGTGGCCCAGACCGCGCCGGTGTCGTTCGACATCTCCGTGTGGCAGCTGCTGACCCCGCTGATGCTCGGCGGGCGGGTGCGGATCATGCCCGACCCCGTCGCCCAGTCACCCGCCAGGCTGCTGCGCGCCGTGGTCGACGGCGGCGTGACCATGCTGGAACTGGTGCCCGCCAACATCGTCGCGCTCCTCGACGCGGGCCTCGCCGCCGAGCCGGGCGCGCTGCGGGTGGTGCTGTCGACCGGTGAGACGCTCACCCACGACGTGCTGCGCCGCTGGGTCCGCGAGCTGCCGCACGTCCCGATCCACAACGCCTACGGCCCCGCCGAGTGCACCGACGACGTCACCGCCGGCCTGTGCGGATCGGGCGAGGCCGGACCGGTGACGGTGTCGGTCGGGCGTCCGCTCGCGAACACCACCGTGCACGTGCTCGACGCCGACCTCGTGCCCGTGCCGCCCGGCGTCGTCGGCACCCTGCACGTCGGCGGCGGCGCGGTGGGCCGGGGCTACCGGGGCGACCCGCGGCGCACCGCCCAGGTCTTCGTGCCCGACCCGTACGCACCTCTGCCCGGCGGGCGCCTGTACCGCACGGGCGACCTCGGCCGCGTGGGCGCGGGCGGCGACCTCGACTTCCTCGGCCGCGCGGACACCCAGATCAAGATCCGCGGCCAGCGGATCGAGGCGGGCGAGGTCGAGGCCGCGCTGCGCGAGAGCGCGGGAGATGGCGAGGCGGCGGTCAAGGTCCACCGCGGCGCGACCGGCGCGATGCTCGTCGGCTATCTGGGCGCGGGACAGGAGAGCGCCGGCGAGCCGGTGGTGCTGGGGATCGACGAGGACGATCGGCTGCGCACCGCGCTCGCCGAGCTGCTGCCCCGCCACATGATCCCCACCGTCCTCGTGCGGGTGCCCCGGCTGCCCCGCTCGAAGAACGGCAAGGTGGACTACCCGGCGCTGGACTTCGCCGCGCCGGGCTCGGCCGGCGACGCGGGCACCGACCGCGTCGACGACCCGCTGGCCGCCACGGTCCGCGCGATCTGGGCGGGCCTCCTCGACCGGGACGCCGTCTCCCTCGACGACAGCTTCTTCGCGCTCGGCGGGCACTCGCTGGTGGCGCTCACGATGATCGACCGGGTCGCGCAGACCCTGGACGTCGACCTCGAGGTCGACGCGGTGTTCCGCAACCCGAGGCTGCGCGACTTCGTCGCCGCCGTCCGCCAGGCCGACCCGGCCACCCCGGCCCGTGCGGCGAACCCGGCCCCGGCCGGTCCGGTGCCGGCGAGCGCCGCGCAGCAGCGCTTCTGGTTCCTGCGCGAGATGGACCCGGACCGGCCGACCTACAACATGCCCGGCGTGCTGCGGTTCCACGGCCTGCTCGACGAGGACGCGCTGGAGTCCGCGCTGCGTGCCGTCCTCGACCGGCACCGCGTCCTGCTCGCCCGGTTCGCGACCGACGGCGCGGCGCTGACCTGGACACCCCGGCCGGTCGAGGACTTCACCCTGTCCCGGCTCGACCTGCGCGGGGCGGTGGCGGAGTTCGGCACCGAGGTGTTCGACCGCGTGCTGGCCGAGGAGGCGAACCGGGTCGGCGACCCTCGCCGGGAGCTGCCGTTGCGCGCACTGCTGGCCAGGCTCGGCGCCAAGGACTGGGGCCTGTTCGTCACCATCGACCACATCGTGTGCGACGGCTGGTCGCTCACGGTGTTCCTGACCGACCTCGCGGACGCCTACAACCAGCGGGTGCGCGGTGGCACCCGCGCCGCGCACCGGCACGAGTACGGCTTCGCGGACTACTGCCACGACGAGCGGGCGTGGTGGGCGGCGCAGGACCGGGCCGCCATCGCGGCGCGCTGGCGCGACGCGGTCACCGGGCCGGTGGCCCGCTCGCCCCTGCCGGCCCGGTCGGGCCCGCCGGCGCCACCGGGCGCCGGGCGGATCTCCCGGTGGCTCGACGACGACCTCGCCGCGGCCGTCCGCGAGCTCGCCGGCCGGACCGGCACCACGTCCTACCTCGTCTTCGCGACCGCGTTGTCGGCCCTGGTCCACAGCGGCGGCCCGGCGCGGGAGACCGTGCTGCTCGGTGCGCTCATCGCGCAGCGCGACCGGCCGGAGTGGCGGGGGATCGTCGGGCCGCTGCTCAACGTGTCGGTCCTCGCCGTGGACGTCGCCCTCACCGACACGGTCACCGACGCCCTGCACCGGACCCGCGACGCGGCACTGCGCGCCTACCGGTCGGCGCACGTCCCGTTCCAGGAGCTCGTCGCCCTGCTGCCCGCGTCGCCGGGCGGGGACGGATCGCCGTTCGACGTCGTGCTCGTGATGCAGCCACCCGGCCGCCCCGCCGAGTTCGACGGCCTGACCACCGAGCTCGTGGACGTCGACACCGACGCCGCCCCCTACCCGCTGACCGTCGACGTCGAGGAGCGGGACGGGCGCTACCTCGTGTCCTACCGGTACGCGACCGACCGGTACGACCACGCCGACGTCGTGGCGCTGACCGTCCGCCTGCCCGCCGCCCTCCGCGCGCTCGTCGCGACCGGGGACCACGCGCTCGAGCGGCTCCGCGACCCGGACCTCGTCCCGGTCGGGGACGTCGAGAGGAGCTGACATGACCGTCCCACCGCTGTCGCAGGACGTGCTGACCGGGTTCGACGCCCGCCTCGCGGCGGCTCCTCCCACGGCGTGCGCCGTCGTGGCCGACGGCGTCGGCATCACCTACGCCGAGCTGGACCGGACGTCGGCCGCCCACGCCGCCGCACTGCGGGCGGTCGAGGTCCCGCCGGGGGCTCCGGACGGGCACGGGGGCCTGGTCGGCCCGGAGTCGGTGGTGGCGGTCGTGGCCGAACGCGGACCCTCCTACGTCGCGATGGTGCTCGGCGTCCTGCGTGCCGGCGCCGCGTTCATGCCGGTCGAGCCGACCACTCCCGTGCCGCGCGCCCAGGAGATGTGCCGCACGGCGAGTGTGCGGGTGCTGCTCGTGCAGCGGGGACACGAGGCGTACGCGGCCGAGGTCGCCGCGGGCGCGGGGCCGGACCGGCCGACGGTGCTCGTCGCCGCCGGGGACAGCGCCGCCGGAGACAGCACGGTCGGTACCGTCGATGCCGTCCCGGACGTTCCGCCACGGGCGCGGGACGGTCTCGCCTACGTCATCTTCACGTCGGGGTCGACCGGCAGCCCCAAGGGCGCGATGGTCACCGACGGCGGGATGGTCAACCATCTCGCGGCCAAACGGCACGACCTCGCACTCGGCGCGGCGGACGTCATCGGGCTGACCGCGCCGCTGTCGTTCGACATCTCCGTGTGGCAGACGCTGGTCGCGGCGTCGGCCGGCGCCCGGGTGGCCGTCGCGTCACCGGCGAACCTGTCCGAGCCCGCGGAGCTGGTGGCGTGGGTGGCGCGGCACGGCGTGACGGTGCTCGAGATCGTGCCGTCGTTCCTCTCCGTGCTCGTGGACGAGCTGACCGAGGACGCCGGCCTGCGGGCGGGCCTGGGGACGCTGCGCCACCTGGTCGCGACCGGGGAGGCGTTGCCCGCGCGGCTGGCGCGGCGCTGGTACGACTGCTGCCCTGACATCCCGGTCGTGAACGCCTACGGCCCGACCGAGTGCTCCGACGACGTCACCCACCACGTGGTCACGCGACAGGAGTGCGCGACGCGGTCGTGGCCGTCGATCGGCAGGGAGATCCAGCACACGCGCCTGTATGTCGTGGACGCCGACGGCACGCCGGTCGGTCCCGACGTCGAGGGCGAGCTCCTGGTCGGCGGGCGCGGGGTGGGGCGGGGCTACATCGGCGACCCGGTGCGCACGGCGCTGGCGTTCGTGCCCGACTTCCTCTCCGGACTCCCCGGTGCGCGGCTCTACCGCACGGGCGACCGGGGCAGCCGCGCGCCGGACGGCACCTACGACTACCACGGCAGGCGCGACCGCCAGGTCAAGATCCGGGGCCACCGGGTCGAGCTGGGGGACGTGGAGGCGCAGCTGCTCGCGGTGCCCGGCGTGGCGACGGCGGCGAGCGTGTTCGCCGACGGCAGGCTGCGTGCGTTCGTGACCCCGGGGCGGGGACCGGCGGGCGACCGCGTGCTCGACGGTGACGACGTGCTCCGCGCTGACGACGTGCTCCGCGCCGTCCGCGCGTCCGCACCCGCCTACCTCGTCCCGCACGAGGTGACCGTCCTCGACCG
>NZ_JBJMIE010000138.1:0-22721 GCF_045807065.1 Actinophytocola sp. | reverse complement strand
GACCTGCGGCGCTGCACGGCCTACTCGGACTCGGCCAACGACGTGCCCATGCTGTCGGTGGTCGGCACCGCGGTCGCGGTCAACCCGGACGGGACGCTCCGCGAGGCCGCGCGGCGGCGCGGCTGGGAGATCCGCGACTTCCGCACGGGCCGCAAGGCCGCCAAGATCGGGGTGCCGTCGGTGCTCGGCGCCGGCGCGTTGGCCGGCGCCGTCGTCGCCGGACTCGCCTACCGGAAGAAGGCAATGTGATGACCGGGATCCTGATCGTGCTGGTAGCGGTCATCTGTCTGGCTGTCGGCTTCACGTACGGGCGGCGCAACGGCATCGAGTCGGAGCAACGCCGCCAACTACGTGAGCGCGACCCCGACTGGCCCTACTGACCGCCGAAGACCGACTCCCGTTCGGCCACCATGCTGTCCAGGGTCTCCTGGATCGTGGCGCGGACGTGCTCGCCGGTCTCCAGGGCGACCTCGTGGTCCTCGACCGCGTCCGGGCTCGCCAGGTCCGTGCGGATCGGCTCGCCGAAGTCGATGCGCCACTTGGTCGGCAGCGGGACCGCGCCGAGCGGGCCGAGCAGCGGGAAGAACGGGGTGATCGGGAAGTACGGCAGGCCCAGCAGCTTGGCCAGCGGCTTGAGGTCGGCGATCTTCGGGTAGATCTCCTCTGCGCCGACGATCGAGCACGGGATGATCGGCACGCCGGCCCGCATGGCCGTCCGCGCGAAGCCGCCCCGGCCGAACCGCTGGAGCTGGTAGCGCTTGCCGAACGGCTTGCCGATGCCCTTGAAGCCCTCGGGCCACACGCCGACCAGCTCACCGGACGCCAGCAGGCGCTCGGCGTCGGCGTTGCAGGCGAGGGTCTGGCCGGTCCGGCGGGCGAGCGTGTTCAGCACCGGCACCTTGAACACCAGGTCGGCGCCCAGCATGCGCAGGTGCTTGCCCCGCGGGTGGTTGTCGTGGACGGCGATCGCGGTCATGACCGCGTCCCACGGCAACGTACCGGAGTGGTTGGCCACGACCAGCGCGCCGCCGGAAAGCGGGAGGTTGGCCGCACCCGTGACCTCGACGCGGAACCACTTCTCGTAGATCAGCCGCAGCGGCGGCAGGATCACCGCGTCGGTCAGCTGGGGGTCGAAACCGAACTCGTCGACCGGGTACTCGCCGGTGAGGCGGTCGCGGACGAAGCCGGCGATCTTGCTGGTCAGCGGCTCCGGACGGGGTCGCAGCTCGGTCACCGAAGCGAGGCGGCGCGATGGCCGCGCGGGTGCCTCGGGCACTCGCGGGCGCAGCGTGATGACGTCAGCTTCCTGAACAGGCACTGTGCTCTTTTCTGGGTTCAGCGGCCGCGGACGTAGTCGTCGAACGCGGCGGACGTAGTCCACTTCGGCGTGAACCCGAACGTGGTCTTCAACCGGGTCGTGTCGATGACCCGGCCGTAGTTGAGCAGCCTGGCCTGGCCGGAGGACAGCTCTACCCCGCCGCCGGCCAGGCGCGTGCCGAAGCCGATGGCGGCCCGCGGCACGGGCAGGGGGACGCGGCCGGCACGGCGGACGGCCTGGGACAGCGTGAGCACCCCGTCCCCGCCCGCGTTGTAGACACCGGGCAGGTCGTGGGTGGCGGCGCGCCTCAGCACCGCCAGCGCGTCGTTGACGTGCAAACAGCTGCACACGCGCGTCGAAGCCGAGCACGGTCGGCACGACGGGCAGCGAGAAGTACCTGGTCAGCGCGTTGTGCACGCGCGGACCGATGACGTCGGCCAGCCGGATGACGGTCAGCGCGACGTCCGGCCGGCGCCGGGCGAAGCCGCGGACGTAGCCCTCGACCTCGACCGCGTCGGCGTGCCCTTGCTCCGGCGCGTCCTGCTCGGTGAACACGGCGGGTGAGCTCGCGCTCGCGCCGTACACCTCCGCAGTGGACTTCACGACCAGCTTGCGCACGCTCCGCGCCCGCTGGCAGGCGGACAGGAGCCGCATCGTGCCGATGAGGTTGAGCTCCCTGATGGCCGCCCGCGCCGGCCCGGCACTGGGCCGGGGCCGCGGCGTGCACCACCGTGTCGACCTGCGCGTCGTCGATCACCCTGGCGATCGTCGACCCGCGGAGGTCCGCGCGCACGAACTCGACGCGCGTGTCGTCCACGGCCGGCGGCGTGGTGTCCACGCCCAGCACCCGGTCAATGGACGGATCGGCCGCCAGCTGTGCGGCGAGCTGGCCACCGAGCTGGTCGGCGACCCCCGTGACGAGGACGACCTTGGACACCATGCGACTCCGATGGTGGGAAACGAGAAATCCGCGCTTTTAGCATCTGTCGCGGAACGCTCGCAACTCTACCTCGGAATCGTGATCGATCCGTCGCTGGCAACGAGTAGTTAACGCAGGTCACACAATGTGTAGGTGGATGTCACTCATCTGGCCCAACATCCACCGCCACCTTGTTACTTCTTCAGCTTGCGACGCTGCACGCGGGTCTTGCGAAGGAGCTTCCGGTGCTTCTTCTTGGACATGCGCTTGCGGCGCTTCTTGATGACCGAGCCCATGCGGTACCTCTGCTTCAGTCGGTGGTCGGTTCTACCTGGAACGGCAGCGACCATCTCGACCAGGTCCGGTCACGGACGCGCCCATGACACCAGGCAACGGGCATCAAGATTACCTGGGCGTCATGGGACGCTCGGCACCGGCTCCTCAGCCGGCGTCGAAATAGGCGCTACGCAGGTAGTCGTGCACCGCCTGCTCCGGTACCCGGAACGACTTGCCGACCCGCACCGCGGGCAGCTCACCGTTGTGCACCAGGCGGTACACGGTCATCTTCGAAACTCGCATCATGGTGGCCACCTCGGCCACGGTCAGGAACTGCACCTGTGCGAGACCAGGTGGCTCCGGTTCTTTCTTGTTCGCCGGCATGCTCACCGCGTCCTTCGACACGTGTCGCGCCGCCGGCTTCCCCACCGACGGTATCGACACGCACGTGCTTCTCCCGAGACTAGCGGGACTGGTGTGACTGATGCGATGGCCCACGCCCCGAAATTTCGATCATCTCGGCTCGTGCGCCTGGCCCAGCTCCTGGGAGCGGTCCCGCGCGGCCTCGATGGCGGCCAGCAGGGCCGCTCGCACGCCGTGCTTCTCCAGCTCCCGGATCGCCATGATCGTCGTGCCGGCGGGCGAGGTGACGGCCTCCCGGAGGATGACGGGGTGCTCCCCGGTCTTCGACAGCATCGTGGCGGCGCCGACGGCCGACTGGATGATCAGCTTCTCGGCAACCGCCCGCGGCAGGCCGAGCAGGATCCCGGCGTCGATCATGGCCTCGACCAGGTAGAAGAAGTAGGCCGGCCCGGAGCCGGACAGCGCCGTGACGGCGTCCTGCTGCGACTCGGGCACCCGCACGACCATCCCGACGACCGACAGGACCTCCTCGACGACGGCGAGGTGGTCGTTGGTCGCGTGCCGCCCGGGTGAGATGGCCGACATGGCCTCCCCGACGACCATGGGCGTGTTGGGCATGACACGCACCACGGGCACGCCGTCGTTGAGCCGCCGCTCGTACAGCGAGGTCGGCAGCCCCGCGCACAACGAGACGACGAGCGTGTCGCGGTCGACGTGCGGCGCCAGCTCGTCCAGCAGCGGCTCGATGTCCTGCGGCTTGACCGCCACGACCAGGACCCCGGCCTCCTCGGCCGCGGTGGCGACGTCCACGGTGCGGATGCCGTAGCGGGCGGTCAGCTCAGCGGCCCGCTCCGGGTGCCGTTCGGTGAACATGAGGTCGTCGACCCGGCGACCGCCGGTGAGCAGCCCGGAGAGGAGCGCCTCGCCAATCTTCCCGGCCCCGAGCACCGCGATGGAATCTGTCATGCGGGACAGCGTCCCACGCTAGCGTCTCCAGGCATGTCCTCCGGTACCGCGTTCATCCTGGGATTCTTCCTCGGCGTCCTGCTCACGCTGGCGGTCGCCATGACCGTCCGGCGACGGCCGTCCCACCCACCGGTGGTGCTGCGGGACGTGAGCGAGGAGACCCTGTCCCGCGCCCGGGAACTGGTGGCGAGCGGGCAGATCGTCCACGCGGTGAAGCTCGTCCGCGAGGAGACGGGCCTTGGCCTGGCCCAGGCCAAGGCGGTGGTGGACGGCCTGCCGCACGACCGGAGCGAGAACGGCTAGGGCTTGGCCGACAGGGCCAGCTGACGGGCCTGGCAGACGAGGCGCCCGGTGGAGTCGACGACGGTCGCGTCCGCGTCGAACCAGGGGCCGTGGACGGCCTTGCAGTCGACCTGCATGCGTAGCCAGCCGGGGGCGGGGCGGGAGCGGAGCAGCGCGGTGAGCTGGACCGTGGGGGACCAGCCGAAGCGGCCGAGGTTGAACGTCACCGGGGGTGCGACGTCGCCCACGAGCAGGGCGAAGAACGGGTCCACCTGCTCGCTGCGCGGGCGCGCCCACAGGCGCAGCCGCGGGGGGTCGTTCGTCTGGCCGTGCAGGAAGCCGGCGCCGTTCGGGTCCAGGCGGACGTCGCAGCTCTCGGTCAGGCGGAACGCCGACGCCATCGGCAGCGACGCCATGTCCAGGGCGTTCCCCGGGGGTTCGGCCGGGATGTTGGGCAGCTCGGACCACACGGCGCGCTCACGAGGCAGCCTGCCGGTCGTCACCACGCCCTCGACACAGGACTGCCCGCGTTGCTCCAGCTGCACGCCGACGACCGTGGTCTGGCGCCCGTTCTTGCGCACCTCGGTGCGCAGCAGGACCGGTCCCAGCTCCGGCGCACGCAGGAAGTGCGCGCTGACCGTGAGCGGGTCCGCGGCCGGCGCACCGCCCCCGGCCGCCGCGACCCCGGCACGCGCCAGCAGGGCCACCAGGAAGCCGCCGTGTGGCTTGCCTGCGATGGTCCACGGGCTGGACAGCGTGGCGGCGAACGTGCCGTCGCCGAGCGAGCGCACGCGTGACGCGGTCATGAAAGGGCCGGCCGAACCGTGCCCGGCGCGCGCGTCGCCGTGACCCGCAAGACTGCTCATGATTATTACCCTGCCACGTTCTCGGGAGCTTGATCAGAGTGTGCCTTGAGAAACTTGATCATTTGCGGGATAGCAAGGCACGCAAGAAGAACGCGGTGTTGGCGGGCCGCTCCGCCAGTCTGCGCATCAGATAGCCATACCACTGCACCCCGTAGGGGACGTAGACGCGCACGGTGTGGCCGCGGCCGGCCAGCCGCAGCTGCTCCTCCGGTCTGATGCCGTACAGCATCTGGAACTCGAAGGCGCCGGGCTTCCTGCCCAGCGCCTCCGCGCGGGTGTCGAGGATCTCGACGAGGCGCGGGTCGTGCGTGGCGAACATGGGGAAGCCGTCGCCGCGCAGGAGGATGTTGGCACAGCGCACGTAGCTGAGGTCGACCTGGTGCGGGTCGGCGAAGGCGACCTCCGGCGGCTCGGCGTAGGCGCCCTTGCACAGGCGCACGCGTGAGCCGTCCGTCGCGAGGCGGGCGGAGTCCAGCTCGGTGCGGTGCAGGTAGGCCTGCAACACCGCGCCGACCCACGGCCAGGTCGTGCGCAGGTCGGCCAGCACCCGCAGGGTCGAGTCGGTGGTGGAGTGGTCCTCCATGTCGAGGGTCACCGTGGTGCCGGTCTGCTCGGCGCGGGTGCAGATGCGGCCGGCGTTCTCCACCGCGAGCCGCTCGTCGAGCGCCTGGCCCACGGCCGACAGCTTGACGCTGACCTCGGCGTGCTTGGCCAGCCCTTCGCGCCGCAGGCCGTCGAGCAGGTCGAGGTAGGCCTGGACGGTCTGCTCGGCCAGCGCCTTGTCGGTGGTGTCCTCGCCGAGGTAGTCGAGGGTGACGGTCAGTCCCTGGTCGACGAGTCTCCTGGTGACCGCCAGCGCGTCGGCGGTGGTCTCGCCGGCCACGAACCGCCGGACGACGTCCCGGCTCACCGGGGCGGTCGCGACCAGCCGACGGATCACGTCGTTGCCGGCCGCGGCCAGGATGAGGCTGCGTAACGGGTGCACGGAACGGGACTCTACGGCCCACGGCTCGCGGTTGGGTCCTGGACGACGATCGCGAATGTCGAACTCACCGGTCGTGCGTGTTGGACACACGGGTTCCGGGCGTTGGACTCGCGGTTACTGGCCCAGGTGGAGGCGGGCGAAGAGGAGGGACTCGGCCAGCGCCTTGGTTCGTTCGGTGCCGGTGCGGGCTCTTCGGGTGCTGATCTCGACGACCACCTGGCCGGTGAAGTTCGTCACTGACTCGCAGATCTCTGCGCAGGGTTGGGTGCCCCGGCCCGGGGCGAGGTGCTCGTCGCGGGGGAGGCCGGTGCCGTCGGCCAGGTGGACGTGGCGCAGGGCGTCGCCCATGCGCCGGCGCAGTGCCAGTGCGTCCTCGCCGGCCGTGGCAGTGTGGGACAGGTCGAGGGTGTAGTTGCGGTAGCCGACGTCCGTCGGGTCGATCGACGGGTCGAACGCCGTCACCACGCGGCCGAAACGGCGCACCGGGAACATGTTCTCCACGGCGATGGCGATGCCGGACTTGTCCTCCAGCTCCGCCACGAGGTCGGCGAAGCCCTCGGCGTAGCGGCGCTGCCAGCGGAACGGCGGGTGGATCACCACGGTCGGCGCGCCCAGGTCCACCGCGGCCTCCACCGAGCGGCGCAACCGCTCCTCCGGCAGCGGCGACCACACCCGCTGCGTGATCAGCAGGCACGGCGCGTGCACGGCCATGACCGGCACCCCGAACTGCCGCGACCGCCGCTTCAGCGCCACCGGGTCCTGACTGATCGGGTCGGCCCAGACCATCACCTCGACGCCGTCGTAGCCGAGCGTGGCCGCCGCCTCGAACGCCGAGGACGCCGTGCGTGGCCACACGGAAGCGGTCGACAGCCCGACGCGAACGGTCACGTCAGCGGTTCAGCAGCAGCAGCGCCGCCGGCGACACGGTCACGACCAGGCCCACCAGCACGGCCAGCACGGTGGTCTGCAGGTCCTCGGCGCGGCGGATCTTGCGGACGATCAGCACCAGCCCGGTGGTCACGACCAGCGCCACGACCAGTGCGGCCGCCGGCAGGAAGCCCCACAGCCAGTTGAACCCGAGCCACACGGCGGCGCCGCCGACGACGCCGAGCGCGAGCTGGGCGAACATGATCACCCACTCGCGCACCGGCGAGCGCCCGCGGTCGGCGTCGAGGTCGTCGTCCTCGAGGTCCTCCAGCTCGTCGAGGTCGTCGTCGTCCAGGCCGCGGCGCACGTCGTCGTCGAGCAGGTTGTCGTACTCGGCCGAGTCGTAGCGCTGCTCACCCGTGTCGTACCGCTCGCCGGTGTCGTACCGCTCGTCCGGGTCGGCCGCCGGGTACGCGTTGCCGTAGTCGCCCTCCTCCGGCTGGTTCCCGTACGGGTCGTACGCCGGCGCGTACTGCGTCGGGACGTCCCCGGGCGAGACCGGGCGGCGACCGGACATCGAGCCGTCCACCGGGATGCGCGGTGGCACCCTCGGCAGCTCCTCGGTGGTCTCCGCCGACTGGGCGCCCATGGGTGTCTGCGGCGCGGGGAGGGGTGGGGCCATGTCGCCGTCCAGCCGCGAACGGATGCCCGAGCGGTCCCGCGTGCCCCCCGGCGGCACGGGCCGGGGCGGGGCGCCGGGCTGGATGCGCTGGGACGGCTGCGGGCGCGGCAGCTGCTGCGAAGGTGTGGCGTGGGGCGGGGCGGGTGCGGGCGCCGGCCGGGGCGGCGGCGTGCCGCCGCGTACCGGCGTGGTCGGCTCGACCTGCCGCGAGATACCCGGCATCCGGGCGGACGACTGCTGGCCCGGGCCGGGCCCGGGGAGCGGGGACGGACCGGGCTGCGGCCGGGGAAGCTGTTGGGACGGGGCGGCGTGGGGCGGTACTGCGGGTGGCAGCGGCCTCGGCAGGCGCTGCGAGGACTGCTGCCCCGGCTGCGGCCGGCGCGGCTGGTACTCGGTCCGTTCGCCGCCCCTGCGGTGCGACGTGCGCTCCGGCGGCGGCATGTCGTCGCTGATGGCCTGCATCTCACCCGACTCGGACAGCACCCGGTCGATGATCTGCTGGGCGCCGGTGTCGGTCATGTCGTCCGCACGCCGACGACGGCGCCGGGGTCGTTCACCCGACTCCGCGCCGTACTTCGCGAGCAACTCAGCGACTGTGCGCTGGGGCTGCTCCGGTCCGCCTTCGTGACTCATCGACTCCACCGTGCCCGGCGCCAGCCGTTTCGTCCAGCGGCGACGCCCGAAGGGCTCTCATACTCGCAACCTGCAGACCACATTATGGATGGCCTCCGGTGGAGTTCGCTCCGAGCACCATGATGAGCATCACGGCTCCTCCCCGTCAGCCTGGTCGAGCCGCCGCAGGATGACTCCCTCACGCAGCGCCCATGGACAGATCTCCAGCTCCGGCAGGTCCAGCGCACGCAGTGTGGCCTGCGCCACCAGCGCGCCCGCGACGAGCTGGTGCGCACGGCTCGCGCTGACCCCCTCCAGTTCGGCCAGGTCGGCGGCGCTCATCCTGGAGATGAACGCGGTGAGCTGCCGCAACCCCGGCTCGGTCAGCACCCGCCGCACCCTCGGCCCGGCCGCGGACGGTGCCGCTCCGGTCAGCCGCGCGAGGGTTCGGAACGTCTTCGACGTGCCCACCACGCGGTCCGGCTCGCCGTGCTTGCCGAGCTTCTTGGCGACCGGCGCGAGCTGGTCGGCGAGCCACGCCGCGGTCTCGGCGACCTCGGTCCGGGTCGGCGGGTCGCCGCGGAACCGCTCCCGCCTGATCCGGCCCGCGCCGAGCGGTACCGACTTGGCGTAGTCGGGCGCCTCGTCGATGCCGACCGCGAGCTCCAGGGAGCCGCCGCCGATGTCGAGCACGAGCAGCCGGCCGGCGGACCAGCCGAGCCACCGGCGGGCGGCGAGGAAGGTGAGCTTCGCCTCGTCCTTGCCGGTGAGCACCTTCAGCTCGACACCGGTCTCGTCGAGGACCCTTGCCAGGACGTCGGTCACGTTGCCGCAGTCGCGGACGGCCGAGGTCGCGAAGGCCATGAGGTCCTCGCAACCCAGCCTGGCCGCCGTCTTCTTGGCGTCGGCGACCGTGTCGACCAGATCGGCGACGCCCTCCTCGGAGAGGTCGCCGGCATCAGTCAGCCGCTCGGCCAGGCGCAGCACGGTACGACGCGAGCTGGCCGGCATCGGGTGCGCGCCCCGATGCGCGTCCACCACGAGAAGGTGAACGGTGTTGGACCCCACGTCCAAGACCCCAAGGCGCACGGGGCGAAAGGTTACCTGTAGGTCGCGGTTAGGGAAGGGTTTCCGTCACGATTCGAACTTGTATCCCAGGCCACGCACGGTCACCAGGTGCCGGGGGGAGGCCGGGTCGGGTTCGATCTTGGACCGCAGCCGCTTGACGTGGACGTCCAGCGTCTTGGTGTCGCCGACGTAGTCCGCGCCCCACACGCGGTCGATCAGCTGCCCGCGGGTGAGCACCCGGCCGACGTTGCGGAGAAGGTACTCGAGCAGGTCGAACTCCTTCAGCGGGAGGGGAACCTCGGTGCCGCCGACGGTCACCACGTGCCGCTCGACGTCCATGCGGACCGGACCGGCGGCCAGCACCTGCGGCAACTCGCCGTCCGGGGACTCGCCGCCGCGGCGCAGCACCGCACGCACCCGCGCGATCAGCTCGCGCGCCGAGTACGGCTTGGTCACGTAGTCGTCCGCGCCGATCTCCAGGCCGACGACCTTGTCGATCTCGCTGTCCCGTGCCGTGACCATGATCACCGGCACCGCCGAGCGCTGGCGCAGCGCCCTGCACACGTCCGTGCCGCTCATCCCCGGCAGCATCAGGTCCAGCAGCACGATGTCCGCGCCGTTGCGGTCGAACTCCTCCAGCGCCTGCTGGCCCGTGCTCGCGACGGCGGCCGTGAAGCCCTCCTTGCGCAGCAGGAAGGCGAGCGGGTCGGCGAACGACTCCTCGTCCTCGACGATCAGCACCCTGGTCACTGCTTGCCTCCTGTGCTGTTGACACCGTTGGAGTTGGGATGGGCGGGGATGCGCAGCGTGAACGTGGACCCGGTGCCCGGGCGGCTCCACAGCTTGACCTCGCCGCCGTGGTTGGCGGCGACGTGCTTGACGATGGCGAGCCCCAGACCGGTGCCGCCGGTGGCCCGCGAACGGGCCTTGTCGAGCCGGTAGAACCGCTCGAAGACGCGTTGCTGCTCCTCCTCCGGGATGCCGATGCCCCGGTCGGTGACGGAGATCTCGACGAAGTCGCCGACGCGGCGGCGGCTGATGGAGACCGGGCTGCCCGGCTGGGAGTACGCGACGGCGTTCTCGAGGAGGTTCGCGAGCGCGGTGACCAGCAGGGTCCGGTCTCCCTCGACGAGCAGGGCGGTGTCGCCGTCCGTGGCGATGTCGATGCCGGTGTTCTCGGCCGCCAGCTTCGCCCGGCCCAGTGCGTCCCGAATGACGGCGTCGACGTCCACGGCGTTCAGCTCGGGCAGCCGTTCGGCGCCCTGGAGGCGGGACAGCGCGATCAGCTCGGTGACGAGCGTGCCGAGGCGGGTGGCCTCGTGGAGGATCTTCGTGGTGAAGCGGCGGACGGCCTGGGGGTCGTCCGCCGCGTCCAGCACGGCCTCGGCCAGCAGCGCCATCGCGCCGACCGGGGTCTTCAGCTCGTGGCTGACGTTGGCGACGAAGTCGCGGCGGGTGGCCTCCAGGCGGACCGCCTCGGACTCGTCGGCCGCGTCCACGGCCAGGAAGCCGTCGCCGAGCGGGCGGATCTCGCCACGCACAGCCTCCGGGCCGCGGCCGAAGGAGCGTTCCTGCGGCCGCAGCTCGATCTCGACCGGCTCACCGGTCTCCTTGGCCAGCTCGGCGGCCTTCTTGGTGAGGCCGTCGACGCGCCGGTTGCGGACGACACCCAACTCCTCGGCGCGCCGGTTGTGCTGCACGACGTCGCCGAACTGGTTGAGGATGACGATCGCGTTGTGCGAGGAGAAGACGAGCCGCTGGAGCAGCACCGAGATGGTCGGGCCGGCCGGTGGCTGCGCCGCGGCCCGATGTCGTGCCCTGGCGATTCCCGCGCCGGCGAGGAGGCCGACGACCAGTGCACCGGCTGTCAGGAAAGTCCAGACCAAGTCGGTCACGGGCGAATCGTAAGCAGGTCAGGGGTGGTGTCGACCAGTCCGCCACGGCCAGAGGTGATTGTCCCGACACCTGACAGCGGCGTTGTTCGTCCTGCCGCAAGGCCCCGTTCACCCGATCGTGTCCAACTGGGACAGGTCCTCCTCGGTCAGGCGCAGGCCCGCCGCCGCCACGTTCTCCTCGAGGTGGGCCGGGTTGCCGGTGCCGGGGATGGCGAGGACGTTCGGTCCCTTGTGGAGCGTCCACGCGAGCCTGACCTGTGCGGGCGTGGCGTCGTGTGCCTTGGCGATCTCAGCGACCACGTCCGTGCCGGTCTCGTCGGCGGCCCCGGAGGGCGACGCGCCGGGCACACTGGCCGCGATCGCGAAGAACGGGACGAAAGCGACGTCGTGCTCCGCGCACAGCTCGATGAGCGCGTCGTCCTCGCGGCGCGTGGTGAGTCCGTACTGGTTCTGGACGCACACCACCGGCGCGATGTCGAGCGCCTCCGCCAGGTGCTCCGGGCCGATGTTGGAGATCCCGAGATGCCGAATGAGACCCTCCTGCTGGAGTTCGGCGAGCGCCTCGAACCGCTCCCTGAGCGCACCCGTGCCACGGTCGAGCGCCTCACCGATGCGCAGGTTGACGACCTCGAGGCGGTCGAGGCCGAGCTGGCGGATGTTCTCCTCGACCTGTCCGCGCAGCTCGTCCTTCGTCCGCGCCGACACCCAGTTGCCGGCCGGGTCGCGGCCCGGGCCGACCTTGGTGGTGATGACCAGGTCGTCCGGGTAGGGGTTCAGCGCGGTGTTGATCAGCTCGTTGGCGGAGCGGCGGGCGGAGAAGTAGAAGGCGGCGGTGTCGATGTGGTTGACACCCAGCTCGACGGCCTTCTGGAGGACCTGGACGGCCGTGCCGCGGTCACTGGGCGACCCGTCGGCCCTGGCCATGAGCCGCATGGCCCCGAAACCGAGGCGGTTGACGGTGTGGTCGCCGAGCTTCCAGGTGCCGGCCGCGCTTGCGTTCGTCATGACCCCCACCTTGGTTCCGGCCCGGGACGCCCGCTCGTTTTGGCAACTTCTTGCCGATTCTTGCCGACCTTGGCGGCGGACACGCGGCTCGGGAACACTGGAACCATGAGCCTCGACCAGGTGCCCGTCCTCCACGACGAGGAGGAGCTGTTCAACAGGACCGCCCACCTGTTCGCGACGGCCAGCGAGATCGCCTGCGCGGCGCGGGACCTGAACACCTGGGCGGCGAGCCGGCCACGAGCCGGTGTGGACCAGGTGTCGAAGCCACGCGTGCGGAAGCTGTACCGACCGGGCGTGCTGCTGAACCCGTCGACGGCACAACACCTGCGAACCGTGGCCGCCACACCCGACGCCGAGGTCCGCATCACCACCGACGACCTCAACGAGACGATCATCATCGACCGCCGCTTCGCCATCCTGGCCGGCGACCTGCACGACGGCCGGCGGGGCTACGGCGTCGTGACCGAGGCGGCGGTGGTGCAGAACGTCATGTCGTTGTTCGAGGCGGCCTGGCGCACGGGCATCGACCTCGACGTGTACGACGCGCAGCACGCGGAACTGGCCTCGCTGGCGCCTCGGGTGCTGGAGTTGCTGGCGTCGGGCTGCAAGGACGAGACCGCGGCCCGGACGCTCGGGCTCGGCGTGCGCACGTACCGGCGGCGCGTCGCGGAGCTGATGTCCGCACTGGGCGCCGAGTCCCGCTTCCAGGCCGGCGCCCGCGCCCGCGACCTGGGCCTGATCTGACGTTTCGGCGCGTGGACGTTGGCGGAGTGAGCCCGGCCTCAACGCACGTGGCAGAGGCGGATCTGGCCCCCTGTGCGTAGAGGCTGAAGCGACCCGAGCCCCCGGTGGCCGAGGTAGCGGCGGAACCCCTTGGCGAAAGTGGCTGAGACGAGCGCCGATCCCCCGGGGGCCGATCCCGGTCTACCGGGAAGAATCCACAACCCCGAGGTTGTGGATTCTTCCTGTGGATAAAGCAGGCAACCTGTGGATAACCACAAGCGAGCAGGTCAGCGGCCCTGGTTCGCCACCGCGGCGGCGGCTTTCTCGGCTTCTGCCGGGTCCAGGTAGGTGCCGCCGGGAGTAATCGGTTCCAGGTTCTCGTTCAGGTCGTAGCGCAGGGGGATGCCCGTCGGGATGTTCAGGTTCGCGATCGCGTCGTCGGAGATTCGGTCCAGGTATTTCACCAGGGCGCGTAGCGAATTGCCGTGGGCGGCCAGGAGTACGGTCCGGCCCGCGTGCAGGTCCGGGACCACCGCGGACTCCCAGTACGGGAGCATCCGCGCCACGACGTCCTTCAGACACTCGGTTCGGGGCGTCTCGCCGCCCGCGTAGCGGGGGTCGCCGTCCTGGGAGAACTCCGAGCCCGGCTCGATGGGCGGGGGCGGGGTGTCGTACGAACGGCGCCAGAGCATGAACTGCTCCTCGCCGAACTCTTCCAGTGTCTGCTTCTTGTTCTTGCCCTGCAGCGCGCCGTAGTGGCGCTCGTTCAGGCGCCAGTCGCGCTTCACCGGGATCCAGTGGCGGTCCGCGACGTCCAGTGCGATGTTCGCCGTCGCGATGGCGCGCCGCAGCACCGACGTGTGCACGACGTCGGGCAGCAGGCCGGTCTCACGAAGCAACTCACCGCCGCGGCGGGCCTCTGCCTCACCCTTCGCCGACAGCGGGACGTCGACCCAGCCCGTGAACAGGTTCTCCGCGTTCCACACGCTCTCGCCGTGGCGGAGCAGGATCAGGGTTCCGACCGAAATCGATCCAGACATGCTGAGCAGCCTGCCAGATTCGGCAAGCCCGCAATCGGCGACCACCTTCGTGGCCACCCGTTCGGGGCAAGCTGAGTGCTCCAAACAACGCTATCGTGACGTTTGAAGTAAGGGTCGTATCCTAATCGTTACCTACGGAACGCAATTACCACTGTGCGGATTGAACAGTGGCCTTGTGTAACCGCCCGATCTCTGACAGGTTGACGAAGCCCTTGCGGATCAGCTCCCACGCACTCCCTGATCCGAGAGGGCAGCAGTACGGCTCGTCTCCCCTGCCGAGCCGTACCCCGCCCGGAACACCCAGGGTGCCCCCCGCTCAGGGCTCCGACGCGGCGGGAACCTAAACGCGGGGCGGCTTGGGATCGCGACTCCCCCCTCGCCCAAGCCGCTCCGCGAACCCGTTTGCATACAGTCTGGGTGATCACACCTCCTGCGACGGCGTCAGCATGTGCTCGAACGCCTTCAGGTTCGCCAGGGACTCCCCGCGGGACACGCGCCAGTCGTACTCCCGCCTGATCGACGTCGCGAACCCGATCTCCAGCAACGTGTTGAAGTCGCCGTCCGCCGCCTCCAGGACCTGGCCCAGCAGCCGGTCCAGCTCGTCGGGCGTCACCGCCTCCAGCGAGACCCGGCCGACGAGGTAGACGTCTCCCAGCTGGTCGATCGTGTACGCCACCCCGTACAACCGCGCGTTGCGACGCAGCATGAACCGGTACACGTCCTCGAACGCCTCGTCGGGGCGGCGACACACGAACGCCTCGACCTCCAGCGCGTGCGGCGTCACCCGCAGCCAGGTGTTGGTCTGCAGCTTCTTCGTCCCCGGCAGCGTCACGAAGTACCGGCCCGTGCCCGGCGAGGTGAACTTCAACTCCCGCTCGACGAGGAAGTCCTCGATGACCTGCCCAACCGTCACGCCGCTCACGATGCCCCCTCGCAGGCTCGGTGACACCGTTCGTCGGCGCGACCCCCATGGTTCGCTCCGCAAGCTCCGCTCACGCCGCTCACGCCGTTCCCTCGCAGGCTCGGTGACACCGTTCGTCAGCGCGGCCCCCATGGTTCGCTCCGCAAGCTCCGCTCACGCCGCTCACGACGTTCCCTCGCAGGCTCGGTGACGTCGTTCGTCGGCGTGGTGCCCGTGGTTCGCTCCGCAAGCTCCGCTCACACCGCCACCTCCGAGTCGAACACCGCACGCCGGAACGCGCTCGCGGCGTCGGCATACCCCGAGATCAGCGCGCCAGTCGTGCGGTCCCACGAGAACTCCCGCGCGTGCGCGACGGCGCCCGGTGACAGCAGCGCGCGCGACCGCAGCGCCGAGACCAGCGCGGACGCCCACGTCCCCGCCCGGTGACCGGCGACCAGCAGCCCGGACCGGCCGTCCGCCACCGCTACCGGCAAGCCGCCGACGGCGGCCGCGACCACCGGCGTGCCGCACGCCTGCGCCTCCAGCGCGACCAGCCCGAACGACTCGTTGTGGCTCGGCACGGCCACCAGGTCCGCGGCCCGGTACACGTCCCGCAGCGCCTTGCCCCGGCGCGGCGGCAGGAACCGGACGACGTCGGCGATGCCGAGGGACGCGGCCAGCTCCTGCAACGCGGTCGGCGCCTCGAGCCCGGTCCCGGACGGCCCGCCGACGACCACGACGACCAGTCGCGACCGGTCGACCGCGCCCCGCGCGAGCATCTCGGCGGCCGCCCGCAGCAGCACGTCCGGCGCCTTCAGCGGCTGGATCCGGCCGACGAACGCCAGGACCACGGCGTCCGGAGAGATGCCGAGCGCCTGCCGGGCCACCGCCCGCGAACCCGGCCGGAACAGGTCGAGGTCCACGCCCGGCGCGATCGTGACCACCTTGTCAGCCGGCGCGCCGTACAGGTCGCTGAGCTGCGCGGCCTCCACGTTGGTGTTCGCGATGAGCTGGTCGGCCTCGTCGACCACCTGCTGCTCGCCGATCTCCCGCAGCCGCGGCTCGGGGGTGTCACCCTCGGCGAGCGCCGCGTTCTTGACCCTGGCCAGGGTGTGCGCCGAGTGCACCAGCGGCACGCCCCAGCGGTCCCGCACCAGGAAGCCGACCTGGCCGGACAGCCAGTAGTGCGAGTGCACGAGGTCGTAGTAGCCCGGCTCGTGCCGCGCCTCGGCCCGCAGCACACCGGCGGTGAACGGGCACAGCTGCGCGGGGAGCTCGTCGCGGGCCAGCACCTCGTACGGCCCCGCGGTCACGTGCCGAACCAGCACGCCGGGCGCCAGCTCGGCGGTCGGCGGCAGGTCGGAGGACGTGGCGCGGGTGAACACCTCGACGGCGACGCCCTGCCTGGCCATCCTCGTCGCGGTCTGGGTGATGTAGACGTTCATGCCGCCCGCGTCGCCGGTGCCCGGTTGCTCCAGCGGCGACGTGTGCAGGGACAGCACAGCCACCCGCCTGGGCAGCCTGCGCAGCCTCACGACGGATCCATCTCGGACCGACACATCGACCCCCGACTCAGTTGGTGGTGATCGACCCCGCGAACTCGATCAGGGCCGCGGTGAACTCCTCGCGACTTTCTGTGAACGGCATGTGTCCTGTCGATGAGAACCAACGCACGACGGCGCCCGGAATCTTCCCGGCCGAGTACCTCGCGCTACTCGGGTCCACCACCGTGTCGTCGGTCCCGTGCACGACCAGGGTGGGCACGTCGACCGCCGCCAGCACGTCCGCGCTCGCCACATCCCGCCGGAACAGGGCTTTCCGGACGTTCGGCGGCACCGCGAGCATCTCGCCGACCTGCCGCTGGATCTCCGCACCTGGTCGTGGCGTGGCGGCCATCCGCTTCGCGAGCGTGGTCAGCGCGGGCACGGCCTCGTCCGGGTCCTCGGACAGGACCGCACGCATGATGCCGTCCCAGGCGCTGCCCACCGCGCCGCCGGGATGGCCGCGGCCCAGCTCGGTGAGCGCGCCGACCAGCACCAGGCCGGCGACCCCGGCGGTGCCGCGTTCACGCAGGTAGTCGGTGATGACCAGGCCGCCGTACGACCAGCCGACGAGCACCGCGGGCGCACCGGCGAAGGCGAGCACGGCGGCGATGTCGTCGGCCCAGGCCGACGCCCGGTCGTAGCCGGTCAGCGGCACGTCCGACGCGCCGTGGCCGCGCAGGTCGACGGCGATGAGCCGGTGCCGCGCGGCCAGGTCCAGGTCCGTCAGCTGCTCGGTCCAGGCACGGCTGGACGACGCCCAGCCGTGCACGAACACGATCGGCAGCGACTGCGGGTCGCCGAGGGCGCGCACCGCGATCCGCACGCCCTCGGCGCCACGGAGGTGGTGCTGGACCGACTGGGCCGCTGCGCTCATCCGCCTGGCGCCCCCTTCCCCCATCGCGGGCTCGTCGCTCGTCCCTGGCTCCCGAGCCCGCTCTTCGGTCAGTCCGGCGGGAGGCTCCTCCGCTGCTGTCAGGTCAGCGCCGACATGGACTTCCACTGGTCCCAGGAGATGAGCCAGTCGAACACGTCCGAGGTGGTCGGGTAGTTGGCCACCGAGCCGGTGATCTCCACGGGGTCGCCGATCAAGGCGCTGTCGAAGTAGGCCTTGGCGTCGGTCTCCAGCAGGTTGACGCAGCCGTGTGAGCTGTTCTTCTTGCCGATGTTGGCGGCGTTGTCGTTGTTCTCGTGGATGAACTCGCCGTGGTTGGAGATGCGCACGGCCCACTTCTTCATCACGTTCGTGTACCCGTACTTCGGGTTGGAGAAGTCGCCGATCGGGTCCTTCTCCATCACGATGACCGTGCCGTTGGGCGTGGTGCGGTCCGGGTCGCCGTCGAGGCCGTTGCTGGACGGGTAGCTCGCGGTGAGCTGGCCGTCGCGGTAGACGTTCATGACGTGGTCCGGCGTGTGGATCTTCACGACCTGGTTGCGGCCGACGGTGAAGCTCGTCGTCAGGTCCGCCTTGCCGTAGGCGCCGCCGCCGTAGGACAGGCCGTACAGGTTCGCGGTGACCTTGACCTGCGTGTTCGCCGGCCAGTACTCCTTGGGCCGCCAGTCGACCTGGCTCTTGCTGATCCACGCCCACGAGCCCTCGACGGGCTGGGACGTCTCGATCTTCAGCGCCTTCTCGACGGCTGCCCGTTCCTCCTTGGCCGGGCCGCCCTCGGGGAACTTGACGCTGACCGGCATGCCGACGCCGACCGTCGCGTTGTCGCTGGGGTTGATCGTCGCGCGGGGCGTCGAGCCAGGGGTCAGCGTGGAGAAGGAGCCCTTCTGGGTGCTCTCCTTGCCCTTCGGGTTCTTGGCCGTGGCCGTGTAGCTGTAGGTCTTGCCGTAGCCGAGGACCTCGGCGCTGGTCCAGCTCTTCTTGTCCGCGGCGAGCTGGCCCTTGATCGGCTGGCCCTCCGGGTTCGTCACGGTGGCCGCGGTCAGCTCACCGCCGGACGCGGTGATCTTGACTGGGTCGGTCACCGCCACGTCCTTCGCGCCGTCCGCGGGCGCGAAGGCGATCTTGGCCGGCATTTCCTTCTTGTCGACGGGGTTCGCGCTCCCACCCTCGCTCGACGTGCAGGACGTGAGCAAGGCGATGGCGGCGACCACTGTCGTCGCCGCGCCCATCAACCGCCGTCCGGATCTCACCGTTCAAACCTCCGACTGACTTAGTCCCTCTGCGAATAAGGACGCCCCACGGCCGTCAAGGATGTGCCCCTGAAAGTGTGACTGTGGTCACGCGAAACCGCTCCATCGGGTTGGTTACCCCGAAGCGTGGATGCTTAAGGGGTGAACAACCTCGGCACAGCGATTGTTACCGGAGCGAGCTCGGGCATCGGCGCCGCCACCGCCAGACACCTGGCGAAGGCCGGTTTCCGGGTGGTGGTGGGCGCGCGACGGCTCGACCGGCTCACCGAACTGGCCGCCGCGATCGACGGCGTGGCCCTCCAGCTCGACGTGACGGATCCCGCGTCGGTTTCGGCGTTCGTCGAGGCAGCGGGCCCGTGCCGGGTGCTGGTGAACAACGCCGGCGGCGCCCTCGGCCTCGCGCCGGTCGCGTCCGCGGACGAGGACCACTGGCGCGGGATGTGGGAGACGAACGTCCTCGGCACACTGCGCATGACCAAGGCGCTCCTGCCCGCTTTGGTCGATTCCGGCGACGGGCACGTGGTGACGATCACGTCCGTCGCGGCGTATGAGGTTTATGACAACGGCGCCGGCTACACGAGCGCGAAGCACGCGCAGTCGGCACTGCACCGGACGCTGCGCGGCGAACTGCTCGGCGAGCCGGTGCGGTTCACGGAGGTGGCACCCGGTCTGGTCGAGACGGAGTTCTCCCTGGTCCGCTTCGACGGCGACGCCGAGCGGGCGGCCGGGGTGTACGACGGACTGACCCCGCTGACCGCGGACGACGTGGCCGAGGTCGTGGCGTTCGCGGTGACCCGGCCCCCGCACGTGAACCTGGACCAGATCGTCATGAAGCCGCGCGCCCAGGCATCGGCGTCGCGGGTGCACCGGGAGTAGGGGCGTGCGCCGGCCACCCAGCGCCGTGTCCGCGCTGACCGCGGGCGCCTTCGCGATCCTCTGCGTGGTGACGCTGGTCGCGGTGATCGCGCGCTGGGTGCCGGCGTACGTGCTGCTGGCGTCGGCGGCCCTCGCGATCGGCGTGGCGTTCAACCTGTGGGCCGCCCGCGGCTCCGACGAGTGAAGTGGCCGGCACCGGGCTACCCGCCCGCGTACTTGTTGCGGTGGCGACAGTGGTGGCAGGGCTCCCTCCGGTGCTGTACGCACTCCTGCCGCGCGGGTGAGGCCACGGTGTTCGCGGAGCAGGTTGCGGAGAATCTCGCGTGGCACGGACAGGACTGGAACGAACGGTGTGCGTCCGTGATGTTCGACGTGCCGTCCGAAGAGGAGCTTGACCTGGACTTCTAGAGCACGCAGCCCACCAGCACCGGTTCCGGCTGCAGGGTCACGCCGAACCTCGTGTGCACGCCGTCGCGGATCTCCCGGGCCAGGGTGAGGACGTCGTCGGTGGTGGCGGAGCCGCGGTTCGTGAGGGCCAGGGTGTGCTTGCTGGACAGGGCGGCCGGCGCGGTGTCGCCCGGGTATCCCTTCGCGAAGCCGGCGCGTTCGATGAGCCACGCCGCCGACAGCTTCGACGTGCCGACGCCCGCGGGGTACTGGGGCACCGGGGTGCCCTCACCCACCACCGAGGCGATCCGCGCCAGGACCGCGGGCAGCTCCGCCTGCGTGACGATCGGGTTGGTGAAGAACGAGCCGACGCTCCACGTGTCGTGGTCGTCCGGGTCGAGGACCATGCCCTTGCCGCGGCGCAGCTCCAGCACCGCGGCCCGTGCGTCCGCGGCCGGCACCTGCCTGCCCTGCCGCACGCCGAGCACCCGCGCCAGCTCGGTGTAGCGGATCGGCGCGGACAGGCCGCCGTCCGCCAGCTCGAACCGCACCCGGAGCACGACCGCGCGTTCGGTGTTCTTGAGCATGCTCGTCCGGTAGCCCAGCGCCAGCTCGGCCGCGGCCAGGGTGCGGACCTCGCCGGACGCGCGGTCCAGCAGGTCCACCGAGATCAGCAGCTGGCTGATCTCGACGCCGTAGGCACCGACGTTCTGCACGGGCGTCGCGCCGACCGAGCCGGGGATGCCGGACAGGCACTCCAGCCCGCCAAGGCCCGCCTCGACGGTCTGCCGGACGACCGCGTCCCAGTCCTCGCCGGCCTCGACGGTCAGGGCCACGCGGCCCTCGCCCAGCGAGTCGATCTTGCCGCCGCGGTTGGCGACCCGCACGACGGTGCCGGTGAAGCCCGTGTCCGAGATCACCAGGTTGGAGCCGCCACCGAGCACCAGCAGGTCGTCGGCGGCGGCGGCCCGGACCGCGGTCACGACCTCCTCCGCGGACTCGGCCGACACGAACCGGGTGGCAGGGCCGCCGACCCGCAGGGTCGTGTACCCGGAGAGTGGCACCGCGGCGAGGGGGAGGCTCGTCATGGAGACCAACGGTAACCTCCCGTTCATGCCCAGCCGCTTCGAGCACCGCGCGACCTTCCCCGCGCCCGTCGGCACCGTCCACGCGACACTCGTCGACGAGGCGTTCCTCACCGCTCGCCTGCGGGACATCGGCGGTAAGGGCGCCGCGCTGCTCGACCACCGGACCAGCGACGACGGCGCCGACATCCGCCTCCGCCAGGGCGTCGACGCCCGGCACCTGCCCGGCGCGGTGCGCTCGATCCTGTCCGGCGACCTGGTCGTCGAGCGGGAGGAGCACTGGCGTGGCCGTGAGTCGACCGGCAGGGCCACGATCAACGGCGTCCCGGCCGAGATCAGGTTCGCGAGCCGGCTCGTCCCCAAGGGCGACGGGACGGAGCAGGTGGTCGACGCGGAGGTCAAGGTCGGCATCCCGCTGATCGGCGGCAAGATCGAGAAGGTGGTCGCCGAGCAGGTCACCAAGCTGCTCGCGACCGAGGCGGAGTACGCCGAGAAGTGGCTGGCCGAGCACGCCTGACCGTGGCCGGTGTTCGCTCGGCGAAGCCGCTCGGCAACCCGACCCGCGGCACCACCAACCCGAACCGGCTGCGCCGGTCGGACCGCTGGCTCACCGGCACGCCGTGGGTGGCGAAGGTCCTCGCCGACGCGGCCGACCCGCTGGTCGTGGACCTCGGCTACGGCGCGACGCCCGTCACGACGGTCGAGCTGGCCCGGCGGCTCGCGTCGATCCGGCCGGACGTGCGGGTACTCGGGCTGGAGATCGACCAGGAGCGGGTGGACGCGGCGGCACCGGCCGCCGATCCGCCGCGGTTGGCGTTTCACCGGGGCGGGTTCGAGCTGGCCGGCACGCGGCCGGTGCTGGTGCGGGCGTTCAACGTGCTGCGGCAGTACGCCGAGGCCGAGGTGGCGGGTGCCTGGACCACCATGACCTCGCGGCTCGCGCCGGGTGGGCTGCTGGTCGAGGGCACGTGTGACGAGCTGGGCCGGCGCTGCTGCTGGGTCACCCTCGACGCGACCGGCCCTTCGACCCTCACGTTGGCCTGCCGGCCGGCCGACCTCGACCAGCCCTCGGACCTGGCCGAACGGCTGCCGAAGGCGCTCATCCACCGGAACGTGCCGGGTGAACGCGTGCACGCCCTGTTCACCGCGCTGGACCGCTGCTGGGCGCACGCCGCGCCGTTCGCCAACTTCGGCCCCCGCGCCCGCTGGGTCGAGACGGTCGCACTGCTGAAGACCGACTGGCCGGTGCGCGACACCCGCCGCCGGTGGCGCCTGGGCGAGGTGACCCTGGACTGGGCCGCCGTCACACCCGGGATGCGATGAACGCGTCCTTCATCGCACCACCCAGTCGGGCAGCGGCTCGGTCGACCGGCGCCACTCCGGCGGGATGCCGTCCTCGCCGACCCGGCCGGCGATGATGCCGCCGGCGATCGCGCACACGGTGTCGGTGTCCCACGCGACCGGGGCGACCGTCCGGAGGGCCGCCGCGTAATCGTTCGGGTGACGGGCGACCACCCACAGTGCCAGCGGCACGGTGTCCGGGGCGCTCAAGGCGCTGCCGTTGCCCAGCTGCACGGCGGCCTCCGCCGGTGACGCGTCCGGCATCTCCGCCGCGGCCTCGATGCCGTCCCGCACCTGGCCGGCCGGGGTGTGCCGGAGGACCTCGTCGTACATCGCGGCCGGCTCGGCCGCCGCGGCGACCGCGGTCGCGACGGTGCCGGCCACGCCCTCCGGGTGGGTGTGGGTGACCAGCGCGGAGGCCTCGGCCTCGGCCGCCGCCCGGGCAGGGTCGCCTGCGAACCACGCGCCGAGCGGCGCGACCCGCATGGCGCCGCCGTTGCCCCAGGAGCCGGCGCCGTCGAACGTCCGCGCGGCCAGCTCGCGGAGGTTCTCGCCCTCCTCGACCCAGCGCATCATCG